>CBFGIY010000011.1:0-40846 GCA_965648935.1 Caldifarciminota bacterium
AGTCACTCTGTGCTCCAACGTCGGTCACCAATACTTGTGTTGACCTTTATGATGATCTGCGAGAGGTCTACCTTGGCCTCACGGAGACAGCTCTCAATCCGCGGCCCGTGGAGATCTCCTTGTGCACCTACGATCGCCCTGGTGGGTTACTGGATCTGTGCCTCCGTCTTGCGGGGTTGAGCTATGGCCACACGAATGCTGCTGAGTGCCCTGTCAATTTCCACGACTACCGTTCGGCCTACACGCGGGGCGGGAGGTTCTGTTTCTTCGCTCAGGCAACGCTCGTGGCTGGGTGTTATGAGCGCCCAATGGCCTTTCTTCGTCGGTCCCTCATACGCACCCGCCATACAGGTAGTGGCGGCAAGACGGTGGATCTGCGAACGGTCGAGAGTCTCTTGGGCTTGGACTGCAGCAGCGCAGGGCCTGCGGATGACTGCGCTTGGTTACGCTTCTGCCCGGTGTCGACGTTCGACAGACACCGAATGGCCGAGTCGAGGGGTGGATACTTGGGCAAAGACAATGACCCAGTATCTGTCGGGTATGCGCTACACACTGCTGAGCCGGGCGCGATTAAGGGCGAGGCTATGGAGTCTCTCGCCGACTTCACGGTCTGTTCACAGGGAGCGGATGGCCCTGGGAGGTTCGCGCGGGTACTCGCGGCTCTGCTGCTGCAGGCTGACCCTATCCAGGCTTCAAGCCCAGGCAACTCGATCTTGGATGTGAAGTATGTGCGCTCATACTCGTGCTTCGAGCCGTCAGTAACACTGAAGCGCTTTTACGGGAATCTCACCGCGACAGCGCCGGCCGGCGAGGAGTGCATGATTGATGAGGTTGTGATCCGTCCACTCAGCACTTCGGACCAAGTCTGGACTGGTTGGATGGAATACGCTGGCAGGCTCAGCCCGAAGATAGGTGGATCAGTTTACCCAGATACCGAAACGCGAACTATCAGGGTTCGCAGACCGACAGCCCATCTGTGCGTGCGACCCTCCTTTGCCTGCGGGGTCCGCGTCGCTCAGGCGGAATACAAAATCTCTTCCCGAAGGCGGTCGTTTGACAATAGGAAAAGTAGAGTCGTCGCGATTGACCCTTCTACCTGCCCTGCTCGATACGATCAGAGCGGGCATCGTCGTCAACTCTGAAACCCGGGACACTGGGGCTGTTGAAAAAGTCTTGACAACATTCTGACGGTTGCTGCGTCTAAAGGGGTATGAAGCGGCAACTGATGGGACCCGGCGGACAATGGTAGGCAATCAGGATCGCTGGTGCGAGGACATCTTTGTTGCCTGCCCGTTGCGGGAACTGGTGCCTGACGACCACATACTCAAGCGCGTGGACGGCGTGTTGGACCTGTCCTGGCTTAGGCAGGAGGTCGCTGACTGTTATTGCGCCGACAACGGTCGGCCGAGCATCGATCCCGAGGCAGCACTGCGGCTGATGCTGGCCGGGTACACGGAGGGAAAGAGAAGCGGCCAACTCGGATTCTAGCAAGAAGTGAAGGCTTAGGGCGGGGGCAATCCGCCGCCCTCGGCAAGTGGCAAAGGCACCTGACGCCGCTGAGACCGCGCAGTTGCGGGAAGGCCAGAGCTGTAACCGTGATGCTAAGAACCGACGGACACGCGGGCCGGGTTTTTCGCCTGCATTAGAGGGACTTACAGGATTTTGGGCCTTTGTGACTCCCCCGCCTACCCCACGGCCTCCCTCGCGGCTTTGCCCGGCGCAACTCGCAGGACTCTTCGGCCCGCAACTCGGAACCCGACAACCGGGGCTTGTCTCAGTCCAGGGCTCGGGCTGACTTAGGTCACAACTCTGAATCCGACCGCCGGCCCGGCTGTTCCGACTCATTCCCGCGCTCGGGTGGTTTGCGATGACACGACGCCTTGTCGCTCTCGCAGCTTGACCCTCTCGCCCGGCCCGCCGATAATCAGCCAATGAACCAGCCAGTACTTGTCACCTATGCCACCCGCGGCGGCTCAACCGCCGGGATCGCCGAACGGATTGCCGCCGAGCTCAAGGCCCGCGGTGTCGCCGCCGAGGTCAAGCCAGTGAAGGAAGTGAAGGACCCGGCCGGCTACCGCGCCGTGGTACTGGGCTCGCCGGTGCGCGCCGGCAAGCTGATGCCCGATGCGCTCAAGTTCGCCCAGCGCCATCAGGCCGCGCTCTCCGCGCGCCCCTTCGCCGCGTTCGTCGTGTGCCTTGCGATGTCCGACCCGACCGAGGCCAACTGCGCCACGGCAATGGGCTACCTCGAGCCGATTCGCGCGCTGGTCAAGCCCGCGGCCGAGGCCGCGTTCGCCGGGGCCTACGACCCGCAGCGGGCCGGCTTCCTTGAACGGCAGATAATGAAGATGCTCAAGGCCAAGCCCGGCGACTTCCGCAACTGGACAGAAATCGACGCCTGGGCCGGGAAACTGGCCGACCTGCTGGCCGGCTAGCGCAGCCCGGTTTCGGGCCTGACGCCGAGCACTTCGGCCGAGCCGCTGAGCAGGGCCACGGCCCGCGGGTCGCGCACCGAGTAGAAGACTTTGACGCCGCGCCGCTCCTGGCTCAGGATGCCCCTGGTCAGCAGGTACTTGAGATGGCCCGACAGGGTCGACTGGCGCTCGCCGGTCGCCTCGACCAGTTCGGTGACATTGCGCGGGCCGTCGGCCAGCAGGCAGATAATGTGAATGCGCAGCGGGCTCGAAAAGTGGGCCATGTACTCGGCGAGCTGCTGGCACGCGCCGTGATGAAGGTGTTTTGACTGATTGCTCACGGCCTTATGATGCGTTCGACCGCCGCCGCTGTCAACAGCCGGTCTAGAGCGTGCCGGCCGGTATCTCGGCCAGAGTGAAGACCGGGCCGTCCTTGCAGATGAGCCTGGCCCCGATGTTGCACCGGCCGCACTGGCCGATGCCGCACTGCATCTTGGCCTCGAGCGTGGTGTAGACCTGCTCGTCGGCGAATCCCAGCTCTTTCAGCACCGCCGCCGTGAACTTGATCATCACCGGCGGGCCGCAGACCACCGCGATGCGGTTGTCCGGTTTGAGCTTGAGGTCGCGCACGACATTGGGCAGCAGCCCGACGCAGCCGTCCCACCCGACGCACTCGGTGTCGATTGACCGGGTGAGCTTGATGCCCGGATCCTTGCTCCACTGCGCGAGGTCGGCGCCGAAGAGCATGTCGCCCGGGGTGCGCGCGCCGAAGACTATCTCGATGCCGGCGTAGTCGCCGCGGTGCTCGGTCAGCCAGTCGACGACCGGCCGCAGGGGCGCCAGCCCGATACCGCCGCCGATGATGACCACGTCCCTGCCCTTCCAGCTCTCGACCGGAAACGGCTTGCCGTAGGGCCCGCGCACTCCGACCTTCTCGCCCGCGGTCGCGCGGTGCAGGGCTTTGGTGAGATGACCCATCCGCTTGACCGAGACCTGGAAGCTCTTGCCGCCGGGCTCGAGCCGGCTGACCGCGAAGGTCGACTCGCCGTGCCCCTGCAGCGAGACCTCGACAAACTGGCCGGGCAGGGATGACAGCGCCGCGCCGTCATCGAACTCCAGATCGAAGCTCTTGACGTCAACCGATTCTTCGATGACCCGCTTGATTGTCGCGGGCCGCGGCACCAGTTCGATGCGGCTCATTTCTTCACCTCCGCGCGGGCCGCGCGTTCCTTCACCCGCCGGGCGAGCTTCGCCGCCTGCTGGGGGAAGCTGCGCTTGATCGGGCAGATGATGGCGCAGCGGCCGCACCCGGTGCACGACATCGCGCCGTAGCGGTGCACCGTGTAGCAGAACTTGTCCAGGGTCCGGTTGCGCAGGCGGCTGGCATTGGTCCGGCGCGGGTTGTGGCCGCTGGTCTCGCGCGAGTAGGACAGAAACTGGCACGAATCCCAGCAGGTCACGCGCTCGCCCTCACCGCCGTGCTTCTCGTCGGCCACGAGGAAGCAGGTACAGCTCGGGCAGGCCAGGGTGCACGCGCCGCAGGTCAGGCAGATGTCGGCCTGCTCGGTCCAGAACTCGTCGTCGTGCAGGGCCAGCAGCTCGTCCGCACTCGGTACCGGGAACTTGCCCTTGGGCCAGTTGCGTTTTGCCGGCTGTCGGTCGGTCGGCTCAAGCAGCTTCGAACCGATAAGCTTGGCCCCGCGCTCGCTTGTCGGGCGCACGAGCCAGCCGCCCTCGGTCTCGGCCATCACCGCGTCCATCCCGGCTTCCGAGTCGGGCGCGAGCCCGCGGTCGGTGCAGTGGCAGGTCGGCTTCATCTCCGAGCAGGCCAAGCCGATGATGAGCGTGCGGTCGCGCTCGGCCGCATACAGCCGGTCCGGGTGAGTCCCGCTCAGGAACACGCGGTCGTAGTGCAGAAGCGCCGCCACGTCGCACGGGTGCATCCCGACGACGACCCGCGGCGCGGTCGGGACCTCGACCGGTTCGAGATTCCAGGTGGTCTTCGCGTCGAACCGGGCGATGGTGCGCCGGCGCGGAAAAAACAGCTCCTTGGCCGAGGTCTCGATGATGCTTGCGGGCAACCGCACCTCGGCCCCGGTCTGGTAAGCGCCCCAGCCCCACTTCGCGCCCTTCCTCTGCGGCACGACCACCTCGGCCGATGCCGCAAGCTCGTCGAGGAACCGGCCGAGGTCTTCGGTCTTCAGAAACTTCCAGCCGCTCACAGCGCCTCCCCCATCACCTCGTCGGAATCGTCCTTGGCCAGAGTCACCAGCGGCGGCTTCTCGCCCCGCACCGTGCCCGGCCGCACGCCGAACTCGTCCCGGATGAGCTTCTCGACCGCGGCGTTGAGCAGCCGGATCGGGATGCCCTCGGGGCAGGCCCGCTGGCACTCGCCGCAGTCCGAACAGCGCCCGGCCAGGTGCCACGCGCGCACCAGGTGCCACATCGTGTTGGCCGAGAGCTTGCGCGACGGCTCGATCCAGCGCGGCTCGGATGAGTCGGCGATGCAGGTTTCGCAGTAGCACATCGGGCAGACCTGCCGGCACGCGTAACACCGCTGGCACTTCTCGAACTGCTCGGCGAAGAACTGCCAGCGCTCCTCGGGCGTCATCTTCTCGATGCGCTCCAGCGCCTTGAACTCCGCGTCGCGCGCGGCCGCGGGCGCGCCGATGACGTGGTCTGCGCCGGGCGCGACATTGACCGGGCAGTCGTCGCACTTCTGGGCGCGCGCGCCATTGGCCACCACGCCCTCGCACGCCGGCGCCAGCACCACCAGCTTCGACCGGTCGACCCTCTTCTCGACCTCAAGCGTCGAAAGCGCCCGGCCGTCGCAGCCCTTGAGCACGACCGCGACCCGAGAATGCCGCTCCAGTATCGGCCCGAGGAAGTTGGCGAGGTTGTGAATGCAGCGCTCGTCGAACACCAGCTCGTCGAGGTTGTCGCCCTTGCGGAACAGCGCCGGCCGCACCGCCTCGACCGCCGGCTCGTAGCGCCAGGCGAGCACGGCCTCGACCGCCCCGCTCGCCAGCAGTTCCCTTGCCTTCTGCCTCAGTCCTGCCTGCAGTTCGTCGTTCGTCACGATGCCACCCCTGTCCGCGCGAGGGTCTTGGGCTTGCCCGCCATCGCCTTGAGCCGCTTGGTGAACTCGGTGCAGACCCGGGCGAACCGCTTGCCCTCGGCCGCCGAAACCCAGGTGAAGTGCATCCGGTCGGGATGCACGCCCACAATCTCAAGCAGGGTCCGGCCCACGGCCAGCTTGCGCCGGGCGTGGTAGTTGCCGGTGCCGTAGTGGCAGTCGCCCGGATGGCAGCCCGACACCAGCACGCCGTCGTAGCCTTCGACAAAGGCCTTGAAAACCATCGTCGGGTCGACCCGGCCCGAGCACGGCACCTGCACGATTCTCACGTTGGCCGGGTACTGGAACCGGCTGGTCCCGGCGAGGTCGGCCCCGGCGTACGAGCACCAGCGGCACAGTATCGCCAGCACCTTCGGCTCCTCGGCCATCTGCGGCGCGGTCTGGCTGCCCGCCGCTTGAGTGTCAGGGTTCGCGCTCACGCTGTTATCTCCTCGAAAACTTCGGCGTCCGAGAACTGGGCCAGGGTCACCGCCTTGTTGCGGCAGGTCGCGACGCACGCGCCGCAGCCCTGGCACTTGCCCGCGACCACGCCGGCCACGGTTCGCGCCCCGGCCTTGCGCTCCTCGATGGCCGAGTAGTAGCACACCGCCGCGCAGTTCAGGCACCCGGTGCAGGCATTGGCATCCACCGCGGCGACCTGCGGTGCCTTGCGCAGCTTCTCTTTCGAGAACAGACCGAGCACCTTGGACGCGGCCGCGCTGCCCGACTGGACGCTCGCCGGGATGTCCTTGGGGCCCTGGCACGCGCCGGCGAGGAAGATGCCCGCGCTGGCCGTCTCGACCGGCTTGAGCTTGGGATGGGACTCGGAGTAGAAGCCGTCCGCGTCATAGGCGATGCCGAGCGTCTGGGCAAGGGTCTGCGCTTCATCCTGCGGCTCGACCGCACAGGCGAGCACGACCATGTCCGCGTCAATCTGCACCGGCCGGCCCACGAGCGAGTCCTCGGTGAACACGCGGTACCTGCCGTTCTTCAGCGGCGCGATGCGGCCGACCCGGCCGCGGATGTAGCGCACGTCGTCCTCCTCGACCGCGCGCTGGATGAACTGCTCGTAGTCCTTGCCCGGCGAGCGGATGTCGATGTAGGAGACATAGGCCATCCCGTCGGGCACGTGATGCTTGTACAGCATCGCGTGCTTGGCGGTGTACATGCAGCAGATCCCCGAGCAGTAGGCGTGGCCCTTGGACGGGTCGCGCGAGCCGACGCACTGGGCGAACACGACCGTCTTCGGCACCGCGCCGTCCGACGGCCGCACGAGCCTGCCCCCGGTCGGCCCGGTCGAGCTGACCAGCCGCTCGAACTGCAGGCCCGATATGACGTCGGGCAGGGTGCCGCCGCCGTACTCGGTGTAAACCGCCTGGTTCATCTCCCGGTAACCGGTCGCCGCGACCACCGCCCCGACCTCGACGGTTTCCTCGGAACCCTTGTCCTCGAAGTCCACCGCGCCGGTCGGGCAAATCTTGGCGCACGCGCCGCACTTGCCTCTGGTCAGCTTGATGCAGTGTTCGGCGTTGATGACCGGCACCGCTGGCACGGCCTGCGGGAACGGCGTCGCGATTGCCGGCCGCGTGCCGAGTCCCGCGTTGAACTCGTCGGGCGCGGTCTTGGCCGGGCACTTCGACTGGCACAGGCCGCAGGCGATGCACTTCTTCTCGTCGACATAGGTCGCGCGCCGGGTGATTGTCGCACGGAAGTTACCGACGTAGCCGTCGAGTTTGGTCACCGTCGAATTGACCCGGATTGTGATATTGGGGTGCTGGGCCGCCTCGACCATCTTCGGGGTCAGGATGCACTGCGAGCAGTCCAGCGTCGGGAAGGTCTCGTCGAGCATCGCCATCTTGCCCCCGAGCGACGGGCTCCTTTCGACGAGGATGACCTTCCTGCCGCCGTCGGCGATGTCCAGCGCCGCCTGGATCCCGGCGATGCCGCCCCCGACCACGAGCGCGGTCCGCGTCAGCTCGACGTCGATGTCGGCCAGCGGATCGGCCTGCGCCACCCGCCTGACCTGGCGCGTGACGAGGTCGATCGCCTTGGCCGTCGCCTCTTCGCGGTCCTCGGTCACCCACGAGCACTGCTCGCGGATGTTGGCCATCGAGACGAGGTAAGGGTTCAGGCCCTCCTGCATCACCGCCTTCTGGAAAGTCGGCAGGTGCATCTTGGGCGAGCAGGCCGCGACCACGACCCGGTTCAGGCCGTGCTCGCGGATGGCCTCGCGCACGAGGTTCTGCCCGGGCGACGAGCACATGAACTTGTAGTCCTGCGCGAACGCGACCTCGGGCAGCTTCGCCACCTCCTCGGCGACCTTCGCCACGTCGACCGTGGCCGCGATGTTCACGCCGCAGTGGCAGATGAAGACCCCGACCTTAGCCAACCGCCACCTCCGCGCCCGCTTTTCGGGCCTCAAGCTTCGCGCTTCGGGTCTGGTCGATCGGCGGCAGCTTGGCGAGAAACTTCTTGAAGCTGATGGCGTGCGCCTCGAGCGCCAGCGTGTTCAGTTCGGCTCCGAGCGCGAGCGCGATGAGCTGGTTGACGTGCAGCACCGGCACGTGGTAGCTGGCGGCTCCGCGCGAATTGAGCTTGTGCTGCATCCGGTCAAGCTGGGCCAGGCAGTAAGGACACTGAACCACGACCGCATCCGGGTTGGCCGCGTTCAAGCTGTCGAACTTCAGCTTGGAATGGGGCAGGGACAGCTCCTCCTTGTGCAGTATGACCTGGGTCAGGCCGGTGCCGCAGCAGCTTCGTGCTTCGCCGTAGCTCACCACCTCGCCGCCGCAGGCCTCGATTATCTCCTCGAGCGCGGTCGGCATGAACGCGTCGTCGATGGCCGTGTTCTTGAACCCGTTGAGGTAGTGGCAGCCGTAGTGGGTGGCAAACTTCAGACCCGCAAGCGGCCGCACGACCCGCTCGCGGATGCGGTCCTTGATCTTGTAGAACACCTCGATTGCGTGGTAGATGTCCTGCGAGCCCTTGTACTCCCGACCGATCATCGAGAGTATCGTGTTGACCACGCCCTTGACCGGCGGCCGCTCGTTCATGAAGTGGGCGAACTCGGTGAGGAAAGTGTAGCAGCCGTTGCACATCGTGATGGTGTCGAGGTTCAGCTCCTCGGCGATGGCGAGGTTGCGCGCCACCGCCGGCATCGTGCTGGTCGGCTGGGCCACGTTGGTGAAGGTAAGGAATCCGCCGCAGCAGGTCTGCTCGTCCGAGGTGACCGGCTCGATGCCGAGCCGCGGCAACGCCTGCATTATCCCCGAGATGACGCCCGGGTACTTGTTGTTGCCCACGCAGGGCTGGAACACGAACATCCGGTCCGAGACCTTGATCTTGTCGACCTGTGATTTCCTGGGCATCGCTACTCCTGCCTGCCGGCCGGCGCGCCGGTCTCTGCCTTGTCCTCGCTCTCGTCGAGGTCGCAGAACTTCTGGTTCGCCCCGCGCTTGATCTTGACCATATCGGCCGCGCTGCCGTAGTTCCACTTCTTCTCGACCGACTTCATCTTCGGTATCTCGTCGAACAGGTCGGTCATCCCGGTCGCGTCCGAGATGAACCGGATCTCGGCCAGCGCCTTGTCCGATATCACCCGCTTCTCGGGCAGGCCGGCGCGCTTGCGGATCTCGGTGATGCGGCCGTCCGTGCCCGACTGCGCGGCCAGCGTGTGCTTGATGCCGAGGTTGCGCTCGACGTGGCTCACCGACAGCCCGGTGTCGTAGTAGTCCTGCGCGTACGGGTCCTTGATCTTCTTCACCTCTTCCCAGCCGTAGCCCTTGGCCAGGGCGGCGTAGCGCAGCATCGCGACCGCAAACGGGAAGTTGATGTCCTGCGGGCAGACCGCGTAGCAGCCCGAGCAGAAGAAGCAGAGCCAGAGCTCCTGCGAGGAGATTACCTTGTCGACGTTGCCCATCCGCAGGTCGCGGATTATCTGGCGCGGGTTGTAGGACGACAGCTTCGCCGCCGGGCACTGGGCCGTGCACTTGCCGCACTGGATGCACTTCTCGAGGTCCTTGACCATGCCGTGCGTCAGCTCGGCGAACTTCTTGTCGAACCCGGCCAGCCAGTCCTTGATTGTCTCAGCCATTGGGTATCGCCTTTCCGAACTGCCGCTAGAGCATCCGCGGCATCGACTTCACCATGCCCGGGATGATGCGCGGGTGACGCAGGGTCATCGCCATCATCATCCCCATCACCTTGCCCATTATGTAGAGGTTCATCTTCAGCCCGAAGGCCTTCATCATCGGCACCATCCGCTCGAACACCTTACCGCCGAGCGCAGGCTCCCGGTCCACCGCCTTGACCACCGACGGCATCATCTCGACGAGCAGGTCGTCGTTCACCTCGATGCTCATCTGCTTCATCATCGGCAGCATCCGGTCCAGCACCGGCGCGACCATCTCCGGCTCGCGAGCAAGATAAAGCAGCAGGCCCGGCATCATCGCCATCATCTTGTCCTTGGTCAGCGACAGGTCGAACATCTTCGAAAATGTGTCAACCGTCTGCAGAGCGACCTCTCGCCCGCTCATCGCGCCACCGCCTCGGGCACGAAGGTCTCCACGAGATGCCGCAGCACGACCACCGCCTGTTCGTCGCGGATCGAGTAGAAGATATTGGCCCCGCGCCGCTCGTGACTCAGAACGCCGGTCATCAGCAGATACTTGAGCTGTCCCGACACGGTCGACTGGCGCTCGCCAGTCGCCTCAACAAGGTCCGAAACCTTGCGCGGTCCGTCTTTCAACAGACATATGATTCTGAGCCTCAGAGGGTTAGAGAAGTGAGCCAGATAGTCAGCCAGACGCCTGCAGGTCTCCGGGTCCAAATGGAAAGTGGAATCAATCACAACTACATCATATCGTGATATGCCGTTCTGTCAATACCTGAATTGCGTGCAGCATCGCTCGTCCGGCCGCCGGTTTGACCAGCCCGGTCTTTCCTGTTACAATGCGCGGCCGATGAAGCTCTACAACACTCTCACCCGCCGCAAGGACGAGTTCCGCCCGGTCCAGCCGGGCAGGGTCGGCATCTACACCTGCGGTCCGACCGTCTACATGTTCGCCCATATCGGCAACTTCCGCGCCTATGTCTTCTCCGACACCCTGCGCCGGGTGTTTGAATACCTCGGATGGGAAGTCCGCCACGTGATGAACGTCACCGATGTCGGCCATCTTACATCTGATGAAGACTCGGGCGAAGACAAGCTGGAGAAGGGCGCGCGCGCCGAAGGCAAGACCCCGGAGCAGATCGCCCGCTTCTATGAGCAAGCCTTCTTTGCCGATGCCGGGCGCCTGAACATCCTCACGCCCCACGTGGTCTGCCGCGCCACAGACCACATCCCCGACATGATCGAGCTGGTCAGGCGCATCGAGGCCGGCGGCTTCGCCTACCGCACGTCGGTCGGGCTGATTTTCGACACCGGCAGGTTCCCCGGCTATGCCGACCTCAGCCGCCTGAATCTCAAGGAACAGCGCGCCGGGGCCCGGGTCGAGGTTGACCCCGAGCGCCGCAACCCGTCCGACTTCGCGCTCTGGATAACCAACCAGCCCAGACACCTGATGCAGTGGGACTCGCCCTGGGGCCGCGGATTTCCGGGCTGGCACCTCGAATGCTCGGCGATGTCAATCAAGTACCTCGGCGAGACCTTCGACATCCACACGGGCGGCATCGACCACATCCCGGTCCATCACACCAACGAACGCGCCCAGAACTACGCCGCCACCGGCCGCGAAACTGTGAACTACTGGTTGCACAACGCTTTCCTCACGCTCGGCGAACGGCGCATCGGCAAGTCCGAGGGCAACCTCATCACCCTTTCCCAGCTCAGCGAGCAGGGATTCGAACCGGCCCACTTCCGCTACCTCTGCCACACCGCGCTCTACCGGATGCCGCTTTCGTTCACGACCGAGTCGATGCAGGGCGCGCGCAACTCCCTGCGCGGGCTGGTTGACTTTGGCCGCACCGCGCGCGACTGGCCGGTCAAAGACCCGGCCTGGACCGAACCCATCGCGGCCGAGTTCCGCTCGGCCATCGCCGATGACTTGAACATCCCGCAGGCGCTCGCCGCGGTCTGGACACTGGTGAGCGAGGGCAACCGGCGCCAGGACGGCGCGGCCTGGTCCCTGCTTCTTGATTTCGACCGGGTGCTCGGCCTCGGGCTCGACCGGCTGGCCGCCCAGTCGCCCGCCGTGCCCGAAGAGGTCACCCGGCTCATCGCCGACCGTCAGGCAGCGCGCAAGGCCAGAAACTGGGCCGAATCCGACCGCCTGCGCGACCGCATCGCTGAACTCGGCTGGATTGTCGAGGACACCCCGCAGGGTCCGCGCGCCAAGCCCCGGCCCTGACTTGACTCGGCCGGCTGATTGCCTATCATCTCACACTCCTTCCGGCCGGTTCGCAGTGTCGGATTCTGCAGAAGGGCCCATAGCTCAGGTGGTAGAGCACTGTGCTGATAACGCAGGGGTCAGTAGTTCGAATCTACTTGGGCCCATAATCCCGTGAGCAAGAACTGGATAATCGTCCTGATCGTCGTCGGGGTCGTGCTCGGCGCGGTCCTGCTCGGTCTCTTTGCGGTGGTCTGGGCCGCAGGCCGGTCCGACAGCGCTGTCGCGCTCGGCAAAGGCCTCGGCTACGTCGAGGTCGAAGGCGCCATCACCGAGTCAGAGGACATCGTCCGCCAGCTCAAGTCGCTTGAGACCAACTCGATGGTAAAGGGCATCCTGCTGCGCATCAACAGCCCGGGCGGCGTGGTCACCCCGTCCCATGACATCTACGTAGAAGTCAGACGCATCAGCGAAGCGGGCAAGCCGGTGATCGCCTCTTTCGGCACGCTCGCTGCCTCAGGCGGCTACTACATCGCCGCGCCCTGCGACCTTATCATCGCCAGTCCCCAGACCCTGACCGGCTCGATCGGCGTCATAATGGAATTCCCGGTCGTCAACCGGGCGATGGACAAGCTCGGCCTCGCGGTCGAGGTCATCAAGTCACGCGAGCACAAGGACGTCGGTTCGCCGTTCAGGCCGATGACCGACCGCGACCGCGGCCTGCTCCAGGGCGTCGTGTCCGACGCCTACGATCAGTTTGTCGAAGTGGTAAGCCAGGGCCGCGAACTGCCCCGCGACAGCGTGCTCGGGTTCGCCGACGGCCGCATCCTCACCGGGCGCCAGGCCCTTGCCCTCGGCCTCGTCGACACCCTCGGCTCGTTTGAGGAGTCCAAGCGCATCGCCGCCGAGTACTGCGGCATCACTGGCGAGCCGCGCCTCATCCGCGCCCCGCGCCGGATGAGCCGGCTCTGGCGCCAGTTAATGGAGAGCACTGGCGATGCCCTGTTCGGGCGGCTGCGCTTCCCGCGCCTGAGTTTTACCTGGAACTAGAAAAGCCCGACGCCTAGAGCGTCGGCACCCGGTTGCGGCCCCGCAGAGCCGTCTGGGTTTCGCGGCGAATCGACCGCATCGTCTGGCGCGCATTGCGCAGATGCGCCTCTGCCTTCTTCATATCGGTCGCCTCGCGCACCCCGGCCAGAGCCTGCCGCGCCTGGTTAAGCTGGACATCGATCTGGTCGAGCTTGGCCAGACTCTCGGTATCGGTCAGGGACCTGCGCGCCTCGCTTACGCGGCGGGCCAGCCGCTCGGCCTGGGCCTCGACCTGGGCGGCCTGGGCCTGCATCCGCTCGACCGTCATCTTCGGACCGCGCGGACGGCTCGGCGTCGACAAAACGAAGACCAGCCCGACCACCACGACCAGGCCGATAATTGTCCAGACAACAACGCGGCTCTTCATCATTCCTCCTGATACCGATTAACAGGCGGCACTGACGATAATTATACCGCTTGAACTCGCCCGGTCAAGCAACCGGCCGCCGCGCCTGAGGCCCCGCCAACACCTGCCCTGTCGTCCTTGGCTTGCTGGCCCGCAGTCCCATCGAAAGCCTGCGCCCCGCCGAAGCGGGGCGCAGTGCTGTCGGCCAGATACGATCAAACCAGCGAGTCGCCGCGCGCGATGTAATGCGTGTGCAGGTACTTGTGCGACACCTCGCCGCACGGCCCATCGGTCAGGAACTCCTTGTAGAGCGCGATGACGTGCGGGTTCTCGTGCGACTTGCGCATCGCAAGGCCCAAGTCTTCGGCGTAGATCGCCTTGGCCCGGGCCGCGCGGATGTCGGGCGAAGTCGGGATGGGCTGGCCGCCGCCGCCCAGGCAGCCGCCCGGGCAGGCCATGAACTCGATGAAGTGGCACGAGCTGAACTTGCCGCCCGCGCGGATGTCGTCCATCACCTTGCGGGCGTAAGCCGTGCCGTGCGCCACCGCGACCTTGAGCGTCGCGCCGTTGAGCCAGTCCCAGTCCGCCCCGAGCTTGCCTTTCTTGACGAGATGGGCGAAGAGCTCGGGCACCGGCCCGACCTTCGGGATGGGGATCTCCATGTACTTCACCCCGTCGAATCCGCGCACCGGCTCGACCACCGCATCCTTGAAGACATCCTCAGCCTTGAGGCCGGTGACGACCTCGACCACGGTACGGATAGCCGCTTCCATCACGCCGCCGGTCGCGCCGAAGATGAGGCCCGCGCCCGACGCGTCGCCGAATGGCAGGTCCGGGTGCGAGGGCGGCAGGTTGGGCAGGTCAAGCCCGGCTTCCTTGATCATCATCGCGGTCTCGCGCGTGGTCAGACCGTAGTCGATGTCCTTGTAGCCCGAGGAGTTCATCTCCGGCCGGTTGGCCTCGAACTTTTTCGCCGAGCAGGGCATCAGCGAAACCGTGACGATCGACGCCGGGTCGATGCCAGCCTTCTTCGCGTAGTAGGTCTTGATCAGCGCCCCGAACATCTGCTGGGGCGACTTGCAGCTCGACAGGTTGGCGAGGAAATCCGGGTAGAAGTGCTCGCAGAACTTCACCCAGCCGGGCGAGCAGGATGTCAGCTGGGGCAGGGCGACCTGTTCTTTCTTCACCAGCGCCTTGTAGAGCCGGATGAGCAGCTCGGTGCCTTCTTCGATGATGGTCAGATCCGCGGTCGTGTTGGTGTCGAACACCGCGTCGAACCCGGCACGGCGCAGCCCGGTGTTGAGCTGGCCCGTGACCGAGGTGCCGGGCGGCAGTCCGAAATCCTCGCCGATGGCCGCGCGCGGCGACGGGGCGGTCTGCATCACGACGTGCTTCTTCGGGTCGTCGATCGCGGCCCAGATCTCGTCCGACGGGTCCTTGGCCCGCAGCGCCCCGGTCGGGCAGCGGTTGATGCACTGGCCGCAGTTGATGCAGATCACGTCGGCCAGCCCGCGGTCCATGAAGGTGGCTATCTCGGTCTTGTCCGACCGGCCCTCGGCGGTGAGCACGCCGACCGACTGCAGGTCGATGCAGGTGCGCACGCAGCGCCGGCAGAGCACGCACTTGTTCATGTCGCGCACGACCGAGTAACTCGACCGGTCGATCTCGTGGTGCGGCTTGTCGACGTGGCCGAACCGGAAGAAGTCGACACCGTACTCCTTGGCCAGCGACTGCAGCTCGCAGTTGTTGTTGCGGAAGCAGGAGTAGCACTCGCCGTAGTGCTTCGAGAGCAGCAGGTCGAGCACGTGCCGCCGCGCCAGCCGCACCCGCTGACTCGTGGTCTTGACCACGGTCGGCTCGGTGCAGGGATAGGTGCAGGCGGTCTGCAGCGCGCGCTGCTTTTCGACCTCGACCACGCAGATGCGGCACAGGCCGGCCAGACACAGGTCCTCGTGCCAGCACAGGGTCGGGATACGGATGCCCGCGGTCTTGGCCGCTTCAAGGATGGTCGTGCCGAACGGCACCTTCAGCTCGATGTCGTCGATCTTGACCGATACCAGCCCGCCGATGTCGCCCGGCTTGCCGCCCGGTACGATGAGCGGTTTCTCCGAGCCCGGGGTCGCGCAGGTCCCGTCGGCGCAGGGGTTCTTTCTAGCCATGGGTCTCTCCTTTGCCGGCAACGCGGCCCATTATCTCGGGCCGGAAGTGCTCAGTGATGTCGAGGAACGCGTTGGCGCTCGACTGGCCCAGACCGCACTTGGACGCGGCCTGCATCGTGCGCCCGAGCGATTGCAGCTCACGCAGGTAGCTGGAGCTGCAGCGGCCCGCCTTCAGAAGCCTCACCCCCTCGAGCAGCTTCGGGTTACCCTCGCGGCAGGGCGTGCACTGGCCGCACGACTCCTCCACAAAGAACTCGAGGAAGTTCTCGGCCACATCGAGCATGTCGCGCTGCGGGCCGATGACGATTATCGAGCCGCCGGTGCCGAGGTCCTCGAACCCGAGCTTGCGGTCGAACTGCTCGCGCGGCACGGTGCGGCCCGACGCGCCGCCGACCTGCACCGCCTTGGCATCCTCGCCGCCGACAAGCGAAAGCAGCTCGGCCACGCTCGTGCCCCAGGGCGCCTCGTAAACGCCGGGCTTCGCGCAGTCGCCCGATACCGATAGCAGCTTGGTCCCGGTCGAAACCTCGGTACCGTACTGCTTGAACCACTCCGGCCCCTTGGCCAGGATGTGGGCGCAGGCGACGAGCGTCTCGACGTTATTGACCGAAGTCGGCGCGCCCACCAGTCCGGTATTCACCGGGTAGGGCGGGCGGTTGCGCGGTTCGCCGCGGTTGCCTTCGAGCGACTCAATCAGCGCGGTTTCCTCGCCGCAGACATATGCCCCGGCCCCCATTCGGATCTCGATATCGAACTCGAAGCCCGAGCCGAGGATATTCTTCCCCAGCAGGCCGGCCTTGCGCCGCTTCTCAAGCACCAGCTCGAGACCCTCGCGCATGCAGGTGTACTCGGCGCGCAGGTAGAGCACGCCGACCTTCGCTCCGATGGCGTAGCCGCCGATGGTCATCCCCTCGAACACGAGGTCGGGCCGCTCCGACAGAAGCACCCGGTCCTTGAACGTGCCCGGCTCGCCTTCGTCGGCGTTGCAGACGAGGAACTTCTTTTCCGATTGGGCCACCGCGCAGAGGTTCCACTTCACCGCGGTCGGGAATCCGGCGCCGCCGCGGCCGCGGATGCCTGACTCGCGCACGGTACGGATGACTTCGGTGCGCGGCATCGCGAGCGCCTTCTTCATCCCGGCGTTGGGCTCGTGCTTGCCGAGGATCTGGTTGACGTTAACCATGGTGCCCCCCCGCCTTCATCGCGCTCGACGGCCCGGTCAGCCGGCGGTATTTGTCAACGATGTCCGAGACCATATCCGGCTGAATGCGGGTGTAGATGTCCGAATTGACCAGCAGCGCCGGCCCCATATCGCACATCCCGATGCAGTTGGTGTACTCGAGGGTGAACATGCCGTCGGGCGTGGTCTCGCCGAACCGGATGCCCAGCTCGTTCTCCAGCTGACGCGCCACGTTGCGCTTGCCCGCAAAATCGCAGGACAGGGTCTGGCACAGCCGGATGATGAACCGGCCCTTGGGTTCGGTTGACAGAAACGAGTAGAACGACACGACGCCGTACACCTCGCTCGGGAAGACCCCGAGCTGGTGCGCAACCTCCTGCATCGCGAAGTCCGACACGTAGCGGTAGCGGTCCTGCACTGCCACCAGTATCGGCAGCATCCCGTCGCGCTTGTGCTCGTACTTATCGGCCAGTTCTGCAATCTCCTGGCGCAGTCTTTCTCTTTCGGTTGCCAGCATGGTGATTCCTATTGCCGCAGCAGGCTTTTGACCTTAGCCAGCAGTTCGGACGGCGCGACCGGCTTGGTGACGAACTCGTCGCACGGCGCCAGCTCGCTGTCCTTGCCGTACTTGTAACCGGTCACCTGCCCGATCGAGGTCAGGATCATTATCGGCGTCTTGATACCCTTGCGGCGGAGGTCCTGGGCGGCGACAAAGCCGTCGTCGGGCTGCTCCATCATCACGTCGAGGATTATCAGGTCCGGCTTTTCGGTTTCGACGGCTTTCATCCCGTCGGCGCGGTTATCCGCGCTCGCCACCTGGTAGCCCTCGGCGCCGAGGATGAGCTTCACCGAATCGACGATATCAGGGTCGTCGTCCACTATCAGTATCTTCGGCATTGCTGCTCCTTGTAAACGCTGCAGACGATAGTCGCTGAGAACATTGGCTGTCGTGAAAATAGCTGCGTCCGACTTGGACGGCCATTATAGCCCCCAGCCGGGCCTTGGCAAGCGCCGCGGCAGTCTGCCTCAACGGTTGACTGACCGACTCGTGCGCATATCCTGTTATGCTGGTTTCTTGGCATTATCCTGATGGCACAGGACGCATCCCCGCACCAGGCAGACCCCGGGTTCGAAGTCAACCCGGCCGCGGTCCAGATGGTGTTGACCGACCTGCGCGACATCAGCCTTTCCGGCAAATCGCTTTTCGAGGTGCTTGACGCGGTCTACGACACGCTCTACCCCATCATCCCGTTCGACCGCCTCTCGGCCGCGTTCTACAACGAAGAAACCGGCCTTGTCGTTTCGCGCTGGGTCCGCGGCGAGCGCGAGGCCAAAGGCATCGGCACCGGCTACTGGGCCGAGCTGAAGGGCTCGTCCCTCGAACCGATACTTCGTACCGGCCGGCCGCGCATCATCAACGACCTCGAAGCCTACCTCGCGGCGCACCCCGAATCCTCCCGCACCCGCGACGCCTTGCGCGACGGCATCCGCTCCAACCTGACCTGTCCCCTGCTTGCCGGCGCCCGGCCCATCGGCTTTCTGTTCTTCAGTTCGGCGCGCAAGGACTCCTACCGGCCCGAGCATATCGACACCTTCCGCGCCGTGGCCGAATCGCTGTCGCTTGCGGTCGAAAAGGTCAAGTACCTCGACGACCTGGCTCAAGCCAAGCGCAACTACGCGCAGATTCTCTACTTCGTCGCCCACGAACTGAAGGCACCGCTCTCGGCCGTGGTCACGGTCGGCACGACCCTGCTTGAAGGATATGTCGGCAAGCTCACCCCGGCCCAAGCCGAGAAGGTCAACCGGATGGTCTCCAGCTCCAACCATCTCATCAAGCTTGTGCGCGATTACATCGACCTGTCGCAGATCGAGACCGGCGAGATGCGCTTCGCGCCGCACCCCGATGTCGACCTTGTTGAGGAAGTGGTGCGGCCGATGCTCGAACTGCAGGAGCCGATGGCCGCGGCCCGCTCGATGACCGTCACCACCGATCTTGAGAACCTCCTCGCGCCCTGCGACCCGAGGCTCCTGCAGGTCGTATTCAACAACCTGCTGGGCAACGCGGTCAAGTACGGCCGGGAGGGCGGGCGCATCGTGGTCCGTCTTGTGCGCCGGGCCCTGTTCGACTACACCGACACCGGCGACCGCATACGCCGCTACTGGGCGGTATTCTCGGTGCGCAACGACGGCGTCGGGTTCACTCTCGAACAGAAGCAGAAGCTGTTCGGCCGTTTCCAGCGACTGCACCATCCTGAGCACAAGACCGTGGCCGGGTCCGGCCTTGGTCTGTACATTTCGCGACAGATCGTCCTGAAGCATGGCGGCGAGATGGCCGCCGAGTCCGAGCCTGGCCAGTGGGCCGAGTTCAGCTTCCGCATACCCCTGCACCAGCAGCCTCACCTGCTTGTCAATGCCCCGGCCTGAAGCCGGGCCGAAGTCTCGCTAGCTCTGTTGTCGGCCCGCGTCGGCCAACGCCTTGAACTCGGGCGCAAGCACCGGGTACAGGGCGCGGTACCGCTCGTGCAGCCGGCCGTATCGCTGGGCGTCCGGCCCGGGCCGCACCGCGCCGGTTTCGCGCACTGCCCTGCGGCAGGCCTCTGCCGCGCTCTCGAACACGCCCGCGCCGACCCCGGCCAGGAGCGCCGCGCCGAAAGCCGCGCCCTGCGTCACGTTGACCGTGACCAGATCCATCCCGAACACATCGGCCATTATCTGTCGCCAGAGACCTGAACCAGCCCCGCCGCCCGACACCCGCACCCGGCTGCACTCAACCTTGAGCCGGCAGAGCAGGTCCAGGCAATCCTTCAGGCTGAACGCCACGCCCTCAAGCACTGCCCGCACGAGGTGGGCCCGCCCGTGCGCGAGCGACAGACCGAAGAATACCCCGCGCGCGTCCGGATCGGCGTGGGGCGTGCGCTCACCCGAGAGATAAGGCAGGTACACAAGACCATCGGCCCCGGCCGGGACACCTGCGGCCAGAGCATCCATCGCCGGGTAATCGCTTTCCAGCACGTCGCGCAGCCAGCGCACGCTACCCCCGGCGGCTAGTGTGACGCCCATCATATGCCAGCGACCCGGCGCGGCGTGGCAATAGGCGTGCAGAGCGCCGGTTGGGTCCGTGACCGGCTGCGCGGTCGCCGCGAAAACCACGCCCGAAGTGCCGATGGTCACCGATGTGATGCCTTCGTCGACAATGCCCGTGCCGATGGACTGCGCGGCCTGGTCTCCGGCACCCGCGACTACCGGCGTGCCCGCGCGAAGGCCAGTGGCCGCCGCGCCCTCCGCGCTTACCTGCGCCGTCACCGCGCTCGACTCGGCCGCCTCCGGCATCAGGCTTTCGTCGATATCCAGCAGACCCAGCAGTTCGCGCGACCATCCGCGCCCGGACAGGTCAAACAAATTCGTGCCCGATGCCTCGGCCACGTCCGTCGAAAGCGCGCCGGTCAGCCGCAGCCGGACAAAGTCCTTGGGCAGGAGCAGCTTTGCGGCCCGCGCGTATACTTCCGGCTCATTCTCGCGCACCCAGAGCAGCTTGCCCGCGGTGAAACCGGTAAGTGCCGGCTTGCCCGTGATCGAGATGAGCCGGTCGCGGCCGACCCGTTGCTCGATCTGCACGCACTGCGGCGCGGTGCGCTGATCGTTCCACATGATGCACGGCCTCAACGCCGTGCCGGCCGCGTCGACCAGCACCAAGCCGTGCATCTGCCCGGTCAGGCCGACTGCGGCCACCCGGCGCGCATCTGCTTCCGTGCCGGCCAGCAGCGCCCGGACGCTCTTGACTGCCGCCTGCCACCAGTCCAGCGGGTCCTGCTCTGTCCAGCCTGGACGCGGCACTTGCATCGGGTAGGCGGTCATCGCCTCGGCGACGACCGCACCCTGGCCATCGACCAGCACGGCCTTGGCCCCGGTCGTGCCGATATCGATTCCCAGCAGCAGGTCAGGTTTCATACTGACTCCAGCGGGGGCAGCGGTGCGAGTCGCTCCGGGTGCGCGGCCCGGACCCGCACGAGGTACGCCTCGAGCCAGCCCCGCGCCGCGTCAGGCCGGTTGACCGCGGCCGCGACCGCCTCATGGTCAAGCCCGTTGATACGGTCGTTGGCCGCGCGCAGAGCGTCCATCGAAATCGCCAGAGCAGTCTCGACCGGCATCCGCTCCGGGTTGATGTCGATGCCGAACCAGCCGCGGTAGCCGTGCATCTTCAGCACGTAGAGCAGCGCCTCGGTCTGCTCGGGCGCGACCGCGCCGACGTTGAGGTCCTGGTCAAAGTTCCCCAGTGGCTGGCTGTTGAGGTGCAGGTGCGCCAGCCGCCCCTCGGAAAGCGGCCACGAGTAGGCATAGGGCAGGTCCTCGTATGCCATCAGCGCGTGCCCGACCTCGGGATTCAGTCCGACCAGCGCGTGACCCTGCTCAAGCAGCCGCCGGTTCTCCGGATGCGCAAGCCGCGCCTCGACCGCGTGCGCGAGCAGCATCCCCTCCGGCGTCGTGCCGAAGATGATGCGGCCGCGCGGTTCATAAGGCTTGGGTTCGAACGCGATGCGCACGCCCGGGACCGCATCCATCGCCTCAGCCAACCCGCTGATGAACCGGTCGCGCATCGCGGCGAAATCGATGCCGAACGGATTCTCGTAACCATCGATACCCGGCCAGACAATGCAGAACTCGGTATCCAGCTCGCGGTTCATTTCCAGGGCACGCCGAGTCAGCTCTATGGCGCGTTGCCGCGCCGGCTCCAGGGGACTGGACAGCGAGCCGAACTCGAACTCCGGGTCGCGGAAGAGCAACGGAATCACCGAAAGCAGCCTGATGCCGGTGTCGCGGCAGAATCCGCGCCACACTTCGCAGTTGTCCTCGTTTATCTCGTTCGGATAGTGCGCCTCGAGCGCGCCCAGACCCTTGTCCCTCATCCGGGCCGCGATCTCCAGCCGCTCCTCAAGGGACCGCGCCGGGCAGTAGGGTGCGTGGAACCGGCTGTCCGGCGGCGAGAAGTACCAGATCCCGGCCGAGAACTTCAGCTCCAGTTCGAATCCGCGCAGGTGTTCGACCAGTTCGGTCGGGCTGCGCCGTACCGCCTGCGAACGCAAATCCGCTATTGCCATGGCCGATTCTCGACCGCGGTCTGCCGGTTGTCAACGCGGGCGTCCCTGCCCAAGAACATCCGGTTGACTCTCCGGCCACGCCCCCCTACACTGGCGCGATGTCTCTGTTGCTCGCCCTGTTCGCCGCTACGCCGGTCGTGCTGTGGGAGACAAGTTACGACGGTCCGGACCACCGCGAGGACCGCGCCAGCGCGATGGTGACTGACTCGGCCGGCAATGCCTGGCTTGCCGGGTACAGCTTCGTTTCGGACTCCGACTTCCAGTTCACGGTCGCCGGATTCTCCCCGGCCGGCGAGCTGCTCTGGGTCGATCGCTACGGTTCGCCGCTGCAGAGCGAAGACCGTGCCTGGGCCATCGCCCGCGACTCGGCCGGCGCCATCGTCGCGACCGGCGGCACGCTCGCCGATACCGCGACCGGCTGGGACTTCCTCACAGTCAAGTACTCGCCCGGCGGCGAACGACTCTGGCTGCGCCACCTCGACCTCGGCTGGCGGGGTGATGACAAACCCGCCGCCCTCGCCATCGCGCCGGGCGACTGCCCGGTCGTGGCCGGCGCGGCCCGACGCCGCGGCTCGCGTACCGACCACGACATCGCTGTTGTCAAATACTCTCCGGCAGGCGAAACGCTCTGGACGCGCCGCTGGGACGGCGCGGCGGCGCGCGACGACCAGGCGGCCGCGCTTGCGGTCAGCACCGATGCGGTGTATGTCGCGGGCAAGACCGTGACAACGCCGCCGGCAACCGACATCGTCCTGCTCAAGTACCGGCTCGACGGCACGCTCGTCTGGACCCGCACGCTGGACGGCCCGGCTGGTGCGACCGACTTCCCCGCGCAGGTTGAGCATCGCGCCGGACATATCTACCTCGGCGGCACCGTTACCGGAACCGGCACCGCCTACGACTGGTGCATCGCGGCCTACGACACCGCCGGCCGCCGGCTGTGGATCCACAACTGGGACGACGCGGGCCGCACCGACATCCTCGCCTCTTTCTGCCTCGACCCGGCCGGCAACGTCGTTGCAACCGGTCAGTCGACCGGAGGCGGCACGGGCATCGACGCCCCCGTGCTCAAGCTTGATACCGCTGGTCGCCGGCTCTGGGTGTACCGCTGCCGCGGCGCCGGCAGCTCGGCTGACCGGGGCTGGTGCGTCACCGTTTCCGAGACCGGCGCCATCACCCTGGCCGCGAACTCGGCCGCGTCCGGCGGCTTCGGCGAACTCGTGCTTCTCGGCCTCTCGGCTTCCGGCGACAGCCTGTGGGCTCATCGCCGCGCGAACCCGTCGGCAGGCGAAACCCGGCCGGTCGGGCTGGCCCTGCTTGGCGATACCGGGCGGCAGCACCACCTGCCTGAGGTTCTCTGCGGTGGCTCGACGCACACGGATTCTTCCGGGTCGGACTGGTTCCTGTTGCGGCTCGACCCGGTGCCCCCGGCTGAACGCTGACCGCAACGCGTCGGTGCTTGACTCGGGCCGAGCTTGGCCTAATCTGAAACAACGCTATGGCCAAGAGAATACTTGTAGTTGACGACGAACCGACGGTCCGCCTGCTCATCGAGAAACAGCTTCAGGCCGCGGGATACGAAGTGGACGCCTGCGGTGACGGCCGCTCGGCTCTGCGTGCGGCGCGTGAGAACCGGCCGGACCTGGCCATCTTCGACCTGACAATGCCCGGGCTGGACGGCTACTCGCTGGTGACGATGTTCCGCCGCGACACCAGCCTGCGCGTGCCGATAATCGTGTTGTCCGGCCGGGTCAAGGAGATGGACATCCAGGCCGCGCTTGATGCCGGCGCCGACGCCTTCATCGCCAAGCCGGCCGACCGCGAGACACTGCTGGCCAAGGTCGCGGAGCTGCTCGCCCGCTAGCCGGCTTCTCAACACTCACCCCTGTCCGCCCGCGGCGGCCGTAGACCGGCAGTCGCCATTCCTCATTCGACAGTCCCGGGAGGCTCTCCGGCTTGTAGTAAAGCGTGATCGTGCGTGCCACCGTCGAACCCCAGACACCGACACCGTTCTCCAGTCGGAATGTGTCCAGCGAACCTCCGCGGCCCTGTCCGAACCCGCCCGAAAGCACCCACTGGTAGTAGTTCGTATCCAGCGCGCACAGCGTGAAGCTGTGCCAGCCCTCTCGGTAACCGAAGAGGAAGAACAGCCGAGGCAGGCGATAGTACAGGCTGTCCAGGTTGCCGCCGGTCGTGTCGTTGGGCGCGATGAGATTGACGGCCAGCGTGTCGAACAAGAATGGCATATAGTAGCCGGCCGCTGTCCGGCTGCGTGTCCAGACCATCGAATCGCGCAGGCTCACGGTGTCGCCATCACGCGGCCAGACGATGTCAAACTCACCCGGCACGACCGTACGACCGCGCACCGTGTCGAACTCCCGGTGAGCGACCTCAAGCCACACGGTGTCGAAGTAGCTCGGGCAGAGCGAATCGACGGCCCTGTACTTGTCCCCGCCGAGGTAGGTGCAGGCGGTGGTCTCGCGCAGCGTCCACATCCGCACGGTTGCCCCGGGGAAGTCGACGCTGAAAGGCTCGTCGATCGGGTAAGTCCGGTTGACGCTCACTATCGGCCGACAGCCGCCCGCCGCGTGCAGCCCGTGCACCGACAGCACCGGCGCGAACTCGGCCCCGCCCTCGTCGCACCCCGCCAGCAACGCGAGAACCCCCAGCACTGCCAGAGCGCTCCGGCTTCGCAGTCCGGTCAATCGGGTCGCCTCTTTCGAACCTGCCATCAGAATTTCACCTTCGCGCCCAGCGTGGGCAGTATCGGCAACTGAGAAATCTGCTTGCGCTCGGGCAAACCGTCCGGTCCGATCTCGTAGTAATAGAGCAGGACGTTCCTGGCGTAGTAGACATTGGTGACATCCAGGAACACCTCGACCCGTCCCCACCGCAGGTCCCAGCCCCGGCTCGCGCCGATGTCCAGCCGGTGATACAGCGGATAGCGGAACGCGTCGCGCGGTCCGTTTATGAAGCCCCAGGCCGGCTCCTCGGACGGCGGCTGGCCCGGTCGCTCCTGGTAGCGCCGGTAGAACCCGATGACTCCCGAGTAGGGCAGTCCAGTGCCCAGGGCCCAGCGCGCCGACAGGTCGATGCCCCACACCGCCTGCGGCAGTGACAGGACGAGGTTGGCGTTGTGCCGTCGGTCGTAGTGCGGGTAGTAGCCTTCGCCGTTTGCGCTACGCCGGGTGTACTGGAACGAGTAGCTCAGCCAGCCATTGACGCGCCCCTCGGTGCGGCGCAGCAGCACGTCCGCTCCGAC
The DNA here is from genome assembly GCA_965648935.1 of Caldifarciminota bacterium. Taxonomy (GTDB): domain Bacteria; phylum Hydrothermota; class Tepidihabitantia; order Tepidihabitantales; family Tepidihabitantaceae; genus CBFGJX01. The sequence goes on from CBFGIY010000011.1 coordinate 24,988, forward strand.
CGACCAGCCCTCGGCGTTGAGCAACGAATCGGGCTGGGTGAAGAAATCGCCGTACCGGGTCTCGAGCAGGTTGTCGTAGTCCTTGCCGTAGAGCTCGACCTGCGCCATCACGTCCCGTCGCAGCCAGCGCTCGACCCCGGCGACCAGGTGCCAGGCAGTCGGCAGCGGCTGGTGGTCCTGCACCGGCGCCCAGACATCGTATATCGACAGCACGGCGTCGGTCGAGTTGAGCGTCACCATCGGCTGGGTGAATCGGCCGAACGCGCCGTTCACGGTCGCGTCCCCGGTCACGCGCCACTTGACGCCCAGCCGCGGCTCGGGCGACAGCCGCTCGCCCTTGGTGTAGTAGTTCAGCCGGAATCCGGGCTTGACAAACAGCCGGTCCTTGAGGGCCTCCCACTTATCCTCGACGTACACGCCCAGCGGCCAGAGCGAGTCGGCCCGCGCGAACCCGACCGTATCGAACCCGAACGACACGTCCACCCGTGACCAGCGGCCGTCGAACCCGAAGTCGATCACGTGCCGGTCAGCCGGGAACCAGGTCAGGTCGGCCTTCAGCGCGCAGTCGGTCAGCCCGGTCTTGAACCGCGCGGTGTCGGTCTGGATGAAGCTGACGTCGAAGTTCGAATAGAAGTCACTCCACGCCACCATCGCCTCGCCGTAGAGAATCGGCGTGAAGATGCTGTTCAGCCGGAGCGACACGCCCCGGTTGCCCCAGAGGAGCCTGGCGTTCAACGCGCCCGGGTTGGCCGGGTCGCGGAAGTTCAGCACATCCTCGGCCGACAGCGCGGCCAGGGTCAGCCTGGTGTCGTGCGACAGGTTGTAGTTCACCTTGCCGATGACGTCGTAGAAGTAGTAGCCCACGCCCTCAACCCCGAATATGTCCAGCAGGACATCGGGCAGGTAGGTGCGCCGGCCCGCCACGAGGAACGAGCCGTTCGGGATCGGTCCCTCGACCTGGGCCTTGGCCGCGATGAATGAAGCTGAGGCGTCGGCGGTCAGCCTCTTGGAGTTGCCCTCCTTCGTCGTTACGTCAAGCACCGACGACAGCCGCGTGCCGTACTTGGCCGGGAACCCGCCGGCCAGCAGGGTAACGCCCGACACCGCCTCCGGGATGAAAGGCGAGAACAGCCCGAACAGGTGCGAAGGGTTGTACACAGTGATGCCGTCAAGAAGCACGAGGTTCTGGTCAGGCGATCCGCCGCGTATGTAGAGCCGGTTCGAGAAGTCCGACGTCGTCACCACGCCGGGCAGCAGCTGCACCGTGCGGAACAGGTCGACCTCGCCGCCGACCCGAGGAATCGACAGTATCTGGCGCGTGTCCAGCCGCACCGCCGACACCTCGACCTCGCGCTCGAACCGCGCCCGTTCCGCGGTCACCTTCACCTCGCCGAGCTGCACTCGCGCCGGTTTGAGCTGGATGTCGACGGTCAGGGTCCGGTCGGCCGCGACCGTCACGACGCTCTGCCAGTCCTCGTACCCGACATACGAGGCCTTCAGGGTCTGCCGTCCCGGCGGCACGCGGCCGATGTAGTAGTAGCCCTTCTCGGCGGATGCCGTGCCCAGCTCGGTGCCCTCCAGGTAGACGTTGGCGAAGCCCAGCGGCTCGCCGTTCGTCGCATCCCTGACAAAACCGTTGATGCTACCGGTCTGGGCCGCGGCCGCGGCGCACAATGCCGCGAACAGCACCACCGCGCAGACCCGGTTCACTCTTGACTAGCTCTCTCTGAGCGACTTGGCCAGCTTGCGCCCGAACGCCACGGCCGCGGCGCGGATGGCGGCGTTGTCGGTCAGACGCTTCCCGTCCGGGCAGTTGGCCACGACATGCTCGCCCAGATGCTTTATCCCGGCATAGCGGGCCAGCCGTCGGAACATCTGCACCGCAAGATCCGCGCCGTCATAGTGGTCTCCGCCCGCGGTCAGCACCAGCGCCCACTTCGCGCCCTTCAGCAGGTCCTCGCCGGTCAGCAACGCGAAACAGCGGTCCAGCGTGGTCTTGACGACCCCGGTCACGCTCCAGCAGAACACCGGGCTTGTCCACACCACAAGGTCGGCGTCGACGATCAGGTCGTACAGCTCGGGCATATCGTCGTCGGCCTGAGAGCACCCGGCCCCGGTCTTGCACTTGGCGCAACTGAAGCACTCCTGGCACTCGTGAATCGCCTTCTCCATCAGTCGAACCCGGTTCACCTTCACGCCCCGGCCCAGCCCGGCAATGACCCAGTCGGCAATCTGGCTCGTGTTGCCGACGCGCGGGCTGCCTTCCAGAAACAGAACATGCTGCATTTCATCTCCTCTGCGGTTGCTCGATTGCGGACTGACCGGACAGGGTTAGATGCTAACCGTCCAATCGCGCCGGTCAACTGGCCTCAGTCGTGCGGCAACCCTGCCCGCTTCCGCTGCGTCACATCGTATTGACCGGTGGGCGGAATTGGCACGTTGGCCTCTGCCTCTGCCCGCCCATACCATTCCTCTGCATCTCCAGCCTCAGACCGCCCGGCTGCCGGGCGGTCTTCTCTTTCGGTCATTGACGCACGCAACCTGCAAGGTAAGCTCAACCCGTGAAGCGTGCTGCCACGCGCGTTGCCAGCGCCCTGCTGGCGCTCTTGTTGCTTGCCGCGGCCGCGTGCGCGCCGGGCCGGGTTCGGGCCGAGGAACGCACCGAGCTGATCAATGGTCGCTGCGCCCCGGGCTTCGAGCCGGTCGCCGACGAGTTCGTCCGCAACTTCGAGCGGCGCGGCGAGTACGGCGCCGCGGTCGCGGTGTTCCATCACGGCCGCAAGGTGGTCGACCTCTGGGGCGGCTACAGCGACATCCGCGCGCGCGAACCCTGGGACCGCAACACGCTGGTTCTGGTCTTTTCCACAACCAAAGGGATGGCCGCGCTCTGCGCCGCAGTTGCCCACTCGCGCGGCTGGCTTGACTACGACGCGCCAGTCGCCCGGTACTGGCCCGAGTTCGCCCAGAACGGCAAAGACAGCATCACCGTGCGCGAGCTGCTCGCCCACGAAGCCGGACTGCCCGTGCTCGACACAGCGCTGCGCACGCGCGACCTTGCCGACCTTGACGCGCTCGCCCCGGTACTGGCCCGGCAGCGGCCAATCTGGCCGCCGGGCGAACGCCACGGCTACCACGCGGTCACGCTCGGGCTCTATCTCAACGAACTCATCCGACGCACCGACCCGGATGGCCGCTCGCTCGGCCGCTTCCTCCAGGAGGAAATCTGCGGCCCGCTCGGCGTCGAGTTCTACATCGGCCTGCCCGACACGGTTCCGGACGAGCGCATCGCCCGCTTCACCTTCGGCCCGATTCTGCCGCTGCTGCTGCGTGCGCCGCCCCGCCGATTGCGCGCCTTTCTCTCGCCGCGCACCCTCATCAGCCGCGCCGGCAGCATCCCGGTCGACACCCGGCGCGCCGGCCGCGCCTACTACGCAATCGAGGCGCCATCGGTCAACGGCATCGGCACTGCCCGCGCCCTGGCCGCGGCCTACAGCGCGGCAATCGAACTGGACCCGCGTCTCGGCATCACCCGCACCACGCTCGAACTGCTCAAAGCCCCTGCCGGCCTGCCCCCGGCCGGGCCGCGGGATACGGTCGCCGGTATCGACACTTGGTACTCGCTCGGCTTCTCCAAACCCGGCGACGACCGTTGGTTCGGCTCCAGCCAGAGCGCGTTCGGCACGGCCGGCCTGGGCGGCTCCATCGCGTTCGCCGACCCGGACCGCGGCATTGCCTTCGCCTACACGCCCAATCGCGCGGTCTTCGGCTCCTCGGTTGACCCGCGCGCCGACGCGCTGATCAGGGCCGTGTACGCCTGCCTCGACTCCCTTGACGCGCCCTGACCCGCGCTTCCCGATTCTGCTCGGCCCGACGCTCGTGCCGGCAGAGGCATTGACCGCTCTCGCCGGCCGGCACTGCCCCGCGACCGACGGCCTCGCCCGGCTCGAACCGGGCACGACCCTGTTCAGCGACCGCAACCCGGTCCTGCCCGGCCTTGGCTTCTGCGACCCGCACGCCCGGGTCGCGCCTGATGGCCGCCTCCTTGTCTACGCCACGCACGATGACACGCCGGCGAACTCCGACTACACGATGCGCGACTGGTGGGTCTGGTCGACGCGCGACCTTGTCCATTGGACCTTCGAGGGCGCGCTCCGGCCCGAACACACCGCCATCGCTGTTGCGTCCGCGTCCTGCTGGGCGACCGACGCCCTGCTGGCCGACAATCAAGCCTGGTGGTATCTCTCGGACGGCCCGCGCCGCATCCGCGCGATGCACGGCGCGAGTCCGACCGGCCCCTGGCGCGACGGCAGTCCCCGGCCGCTGGTCGCCGAAACCGACCTCCCTGTCCAGTCACGCGACCCCGCCGTATTCACCGACTCCGACGGTTCCGAATGGCTCGTGTTCGGCACCTGGGACTTCTACATCGCCCGCCTCGCCGCGGACCGAACCTCCTTCGCCGCACCGCCCAGACGACTCGAAATCCGCGACCCGCAGGGGCCTTACGGCCCGGGCCGCACCGACGACAAACCCTGCCTGCACTCCCGCGACGGCTGGTACTACCTGACCTGGGGCTGCTTCGCCGCCCGATCACGCACGCTTGCCGGACCCTACGACTGCGACGGCCCGTTCTTCAACCCGGTTCGGGCCGAGCCGCCGCTGGCCCGGCCCGAGGGCTTCCTGCTCGACCGCCACGGCTCGTTCTTTGATTTCCTCGGCCGCCACTGGTTCATCGCCAACGACTTCAGCCGCGGCGGCGCGACTCCGCACTTCCGCGACAGCATTGTCGTGCCGATTGAATACCTCCCTGACGGCCGAATCGCTCCGCCTGCGCTCCGCGCATCGTACCTCTAGCCCTGTCGTGCCCGGTAGGCCGGGACCGGCCCGCGTCCATCTCCTTTTCTCCACCTCGCCGGCCGCCCCGTCTCCTGCTTCGCTTGCTTGACTTCTCCTCTCCCGCCACTAGCCTGACCCGATGGACGAACTCAGACTTCGCTACGGCATCAACCCGCACCAGGTCCCGGCCCGCGCGCTTGTCGAATCGGGCAGGCTGCCGTTCCGCGTACTCAACGCCGCGCCCGGCTACATCAACCTGCTCGACGCGCTCAACTCCTGGCAGCTCGTGCGCGAACTCAGGAGCCTTGCCGGACTGCCGGCCGCGGCCAGCTTCAAGCATGCCAGCCCGGCCGGCTGCGCGGTCGGCCGAGCGCTTTCGCCCGAACTCGCCGAGTCGCTCTTCGTCAAACCCGCCGACCTCTCGCCCCTCGCCCTCGCCTATGCCCGGGCGCGCGGCGCGGACCGGATGTCGTCTTTCGGGGACTGGGCCGCGCTCTCCGACCCCGTCGACGAGCCGACCGCCCGCATCATCTCCCGCGAAGTCTCGGACGGCTGCATCGCCCCGGGCTACGAACCGGCCGCGCTCGAACTGCTGAAGAAGAAGAAGGGCGGCAAGTACCCGGTGCTGGAAGTCGACCCCGGCTATTCGCCCGGCCCCATGGAAACTCGCGAGGTCTTCGGTGTGCGCCTCGAACAGGCCCGCAACACCGCGACAATCGGCCCGGACCTGCTTGCCAATACCGTAACGCGCAACAAGACGATTCCCGAATCGGCCCGGCTCGACATGCTCATCGCCACGCTCTGCCTCAAGTACACGCAGTCCAACTCGGTCTGCCTCGCGTGGGACGGAAACGTCATCGGGGTCGGCGCGGGCCAGCAGTCCCGAGTCCACTGCACCCGCCTCGCCTGCGCCAAGGCCGACAAGTGGCTGTTGCGCCTGCACCCGAGAGTCCGCAACCTCGCCTTCAGGAAAGAACTCACCCGCTCGGACAAGGCCACGGCCATCGACCTGTATCTCGAAGAAGACGCTACCGAGGCCGAACTGGCGGCCTGGCGCGCTAACTTCACCGCCGTGCCCGAACCCCTGACGGCCGACGAGAAGCGCGACTGGCTCAGCCGCTACACCGAGATTGCGCTGTCGTCCGACGCCTTCATCCCGTTCCGTGACAACATCGACCGCGCGGCCCGATCCGGTGTCAGATACGTCGTCCAGACCGGCGGGTCCACGCGCGACGCCGACGTCATCGCCGCGGCCGACGAATACGGGATGGTGATGGCCTTCACCGGGCTGCGCCTGTTCCACCACTAGCCGACTTCCGGTCCGGCTCTTCACCGCCTTTGACCCACCGGCGCGTCAGCGCTATGATTCGTTCAGGTCTTGCTGTCGCAACAGGAGGAAGCATGCTTGCTGCAGTAGTGCTGTGCGCTGTCGCGCTGTCTGCCGCCGTTCCGGAACCGCCCGTCGCAAAACCTGCAGACCCTCTTGGCCTGCAGACAGAGGCCTCGCGACCGACTCGTACGCGACGGCTTGCCGGCCGCGCTCCAGAGACCCGGCGCGGCGGCGCGAATCTGGCCCGCCCGCTTGCCGGCGAATTCCTTGTTGACCGCAATACCACCTACGGCCCGGCCCATCTCCACCAGTTTCTCCCGGCGGTCGCCACCGACGGCACGAATTACCTTGTCGTCTGGGTGGACGATGCGCGCGACTACCCGATGCTGCGGGCCACGCTCTTCTCGCGCTCGGGCCGGCTTCTTGATTCCATCGGCTTCCTCCTGCCGAGCGACGCGGACGGCGAGGCGGGCATCGAAGGCTGCTGGCCGCCCAGTGCGACGTTCGACGGCACCAACTACATCGTGGCCTGGGGCGGCGTCCCGGCCGAGACCTCAGACCTCGCAGCCCTGGCCGTGCGCATCAGCCCGACCGGCACCCTGCTCGACTCCAGGCCCATCGTCGTGCACCGGCCCACAGAGCAGGTCATTCTCGTCAGCGCCTGCGCCGGCAACGGCAGCTCGCTCGTGGTCTGGGTTGACGACAACGGCGCGTGCTTCGGCGCCCGGCTCAGCGCCGCGGGAGCCGTGCTCGACCCGGGCGGCTTCCTCATCGCGCCGCGAGCGGCCGACGAGTTCCCCCTGCCGGTCGCGTTCAGCGGCGTGAACTGGCTGGTCGGACTGACCGTCTATGACCCGTTCATCGGCCGGCACGAAATCGGCTTTGTCCGGGTCGGGCTCGACGGCGCCGTGCTTGACTCGATTCCGGTGCTGGTAACCTCAGACAGCGTCAACCAGTTCGAACCGGCGGTCAGCTTCGACGGCACGAATTACCTCATCGCCTGGCAGGATGAGCGCGACGAGGACAACGACTGGGAAATCTACGCCGCGCGCGTTTCTCCGGCCGGAGTCGTGCTCGACCCGGGCGGTTTCAGCGTCACCGCCGGGCTTGAGCACGAACAATTCTGCCCGGTGGCAACCTTCGACGGTGCCAGCCACATCGTCGCCTGGCTTGACGAAAACAACGAAGGTATGTTCGCTTCCCGCATCAGCCCGGCCGGTGTTGTGCTCGACTCGGGCGGCCGCACGCTGATAACCCCGGCCCAGGCCGACAACGAAACCCGCTCGGCCATCGCCGGCTCGAACGGCCAGTGTCTCGCCGTCGCGGTGCAATGGCGCTATGATGCTGACCTGGTGGCGACGCGCATCGGGCCGGGTTTTGCGGTGCTTGACTCCCCGGCCCGAATCATCGCGTGGAGCGCCGCGGCTGATGACGAGCCTGCTCTGGCCGGCTCGCCCGACGGCTTCCTCTCTCTCTGGCGCACCAGACGCCGCGACGACTCGGCCCCGGCAGTCTATGCCGCGCGCATCACGCCGGCCGGGGTCGTGCTCGACCCGCAGGGCATCCCCGTTGCCCGGCGCAACCGCGGCGGCACCGAGTATCCGCGCGCGCTGTTTGACGGCCGCAACTGGCTCGTGCTCTACACCGACCGCAGCCTGCCGCAAATCTCGGTTGCGGCCGCCCGCGTCACCCCGGCCGGGACCGTTCTCGACCACGACGGCATCATACTGGGCGCGGGCAGTACCGGCGGAAACTTCGCCGCGGCAGTCGGTGACTCCAACGCTCTGGCGGTCTGGACCAACTGGGGCTGGCCCACCTCGTCAATCTGCTTCGGCCGCATCAGTCGTGACGGGAACGCGCTCGACCCGAACGGCATCGTACTCGCCAGTGCCGGCAGTCTGTCCGGCGTCACCGTCGCCTACGGCGCCGGCACCTACCTCGTGCTCTGGAACGACGGCTCCGGCCCGCGCTTCTGCCGCATTGCCGAGAACGGCACCGTGCTTGACCCCGGCGGCACCGAGCTCCCCGGCGCTCTCAGCTACCGGAGCACCGGCGCGGTCAGCTTCGACGGCACCAACTTCGTTGTCGCCTGGGAAGGCGTCATCGAATCCGAGTGGCGCCGGGTCATACGCGGCACGCGTATCCCACGCTCGGGCCCGGTGCTTGACCCGGACGGCTTCCCGGTCTGCACTCTGGCCTTCGAGCAGCGGTTGCCCCGCTGCGCCTCTGCCCACGGCGTCACGCTCTTCACCTGGATTTCCGGTGAGAACGGCAACGTCTATGCCTCCCGTGTCACGCCTTCGGGCCTTTCGCTCGACCCGGAGGGCGTTCGCATCTCCGACACAATGGTAATGCCCGATGATATGCACCTCCTCGCCGACGACGCCGGCTGGACCGCGGTCTGGAACCCTTTCTGGGGCGACTGGTTCCAGCGCCGGTATCTGGCCGCACACCTGACTCCAGCCGGCGCAGTTGACACCAGCTTCGCCGTGACCTCGTCCGCCTACTGGCCGCATTTCCGGGCCGCGGCCGGCGCCGGTCAGACCGCGTTCGCCTGGGTGCGCCACACCCAGCAGATCGGCACCCGGCCGATCAACGCCGACCGCGTCTGGGCTCGGCTCTCCCGGCCCGCCGGCGGCGGCGCGGGCGGCTGGCAGGCCGGACCGCCCCTGCCTGGCCTCGGCGTGCGCGAAGGCGGCGCGCTCGCCGCATCGCCCGACGACGGCCGCACCTATGCGGTCAAGGGCGGCAAGGCTCTTGAGTTCTGGTCGGCTGACCCGCTCACCGGCTCCTGGCAGCAGATGCCCCCGGTACCGGCCGGCGAGAAGCCGCTCCACCGCGGGGCCGCGCTCGCGGCCGGCTCGGGTGAGGTGTTCCTGCTCAAAGGCAACAACACGCTCGAGTTCTGGCGTTACGGCGTCTCGACCGGCGAGTGGCAGCCCGCCGCGCCCGTTCCCCTGGGCGGGGGCAAGAAGGTCAAAGCCGGCGCGGCCCTGGCCCTTGCCAGTCGGCCAGATGGCGACTTTGTCTTTCTGCTCAAAGGCGCGAACTCCGAGTTCTACCGCTACAGCATCTCAGGCGACAGCTTCACGCGCCTTGCCGACGCGCCGGCCGGCGCCAAGCCGAAGTACGGCAAAGGCTCCTGGCTTGCCTGGGACGGCCAACGCTGGCTCTACTGCCACAAGGGTGGAATCGGCGAACTTCACCGCTACGACATAATCGCCGACACCTGGCAGGAAATGCCCCAGCTCGCCCCGTTCCCGCGAGTCGGCCGCAGCGGCCGTTCGCGCAAGACCGGCAGCGGCTCGGCTGCGGCCTGGGGCCTTGATGCGCTCCACGCGCTCAAGGGCAACAACACTGCCCAGTTCTGGCGCTACGAACCCGACGCCGGCCCGGGCACCTGGACCGAGCTCGAAAGCATCCCCTGGACCCGTGTGCAAGGCGGCAACCCGAGACGCAACAAGGCGGGCAGTGCCCTCGCCTTCAGCCCGGTGCTGGGCGTCTTCACTGCCCTCACCGGCAACAAGACCAACTGGGTGTGGCGCTACACGCCTGACCTCGAACCGTCACGGCTCGTCGGCACGGCCGGCGAACCAGCTCAACCTGCCGGCCCGGACCGACTCGCCGCATCGCTTCTCGCCGGACCCGGCCTCGGCCACGGTAGCGCCGTCATCCGATACGCCATCACTGCGGCCGCCGAGGTCCGGCTCGAAATCTATGACAACTCCGGCCGCAGAGTCCGCACGCTTGCCCGCGGCCAGCTTGCTGCGGGTACACACAGCTCGATCTGGGACGGCACCGACGACACCGGCCGCAGGGTCGGCTCAGGGGTCTACCTCATTCGGCTGACTGCGGGCAACCTTGCCCATACCGGCCGGCTCACACTCCTGCGCTGACCCGGGCCGCAGGCACTCATGACAATCGCCGGGCGGACGCCAGGTCCGCCCGGCGCGCTTTTCCCCGACCTGGGCCGGGGACCGAAACTGCAACTTACGAGGCATCAGGACATAGCGATGAGTGCTATGGTCTGACAGGAACTCATACTTGCGCCAAACCCGCAGACCGGTCAGGGAACCGTTCCCCCAGCGGGTTGCCAGTCGAACGCGGAGCCGGGTTAGGTCGCGGTAAACCAATCAGCTAGCCGAATCGGCCCGAGAATCGGTCTGCCAGCCGGTCTTCCGGTCGCTGACAAAGCTTCTTGCTCGAAGAAATATGCCGCAGGGGTACCTGCCGCGCGGCTAAGTGATCGTGCGCTCTAGCGTGATTCTCACCTGTGTCCGGCCGCCAAGCGGTCCCCAACAAGCTTTCGTGGATTGCTCGCTCCGGGCCGCAGTGAATCCCTCGTGGCCGTGTCTGATATGTGTTGCATCCGGGGCCCTTCAGGGGGACTCGCCGCTATTGTGCGGCGGTCCTCGTGCTTTTCGGCCGGGCAGCGCCAACGCGGGCCCTCGGGTGAGACTGGAACGGGCACGGTCAGACCGAACCCAACAGGAGGCAGGCAGGCACCCGCACAATCGGCTGGCGGGCAACGAGCGGGCGGCGTCTATGCCCGCACTGAGGAGCAGCAGGTATGAGGAACGGCATTACCATTCTGGCGGCGGGCCTGGGCTTTGCGGCAGCCGTCTGGCTGCTGGGCGGAGTCGCCCTGGCGCAGCCCGAACCTTGGCGCCACCCCGACAATACGATTCACTGGTACGACGCGGTCGCGGCACCCGGCGGCCTGAGGTGGCGTGACGCGAGCGTCGCCGCCGAAACCGTGGGCGGCTATCTCGCCACACTGACCACCGCAGCAGAGAACGGTTTCGTCGCCGATATGTGCGACAAAGATAGCCTCTGGTACCTGCGGCCTGACCGCGGCATACTCAGCGGGCCGTGGCTGGGCGGGTATCAGGTTCCCGGTTCGCGCCTGCCTGAGGAAGGCTGGGTCTGGGTCACGGGCGAGCCGTTTGACTTGCGCAACTGGTCATCGGGCGAGCCTGACGACTTTGGCGGCGAGGAGGACGCCCTGCACTTCGGCAGCTGGGGCTCTTCGCGCGTTCGGACCTGGGCCGACCTTTCGTCTGCCTACCCGGACAACCGCGGTTATGTCATTGAGCTTTCCGCTGAAACGACCACGGTCGGCCTGATTCGTTCGGACTCGGGCGCCTGCCCCGGCTACACCCTGCTCGCGCCGCTGATGTCGACCGACGTCTGGCTGCTCGATGTCAAGGGCCGGCCGGTCCATCGCTGGCGCAGCGCCAACAGCTTCGCGACCGGCACCTACCTCCTCGAAAACGGATTGCTCTTGCGCATCGCCCGGGGCGTGGCCAACGGCCAGGTTGAACTGCTCGCGTGGAACAGCGAACCAGTCTGGAGGTATGTCAGCCCGGATGGGGGCTTTTTCGGTCTTCACCACGACGCCATCTGCCTCCCCTCGGGCAATATCCTGATTATCTCCTACGAGAACAAGACCCGGGCCCAGGCGATTGCCGCTGGCCGAAACCCGGCGCGCCTCGTCGACAACTACATAATCCCGGACAAGATAATCGAGGTCGACCCGGCAACAAGCAACATCGTCTGGGAATGGCACGCCTGGGACCACCTTGTGCAGGACTTCGACTCGACCAAGGCCAACTACGGCGTGGTTCGCGATCACCCGGAACTGCTCGACATCAACTTCGGCCCGACCCGGGCCGACTGGCTCCACTGCAACAGCCTCGACTACAATGCCGAGTTCGACCAGATAATCCTCACCAGCCGCAACATCAGCGAGTTCTGGGTGATAGACCACAGCACCACGACCGAAGAGGCGCGCGGCCACACCGGCGGCCGCTACGGTATGGGCGGCGACATTCTCTACCGCTGGGGCAACCCGCAGGCTTATCGCGCGGGCGACTCCACAAGCCAGCGCCTGTTCGGCCCGCACAACACCCATTGGATACGGTCCGGCCTGCGCGGCGCCGGCAACCTTCTGGTTTTCAACAACGGCTGGCTCCGCCCGGACGGCTACTACTCAACGGTCGAGGAGCTCGTGCCGCCCTGCGACAGCTCCGGCCGCTATGCCCGGCCGGCCCCTGGCCAGCCGTTTGGTCCCGCCGCGCCGACCTGGACCTGGGGCGCAACCCCGCCCAACCACAAGTACTCCGCGACCATAAGCGGCGCCCAGCGCCTGCCCAACGGCAACACGCTGGTCTGCAACGGCGAGGCCGGCGACATCCTCGAGGTCGGCCCGGACAGCGTTATTGTCTGGGAGTATGTCAACCCCATCGCCGACACCGGCCCGGTCCGCCAGAGCGAGATTGAGCCCGGCTGTAGCGTGTTCCGCGCGCTGCGCTACCCGGTTGATTACCCCGGTCTGGCCGGACGGACCCTGCGGCCCGGCTACCCGCTCGAACGCTACGACACCCCGCCTCTGGCCGTGCTCGAACCGCCGGTTTCTGCCCGCGCCGGAGCTGTCTCGCTCGCTATCGGACCCAACCCGTCACGCGGCAGGGCCACGGTGAGCTACGCGCTCGGCGCGCCCGGCCCGATGCGAATCGCGGTCTATGACGGCTCGGGCCGCCTCGTCCGCACACTCGCCGAGCTACCCCGCGCTGCTGCCAGCGGCATCCTGACCTGGGACGGCACCGATGAGTCTGGCCGAAAGGTCGGCACCGGCGTCTACCTCTGCCTCCTCTCTGCCGGCGACGTTACCCGCGCCAGCCGGCTTGCAGTCTTGAGGTAGCTGCCCGCCGACCCCGAAAAAGGCAGCGGGACAGGCAATCGCCCGTCCCGCTGTCGCCTTTGTGACGCCTGCTCGAACCGGCCGCGCCGGACCGCGCGATCAGCGTTGCACAACCAGCCGCGCCGAGGCGTTGCCGCAGCGCGCGATGTAGACTCCGGGCGCGAGCCGCGCGGTCGACAACTCGGCCGAGCCCGCAACCATCTCGAACTCGCGCACGCACCGCCCCGCCGCGTCAAAAAGCCGCGCGGTTGCGCGACCCGCACCGGGCAGAGTCACGCTCACCCGGCCGCGTGCCGGGTTGGGCAGAACCCGCAACACTCTCGCGGCAGCGCGGCCAGGCACCGGCTCGGCAATTGCGGTCGGCGCGCCGCCGAACAGGTAGAGCCGGCCGTCATCCGACCCGACCGCGACGTCCATCCGCCCGGCGCCCAGGATGTCGCCCAGCGCCGGGGGCGTGCTTGTCGGGCCGCCGGTCGAGCGTGCGGCGAGTATCATCCCGGTGGTGCCGTCGAGGATGTACAGCCTGCCGTCCTCCGCTCCGACAATCACGTCCATCGCGCTGTCAGAATTGACCAGCCCGAGCGAAGGCGCGCCGCGAACCTTGCCGCCCAGGGCCCGCGACCACAGGAGCATCCCGCCGCGGTCCAGTGCGTAAACCGACGAGTCCTCCGAGCCGAATGCGATGTCGGGCCGGCCGTTGCCGGTAAGGTCGCCGACTGCGGCGGCGGTGGCCGGGCCGCGCGCGACGAATTGCCAGAGCACCAGGCCCGAGTCACCGGAGAAAGCGTGCATCGTGCCGTCGGCCGAGCCGATGAGCAGTTCGAGGCGGCCCTCGGAATTGAGGTCGGCCAGAACCGGTCCGGCCGCGGCCGCGCCGGCCGGCCCGCTGCGCTTGGGCGCGCCGGTGCGTGCGTCGAGCACGCGGTATAGGCTGTCGCCGCAACCGACCGCGACCTCCTGTCTGCCGTCCCGGTCGAGATCGCCGAGCGCGGGCGCGCCCGCAACTGCCGCAGGCAGGTCCACACGCCACTCCTCTGCGCCGGTCGCGCCGTCCAGCGCGGCCACCCGGCCCGCTTCGGCACCGATGATGACCTCGAGCCGGCCGTCAACATCCGGGTCGGCGATGGCCAGCCCGCCCGATGGCGACGAGCCGGCCGCATAGGTCCAGAGCCGCGCGCCGGTCGCGCCGTGCAGGGCAAGCACAGTCCCGTCGGCCCGACCTGCGGCCACGTCGAGTGAGCCGTCAGCGTCGAGGTCGCCGATCGCCGGAGCGGCCGCGACCGCGCATCCGGCCGAATCGGCCCACAGGACCGCAAGGTTGTCGCCGTTGGCCGCCCGCAGGGCGCCGTCGACCGACCCGAACACGACTTCGTTGCGGCCATCTGAATCCAGGTCGCCCAGTACCGGAGCGCCGCTCACTGCCCCGCCGGTCGCGACCGAACCGGCATCCCGCAGCGTGTCCAGTTCGGCCGCCAGCGCGATTGCCGCTTGACGGTTTGGGAAACGGCCGAGCCCGGGCCAGTGCAACCGCTGGCCGGGCAGGCTGAGAGCCGTGCCGGCCGCGCTGCCGTCGTCGGGAATCGGCACGCGGATGGCGCCGGCCGTGCCCAGGGCTCCGCGCTCAAGGTCCACCGCCGCAAGCCCGGTCAGCTCCCCGGTGACGCCGTCCAGCGTCACGTCGCGCCCCTCGGCGAACACGCAGCTCGTGTCGTTATCGCTCAGCCAGCCAGCGCCGTCGGTGAGATCCAATGGCAGCGGGTGCGATGGGAACGCGTGAGAGCCGCGCCGGTCAAGGTTGCGTTCGAGGAACGCCTTCTGCCAGGCCGGCGCGCCATTGCGCCGGATACCGCCCTGAAGCCGCACGTCCTCGCGCGAACCGTGTGCCACACTCGCCCGCGCGACCAGCCGCGGCGCATAGCCGATGCGGTCACGCAGGAACAGGCCGATGCGGTATGAGAGCTGGCCGTCCTTGACCGCGACGTATGACATCCAGCCGTAGCCGCGGTTGCCCCAGCCTGTGCCCCACGAGTTCACGAACTTGAACGCGCCCGCGCCGTCGTTGGTCGGCCGGTTGTCGTCGTACCCGACAAAGGTGATATAGTGACCGCCGCGGTTGGTGCCGTAGCGGTCGACCGAGCAGTAGCAGGTGTCGAAGTTGTTGATGTTGTCGAAGTTTGCCCAGACGTTGATGGGCAGCACCGCATTGTCGCCGGCCGCTATGTGCGCCTTGAGCGCGATGATGCCGGGGTCTGAACCGCAACTGATGTAGCAGGCTTCCTCGCAGCGGTATGGGAGGGCTCGGGCGTAGGCCGACTCGCCTGGCCACGGCACCGGGTCGGCAGAGTTGGGGCAGTCGGCAAACGTGGCGCAGCCGAAGTCGAGCATCAATCGCATGTTGTCGGTGTAGTACGACCCGGCGTTGCCCCCGGCGTTGGCCATGTTGTAGAGGAATGTCGGGCTGAACTGGTGCGCCGGCACGGTCACGTCCCAGCCGCGCTCGAGCCACTCCTGGTAGGTCTTGTAGTAATAGGCAAATGCCCACGAGGTGCACGACGGCAGGCTGCCCTGGCTGCCTACCGGCGGCATCTTTGACGAGTGGTCGACCGCGGGCGGCGGGTCGGCCGCGGTCGCATCGGGCCTTATCTCAACCAGCCACGGCACTTCGGCCGGGTCGGTGAACAGACCGCCGGTCGGGTGCAGGACCCCGGGCCCGCTGGCGAGCAGCGCGGCGAACAAGACAATCAGTGCCAACGCATCCTCCGTCTGGCCGGCATCAGCGGCGCGGCCGCTCCATAGTAGTGCAGGGCCGGCCGCGGTCAAGCCGCCGCGCAGAAGCCGCGGGGCAGGCCTCAGCCTGCCCCGCAGTTCGCTGTCTGTTTTCGGCTACTCGGCCTTGACCAGCCGCGCCGAGGCATCGCCGCAGCGCGCGATGTAGACTCCGGGCGCGAGCCGCGCGGTCGACAACTCGGCCGAGCCCGCAACCATCTCGAACT
>CBFGIY010000012.1:0-40675 GCA_965648935.1 Caldifarciminota bacterium
GGGGGCCCGCGGCGTTTTGATTTGGTCTGAATGAAATACGCGCGACTGCTTGACTGAGTAGGAGGGACAACTAGAATGGCTTCAGGGTCCGATGCACCACTGGAGGACAATCTTGCAGGCACGCAGTTTCCGCTTGCTGGTACTGGCGTCCGTGCTGCTGGCCGTGTCCACTGCCCGCGCCGCCTTCGAAGAGCGCCGCTCCGGCGTCCGCGCCGACGGGATGGGCGGCGCATTCACCGCCATTGCCGACGACGTGTCGGCCATTGACTACAACCCGGCCGGGCTGGCTGCGGTAGGGCGCGCCGGCGCAGCGGCTTTTGGCCGTCTGCTTTACGGCGGCGTCGGAGTCGGGCTGCACACGGCAAATGCCGCGTTCTGCCTGCCGGTCGGCCGCGCGGGCACGGTGGCCGTCGGGTTGCAGGAGACAGGATTCGAGCTTCTTTCCGAACGTTCGCTCAGACTGGCGCACGGGATCAAGCTCGCCGACGGGCTGTTCTTCGGTTACGCGTTGAACGGCTACAATCTGTATCAGGCCGGGGACTACGGCAGTGGGTTCGCGGCCGGCGCCGACCTTGCGCTGCTCGGCGTGGTCTACGAGACATGGCGCGTCGGGTTCCTGGCGCATAACATCAACCGGCCGAAGCTGGGCAGCTCGGCGCTGCCTCAGGCGTTGGTGTTCGGGTTGGGCTACTCGCCGGCGCCGGGCATCAACTCGGCGCTGGACGTCAGCAAGGAGCCGGGCCAGCCGACGCAGCTCTGCGTCGGACAGGAGTTTCGCATCATCCAGGATTACCTGACGCTACGTGCCGGGGTTCGGACCGAGCCGGTGCGGTTCGCGGCCGGATTCCGGACCGGGCTGGAGCGGGTACATATCGACTACGCTTTGCAGACGCACCCGGTACTGCCTATGACCCACACGCTCGGGCTGGCGGCGGAGTTCTAGGATGCTTCTTCTGCTTCTGTTGCTTGCGGTCTACAGCAGCGACAACCAGCTTGACATCAACAACGCGACGCTTGAGGAGGTGCGGCAACTGCCGGTCGACTCTGCCACCGCACGGCGCATCCACGAGCGGGTCGAGCTGTTCGGTCGACTGAACAGCGTCTACGACCTCCTGCGCGTGCCCGGTGTCACCTACGAGAAGTTCGCCGAACTGAAGCCGCTGGTCAAGGTTTCCCAGACAGGCTGGGAAGACATTCAGCAGAACACGATTCAGCGCATCCAGCGCCGGCTCGCCTCGGAGGAAGGGCCGACCGCGGCCGCGGTCGAGCAGTGGCAGGATTTGCTCATCACTCCGATAAATGTCAACAAGGCAGCAGTCGACGACCTGATAGTCCTCGACAATGTTTCGCTAGTTGATGCCGCGGCAGTGGTCAAGTTCACGCGCGCCGGCGGGAAGCTCTCGGGGCGGCGCGACCTCTCCAACCAAGTGCCGGGGCTGTCGTCCTACGGCTACCGCAGCATGCGCGATTTCGTTACCTATGATGACGTCAAGGGGTTGGCGTTCGGCGGCAACTACCGGGCCAGCTACGACGACGACCCCAAGTGGTTCACTTCGGCCGGTACGGTCGAGTTCGACCAGGCGCTGGCCACGCTGGATACCGATACGCTGGAGTTTCGCGAGGCTGGCTACACCTCGGAAGAGGTCGAGTTCTTTCGCGCGCGGCTGGCTGATTCGCGCGCGTTCCGCGCCGGGATGCGAAGCGAGTCAAGTGTGCGGCACCGGCTCCGTGTGCGGCTGGGCGAGCCATTCCGGGCCGGGGCCTGGGCCATGCAGAAGTTGTACACCGACCGGGCGGTCGATGAGTACAAGCTTTTCGCCTCAGCACAGAACGTGGGGCCACTGCGCAAGGCTGTGGTCGGCGACTACCGGCTGACGCTGGCTCAGGGCTTGCTGATGGACAACAATTCCGAGCTCATGGCACGGGTGCACGAGCGCATTGTCGGCCTGTACAGCGACCTTTCCGAAAACCCGGGGTTCGGGTTGCGCGGCGGCGCGGCGGACATCGGAGGAGAGCGCGGGGGCCTGCTCGGGTTCTACTCGCGCAGCCGGCGTGACGCCATTCTCAATCCGGACAGCTCGGTCAACTACTACGTCGTGTCGACCCCGCGCTACCCGGGATTCCGCAACGCGCTGACTGAGACCGACTACGGCGGCAGCGCCTACCTTGACCTGTCCGGTGTCGGGTTTCTGCCGGTGGGTACGCGTATTGCGTTGAACGGTCTGCGCATTGCATACGACCGGCCGTTCCGGCCCGACGCGCGCTGGCTCGACCTGCCCGGGGATAACGATACCCTCGAAGATCCAAACTACACCGCGCTCGATACCGGACAGACCCGGCTCTACTACGGTGCGGACTTCCGCACGGTCATTGAGAACTTCTCTATCGAGGGCGAGCTGGCGATGAAGCCGGGCAGGCAGGATGAAGCCTGGCAGCGCTGGGTCCCAGCACCCGCCACACCCAAGGCAATGGTGCTCAAGGGCCGCACCCAGTACGACTACCTCTACGTGATGGCAATGTATCGGCGCTATGATGTCGGCTATGACAACCCGTACAATCGTGGTTTTTCCGAGCAGTCCCGCTTCGAAGACACGCCTCTGGAAAAGCCCTACCGGCTCATTGACCCTGCATTCGCGGCGCTGCAGGATTTCCCGATGCCCAAGGCGGAAGAGGGTGTTTTTGTTGACATGCGCTACCAGGTTGGCCGTCAGATAACCTTCACGCGGGTCTATCTGGATGTATGGCGCAATCTTGCCTGGGGCGCAGACAACGCCCGGTTCCAGGGCGAGGTCGAGTACCGGCCGGTCTTCCCGCTGCGGCTGCGTTTCAAGCAGAAGTTGCAGGCCAAGGAACTGCCCAAGCTGGCCGAGGCGACCAGGTCAACTACGCTAGAAAGCTCGATCAGGGCGATGGCCAGCCTCTCGAACTGGGACTGGCTTACCGGCGAGGTCAGGCTGGGTAAGGTTCTGCTAACGCCGACGCTGCGCTATACCGATCAGTCCAGCATCTCGGGCAACTTCGTGTCGGTCCAGTGGGAACACAACTTCTCAAACACCCTGCAGGGCGAGCTTGGGGTCGCGGCGTGGATGACGCGCGGGATGTCGCAGTGGGCCTTCGAAGACAACGGCATCGACTTTCTCGATGGCCAGGGCCTGCGCTGGTACGCGGCGGTGACCGACCGCATATCTGACAACCTGCTCGTGTACTTCAAGGTTCGGCACAAGCTGAGCGAGTTTCCGCACACCGGATTGGGCGGGCGTGACGGCCTGCACTACCGCGGCAGCCCGGAACCGGTACGCGATTTCGTATCTCGAGAAGAAGGACTGACATTGGCCGCGCAGATTGACCTGCTCTGGTAGACAGGAGACAGATGATGAGATTGGCACTTTCTGCTGTTCTGCTTGCTCTTGCCACCGTGACCGCTGCGGCGCAGGTGCCGGTGCGTGACTGGTGGGGCGATGAGGTGAGCTTCGCTTCGGCGCGCAGCCTGGCTGCGGCCGGCGCACCTCTCCACGAAGCCGGGCCGGCTGCGCTCTTCGCAAACCCGGCGCTGGTCTGGACTGACCGGTACGCCGCGTTTGAGCTCACCGGCGGCCTGCGTTTGAAGATCGAGCAGCGAACTCGTGTCGTGTACGACAACTTCGAGAACGCACTGGGCGAGGCGGCTTTCGCCGACAACTACGGTTCGAACGGCTTGGCCGGTCCACTGGCAGCGGCTGGAAGATTGGGCCCGGTCACCATCGCGGCGGGGGGCAGACCGGTACGCGATTTCGGCTACAGCTACACGAAGGAGTACCGTGACGACTTCTACGTCAAGATCGGCGAGGAGCGCGTCAACCAGTCAGGCGGTCTGTACAGCGCCGGTCTGGGTGCGGCCTGGCGCCCGGTCCAGTGGCTTGGCCTCGGCGCATCAGGCGGTTACTGTTTTGGCAGCCGCAGTTTCCAGTCCATCGTGGTTGATGGCCGGGACACGGTGGAGGTGTCGGAATCGGGGCGGCCAGCCGGGCCGACATGGCATGTGGGCGCGTTTCTGGCTCCGGTCAAGCGGTTCTCTTTGGCGGCTGACTTTCGCGGCGCGACAAGGCTGAACAACTGGCGTTCTGCTGACAGCGTTGTGCCGGCCGAGTCGCGCAGCTACCCGGTTGCGGCCGGGCTGTCGGTGTCCTATCGTGCGCCGGGAGCGTTGCCCTCGACCGTCACGGCTGCGGCGAGATACGAGGATTGGTCAAGCACCGACAGCGGCCTGAACCCGGTTCTTGTGGTGCGGGCCGGGGTCGAGCACCTCTTGCCGACGCTGGTCGCCTTGCGCTACGGTTTCGGCGTCGAACCGCTCGCGGCGAACCCTGCCGTGCACGTCGCACATGTCGGGTTCGGGGTCGGCTTTGATGCCGGCTTGTTCCGCATCGATGCAGGCCTGGGGCACTCGCGTTGCGTCATTGGCGGCGGTGAGTTTTCAGTCCCGCTGACCGAAGATGGGGTGAAGGTATATGAGAACCGCACTGCGCTTGCCATCAGCCTCAGCCGCGCTTTTTAGCCTGCTGGTTGGTTTCGCCGCGACGGGCGCGGCGCGGATCGGACCCGGGGTCAAGCGGCTGTACATCGTACACACCAACGACATCCACGGCGCGCTTGAACCGTCGACGGCTTTCTGGATGAACCGGGATTTCCCGCCGCCCCTGGCCAACGCGCCGGGCGCGCTGAACGTGATTCGGCGGCTCCGGGCCGAGGCTGAGCGCAAGGGCTACGGCTTCGTGCTCCTGGACGGCGGCGACGTGTTCAAGGGCACACCGCTCGGCGATTTCACGCGAGGTCAGATAGTGGTCGATTTTCTCAGAAGGGCCGGGTACGATGCAGTTGCGGTCGGGAACCACGACTTTGACTTCGGCTGGCCGGTTCTCAGGGCGATGGCCGAAAGCTCGGCCGGCATTCCCTGGATCGCCACCAACATCAAGGTCGCCGGAACCGACACGGCACCCGGGTTCCTGCGCTCGAGCGTCATGCTGGAGAAGGGCGGTCTCAAGATCGGGGTGTTCGGGCTGATCACCAGGTACTTGAGCGGGATGGTCAGCGATTCTGCCCGGGGCGAGATTGACGTGCTGCCCTACGAGGATGTCACGCGCGCCGAGATAGCCGCGCTGCGCCGGGCCGGGGCCGATATCATCGTCGCGCTCAACCACGTCGGTCACCGTCACGACCAGCGGCTGGCCGATTCGGTCCAGGGTATTGACTTCATAGTCGGGTCGCACAGCCACACCGGGGTGAAACCGCCCTACGAGGCGCCCTCCAGTCATACCGTGATCCAGCAGGCCTACAGCAAGCTCTCGACCGTCGGCCTGCTTGAGGTCAGCTTTGACACGCGCACGCGTCAGGTGGTCGGCTACGAGGGGCGGTTGATTGACCTGCTGGGTGAGGCGGTGCCAAAGGACCTCGAGTATGCCGCCTACCTCGACTCGATGCGCGCTATTGCCGAGCACGGCTACGACGAGGTGCTGGGCTATTCAAAACGCGAGCTCACGCGCGGCGGCATGGCCGAGAATCCAGCGGGCAACCTCATCACTGACGCACTGCGCGAGGAGTTCAGGGCCGACATCGCGTTCCACAATTCGGCCGGCATCCGCGCGAACATACCAGAGGGCAAGGTAACCTACCGCGACGTGTACAAGGTTGACATCTTCGGCAACACTGCGGTTGTCGGGGTGTACACGGGGCGCCAGGTGCGCGAAATCTGCGAGGTTTCGGTCAACGGCCACCACGCCATCTTCCAGGTCTCCGGGCTGAAGATGACATACACCAAGAACAAGCCAATCGGCCAGAGGGTGCTGTCGATTGAAGTCGCCGGCGAGCCGCTCGAACCGGACCGCAAGTACCGGGTCGTCACCAACTCCTTTCTCGCTTCGGGCACGGGCGACTATGGCGTCTTCGCGGAGGGCGAAGAGCTCGAGGATTCGTATCTGCCGCTGCGCGACGTCATCGCGCGCTACATCAAGCGCAACTCGCCGGTGGACGCCCGGGTCGAGGGGCGCATAGTCCTGGTTGACCGTTAGACCCGCCTGTGTGGCCGCTGCGACCGGCTGATGCGAGCGCGGCCGCCGAGCTGGCGCGCACCAGCGGCCTGCTTCCCGCGGCGGCGAGAGTCCTCTGGCTGCGTGGCATCAGGTCCGCGGCCGAGGCCGCAGCCTGGCTGAACCCGTCGCTTGACCAGCTTCATCCTTCTAATCAGTTGCCTGACTTCACGGCAGCGGTCGAGCGAATCAGAGCTGCGGCGGCGCGGCGCGAGACCGTTCTGGTCTGGGGGCACGATGACCTCGACGGCATCACCGCCACCGCGATACTGGTCAGGCTCTTCGGGCACCTGCGTATCCCGGTCCGTCACCACATTCCGGTCAAGGGACGCGAGCGACACGGCCTGAATCCCGGACTTGCGCGCGAGCTGCTGGGCAGGACAGGCGGGCTGGTCGTCACGGTGGACTGCGGCATCACCAACGCGTCCGGCGTCGCCGAGCTGCGAATGGCCGGCATCGATACCGTCGTGACCGACCATCACGAGGTGGTCGGTGAGATGCCCGAAGCGGTGGCCAATGTCGATCCCAAGCGGCCTGACGCGCGCTATCTGTACCGTGGCCTTTCCGCGGCCGGGGTGGCGCTGAAGCTGGGGATGGGACTGGTCGAGGCTGAGGTCGGGCTGACCGCGCGGCAGTTCATCTCGGCCCTGCCCGAAGTTGTCGCGCTGGCCGTGCTCGGTACCATCGCCGACCGCGTGCCTCTTACCGGCGAGAACCGTTCGCTGGTGGCCGGCGGCCTGCCCCTGCTTGAGAAGTGCCAGTTGAGCGCGGTTCGGGCCGTGGTCGAGCGGCTGCGCGGCGACGCCGGCCGGCTGACCGTGGCGCGGTTCGTTGCCGAGCTGCTGCCGTTCTTTGCCGCGGCCGACGGCGACCGCGGCGTCGACGTGCTGCTGAACGCTACCCCGGCAGAGGCCGCGGCATGGGTCGATGAGCTGGCCGCGCGGCGCAGAGAGTGGCTCGAGGATGTCGAACGAGCCTCTGAACTTGCCCTGCGCGTGATGACTCAGGGCGACGGCGTGGTCTTTGCGCGCAGCCGCGATTTCTCGCTGCGCGCGCTCGGGTCTTGCGCCAGTCGGCTGAAAGACCGTTTCCAGATGCCGGCAATCGTACTGGGCTGGCGCGGCGATGCCTGGGTGGGCGAGGGCCGGGGAATGGAAACAGCCAGCCTAATCGAACTGCTCAAAGCTCATGCTGACTTCTTCATCGACTTCGGCGGACACCGCAAGGCCGGCGGGTTCACCATCGCCGATGAGCGGGTCGACGAGTTCATACGCAGCGCAGAGCGGTATGCCCACGAGCATTACGCCGGCCGGATTGAGCGCGAGGACCTGCCGGCCGCGGATGCCGTGCTGCCGCTGGCCGAGTACTCAGGCGACGTCCTGCGGCTGGGGCCGTTCGGGGAGGGCAACCCTCAACCGGTGTTCCTGTCCGGGCCGGTCGAGCTCGGTGCGGCCGGGCAGGGCGTGTTTGCAAGAGGCAGGACTGACCTGGAACTCAGGCCGGCGCGCGGCGGCGTCACGCTGGAGACCGGCATACCGCTGGAGCTGGTCTACACGGTCGATGACCTCGGCCGGCTGGGCATTCTCGACTGCCGACCGGTCTAGGACGCGATGCCCGACGCCATCATCGAGGTCATCCGCAAGCGGGCGCGTTCGCGGCACGCCTGGGTCTTCTCCAACGAGGTGCAGCGTGTGCAGGGAAACCCCGGCCCCGGAGACACTGTGCTGGTGTACGAACGCAGGCGGCTGGTCGGCTCGGCGGTGTACAATCCGTTCTCGCTGATTCGCGCCCGGCTTTACTCCGAGTGCGACGTCGAACTGGACGAGGAGTTCATAAGGAGCCGAATCGCGGCCGCATTGGAGCGCCGGCGCGAGAGCCTGCCGGGCGAAGACGACTTCCGCCTGGTCTATGGAGAGAGCGACGGGCTGCCCGGGCTGGTGGTCGACAAGTACGGCGGCCATTTCGTGGTGCAGTCGTATTCGGTCGGGCTGGACCGGCGCCAGGACCTTGTGGTCGCGGCGCTCAGGTCGGTGTTTGACACGCAGGCGGTGCTGGAGAAGAACGACTTCCGGCTGCGCGACGCCGAGGGGCTGCCGCGCCGCGAATCGGTGCTGTGGGGCGAGCCCGAGCCGCGCATCACAATCAGCGAGTCGGGCGTCCGCTACTTCGTGGACATCGCGGCCGGACAGAAGACCGGCTACTACTTCGATCACCGGCTCACCCGGCAGGCGGCGCGCGCCGCGGCGGCGGGCCGGCGCACCCTGGATGTGTTCAGCTACACCGGTTCATTCGGCATCAACGCGGCCCTGGGCGGCGCGTCGTGGGTGCTGGGCGTTGACGCCTCGGCCGAGGCCGCGGCCCTGGCTGCCGACAACGCCGCTCTGAACGGGGTCGGCGAACGCTGCCGGTTCGAGGTCGGCAACGCGTTCAACATGCTGGCTGAGCTGGCGCGTTCGGGCGAACGGTTCGGGCTGGTGTGCCTGGACCCGCCGGCCTTCATCAAGGCGCAGAAGGACCGCGCCAACGGGCTGCGCGCCTACCGGCAGGTGAACGCGCTGGCGATGCGGCTGCTTGATACGGGCGGGATGCTGTTCTCATCCTCGTGCTCGCACTACCTGTTCTGGCAGGACATGCTCGACGTGCTGGTCGCCGCGGCCGGGGACGCCGGGCGGAGCTTCACGATCCTCGGCCGGATGACGCAGGGTCCGGACCACCCGGTGCTGCTGTCGATGCCCGAGTCAGAGTACCTGCGCTGCTTCGTGCTGCGGGTGAGCTAGCCGCGCGGGCTAGCGGGCAAGACGGGGCGACCAGGTCGGCGAGTAGGCGCCGCCGGTCGTGGTGATGCGCCGGACATTCGTCCCGTTCCAGTCCATCGTGTATATCTCGAACCGACCCGAGCGGTCGGAGCTGAATGCGAGGTGCAGCCCGTCGGGAGACCAGCAGGGTTCCTCGTTGTTCGAGCCGTAGGTCAGGCGCGTGTAGGTTTCGCCGGTGAGGTTGGTGATGCAGATCTGGTTCGAGCCGTTGGGCTGACGCTGGACGAAGGCGATGAGGTCGCCGCGCGGGGACCAGGCCGGTGAGGTATTGTAGCTGCCCTCGTAGGTAAGCCGGCGCAGGTCCGTGCCGTCGACGTTGACCGTGTAGATCTGGGGCGAGCCGGTGCGGTCGGAGACAAAGGCAAGCTGGCGGCTGTTGGGCGACCAGGTCGGCGATATCTCGATTGCCCGGCTTGAGGTCAGCCTGCGGGCATTGCGGCCGTCCGTGTCCATCACGTAGAGCTCTGACTGCCCTTCGTGGCTCATCGAGAGCGCGATGCGTCGGCCGTCGGGCGAAAAGGCAGGGGTCGTGTTCAGGCCGCTGCGTTCGCTTATGACCCGCGGCTTGCGCGTGGCGATGTCCAAGATGTAGGTATTGAGAGAGAGCTTGCCGTAAGAGCAGTAGGCGATGCTGCGGCCGTCCGGCGACCAGTCCGGGTAAAGCTTGAGCCCGCCGGTCGATGTGAGCTGGCCGAGATTGTAGCCGTCATAGTCGACCCAGGCGAGTTCTTTGGTGTTGGGGTCGACGCGCAGCGAGAAAGCGATGCGGGTGCGGCTGATGCCCTGCTCGCCGGTGAGCTGTTCGATTATCTCGTCGGCGATGCGGTGCGCGAGCCAGCGCAGGTCGCCTTCGAGCGGGTATGTCTTGCTGGCGATGCGCCGGCCCGCGAGGATGTCGTGCAGGCCGATCTCGATGAGCTGGGTCGTGCGGCGCAGGGTGACGCGGCCCGCGATGAGAACTTCGGCTCCGGTCGTGGCCCAGCCCTTGTAGTCGGGCTTATCCGGTCCGGTAGCGAAGCGCCAGGTCTTGCCCGAGTCGGGTTCCTCGAAAGTGAAGTAGAGCGAGAAGCGCAGGTCCGCGGCGATGATCGAGCGCAGGCTGTCGGCCCGGGCCTGGTTCGCGCCCGGCGCGACCGTGAAAGGCGCTATGACCAGGTTGAGCTTGCGCCGGCCGCTTGATGCGGTGAGCTTGAGCCAGAGCTCGTCGGCCGGTATCTCGGCGCTGGGCTGGGTCGAGTCGGGCGCCTGAGCCGGGGCCGGCGCGGCCAGCGCGGCGAGAATCATCAGCAGCGGGGCGAGGCGGGGCATCACTGGTCTAGCGGATTATGCCCAGCCAGTCGTGGAGCAGGAAGTAGAACCGGCCGATGAGCAGCGAGATGCGGGCCATCACGGTGTAGCCGAACGAAGCGCCGAAAGAGACCATTATGAACACGATGCCGACGCGCGAGACGCCGCCGAGGACGCCCTTGTGCTCGCGCGAGAAGTAGAAGTAGACGAGAGTCGAAATCACGCCGACGTAGAGAAAGACGTTGTTGACCGTGACCAGCGGGCGGAGCGTGTCGGACACCTGGGGCAGCAGGTAGCCCTGCACCGACGCGACCAGCCCGAGCCCGGACCCGATGCCGATGGTGAAGGCGATGGGCCAGCGCGAGACCCAGGCGAGCCGGGGTATCGAGCGGGCGAGCATCAAGAGGCCGAGGAACGCCGGCACCAGGAGTATCCACGCCTCGGTGCGGTTGCCCGCAGCGAGGTTGGAGCGGAACGCCTCGATGAGCATCGGGTAGACATCAAATGACCAGGCATAGATGACCGCGAACCCGGCCGAGATGCCGACGTAGATGTGCTCGGCCGCCTTGTAGAGCGGGTTGTCCTTGTACAGGAACGACAGGATGGCGATGGTCAGCGTGGCCGCGACCCAGGTGCCGATGATGGTGAGAATCACTGTTTGCCCCTGCGCCGGCGCGAGAAGAGGAACCCGATGTTGCCGATGAGGAGCAAGGCGATGAGAAGCCCGTGCGCCCAGGACTGGGCCGGCATCCCGAGCGAAGCCGAGCCGGGCTTGTTTATGAGCGCTTCGTACTCGGACGCGCCCTGCAACCCGCCGATGAGGCCCTTGATCTGGCCGGCCTGGAGGTACTGGTACATCCCGGGCGCGTTGACGCCCGTGACCCCGACGATTATCGCCTGATTGAACCGCCCGCCGACGTACTGAATCCAGACGTCGGCCACGGCGCCGTGGGCGAGCGAAACCAGAAGTCCGATGTCGCGGTAGTTGTGGACCGACCGCATGAACTCGAAGCTGTCCAGGGGCACGCCGCGATAGTCGGTGCGGAAAAAGTCGCGTATCTCGCGGCCGATCCCGACCATCATCGCGGTATAGCCGGGCCGATACCCGATGTTGACGTAGTCCCGTCCGTAGACCTTGCTGAACTCGGGCGGCACGGTGTTCAGCGCGATTTCGGCCAGGGGCAGGCCGAGCGCGAGCTGGCCGGTGATGATGACCTTCAGGTCCTTGGCGAAGCAGTGGCGCAGTATCGCGAGCAGCATCGGCTGGAGCTCGGGCGCGGACGACGGGTCGAAGTCAATCGAGATCATCACTACCGAGCCGGGGGGCAGTTCGTCGACCGCGCGGTAGGCGTTGCGCACCGGCTCCGAAACGCGCACCGGCGTTTTCGGCCGCAGTATCAGCGGCAGCGCGACCGACAGGGCGAGCAGCAGGTAGAGGATGCGGCGGTCAACCCCGGCCAGCGCTTCCCAGAACCGCTTCATGACATGTAGGTCCGTTCGATGCCGAGGATGATGCGCAGCGACATCGCGATGCCGCCGAGCGCGATACCCAGCCCGATGCCGCGGCCGGCCGCGGCCTGGGGCACCGACATCAGCCAGTCCTTGACCGCGGCAAGGCCTTCCCAGGCCGCGATGCGCTCAAACCCGAGCGCGGGCGCGACGAGGTTCAGGACGGCGGCGAAGCCGCGCCAGATCGAGCTGCCCAGCGGGACGTTGCCGACCATCACCAGCACCGCGGCGAGCAGGAGCAGGGTCGCGGCGAAGTTGCGCACGCGGAACGCACGGTACGCCGCCGAGACGATGAAGAAGGCGAGGCTGGCGAACATCGTCGACTGCAAAGGGATAATCATGTAGGTGTAGAGCCACATGAACGGCGCCTGCAGAGCGAACGGGCTGCGGAACCGGACCCAGGAATAGAGCCCCAGCGCGATTGTGGCGAAAAGGCTCAGGACCAGAAGCAGGCTGTGGCCCCAGCCGGGCGAGCGGCGCAGCACCCGGGTCAGATGGTGGCGGGTGAGCGAGTCCAGACCGAGGAGGAAAGTGAACCCCGAGACGATGGCGAACCAGTTGAGAAAGCGCGACTCAAGGTCGCCGAACGGCCGGTGCGGGATGAAGAATGCGACGATGATGAGCAGGGCCGAGGCGAAGACGATTATCAGGGGGAGGGTGCGCTTGAGCATCTCAGTAGGCCGGCGTGAACCAGCCGGTCACGAGCGCGACGACCGGGCGCAGCGCGGCGATGTTCAGCGCCTCGGTCACGGTCGCGAGCGCGACAACTGCGAGCGTGATGACGATGAGCCACATCTTCAGGAAGTCCTCGCCCTTTATGCTGCCCAGCATCATCGGTTCGGGTTTGAGGTAGCACGAGGCGGCGAACACCTCCTCGCCGATCATCGTGTAGTCGCAGGCCGCGACGAAGAATGGCAACTGCGCGGTGTCGATGGTTCCGGCGAGCTGGATGGCGCCGACCGAGTGGCCGGTCTCGGCCATGATCAGCGACTCGGCGTAGAACGAGCCGATCCAGAAAACAGCGCCCGGACGCTCGCGCAGCAGCATCCCGTCCACGCCCGCGGCATAGCCGAACTGGTCCGAGGTGACGAACGACACGTTGTCGGCGTTGTAGAGGTCAGGCCGGCCGGCCTCGGTGTAGGCTTCCTTGACCGTTTCCTGGGCCGCGGTCATCACCAGCGGGTCGGCATTGGGCACGAGCAGCCGGGTCGAGTAACGGGCCGACCGGCCGGCGATGCGCCGCAGCAGGGGCAGCGCCGCCATGACGACCATATCGGTCAGGACGCCCAGCCCGAAAGAGAAAAGTATCGGCTTGCCCATCTCGGTGGCCCGGCCGAGCGCGTCGTCGATGGCGTCGAGCCCGGCAATCTTGCGGATGAACATCTTCCTGCCGCGGCGCGCCTGACCGAGATAGACCGCGAACACGACGCAGATGACCACCAGCACGACAAGCACGTTGAGCTGGGGCGTGCGGAACCACTGGGGCCTGGACAGCACCGGGCCGGCAACCGCGGCGGCGGCCGGGCCAGTCTCATACAGGGCGATGACCTGATAGTAGTAGGGAGTGCCGTCGCGCGTGCCCGCGTCGAGGAATTCGAGCGACTGGGCGGGTTCCTCGGTGACCACGGTGAAGCCGGAGTCGGGCGCGGTCGAGCGCAGCACCTGCCAGCCTGTGGGTGCGAGCGACTCGGCCTCGGGCGCGCTCCAGCTCACCAGAATCGCGCCGCCGCCGTCGTTGGGATTGTCGCGCACCGTTACCGCGGCCGGCGGCGCGAGCGCCGCCAGCAGCAGGGCAACGGTCCAAACCAGCGATGTGCCAATCAAGGCATTGAGCATAGCCGGCGGCTCCGCGAAGTCAACGCGGTCAGCACAGGGCGCCGCTCGGCGGCCGCGGCCGTGCGGCTTGACTGGCATCGAGGCGCGTCTAGGATTCATCGCAGTGGCGGTCCTGTTACTGCTGGTCCTGGCGGCGCCGGGCGAGCGGCTCGAGTACGAGCTGCGCTACGGCCCGATGGCGGTCGGGTCGCTGGTGCTCGAGGAACTCGCGCCGCAGACGCTGGACAGCGTGCCCTGCCTGCATTACCGCGCCGACCTTTCAATCGATATGGCGATGGCCTGGCTCTTCTCCGCCACCTACCGGCTGGAGAGCTGGAGCCGAGTTTCCGACAGCTCGACCGTGCAGTCCTACAAGCGCACGCGCGAGCCCAACTACCGGGCCGAGTGGACCGCGCGCTACAGCCGGTCCGGCGACACTGTGCGCTACTCCGACGGCAAGGCCTACGCGGCCGTGCCGGGCTCACGCGACCTCGTCACCGTGTGGTACTGGCTGCGGGGGCTGAACCTGCGCGCCGGCGACACGGTGCGCTGCAGCCTGCACGCGGACCGCCGCAACTACCGCCTGCTCGGCGCGGTGAGCCGGACCCGGCGCGTGCGCGTGCCGGCCGGCACTTATGACTGCCGCGTGGTCACGCCGATCGAGAAGGGCCCGCTCGGGCTGGTCTACATCTCGGATGACGCGCGGCGGATGCCGGTGATCATCCGCACGCGGTTCGGCGGGCTCGCGGTCAGCGCAAATTTGCGCAGCATCGAAAACGGGGAGGAATAGTGTCATTCTACGCAGTCATTCTCTGCGGCGGGCGCGGCGAGCGGTTCTGGCCCAAGAGCCGGAGAGCGCTGCCCAAGCAGTTCATAGAGCTGTTCGGCCGCGGCTCGCTCACGCGCGATACCAGCGAGCGGGTGAAGCGCCTGATACCGCTGGAGCGCCAGCTCTTTGTCACGCCCGCGGATTTCGGGCCGATTGTCCGGCGGCAGCTTCGGGTCGGCGCGCGCAACCTCGTGTTCGAGCCGGTCGGCCGCAACACCGCGCCGGCCATCGGGCTGGCCGCGGCCTATCTCGCACGGCGCGACCCGCGCTCGACGATGGCGGTGCTGCCGGCTGACCATCTCATAGAAAACCGCGCCGAGTTCGGCCGCTGCCTGAAGCTCGCATACGAAGTGGCCCAGCAGGGGATGCTGGTCACCTTCGGGGTGCCGCCCCAGCGGCCCGACACCGGGTACGGCTACATCAAACTCGGCCAGAAACTCGCCGGCTCGGGCAGTCTGGCCGCGCACGTTGTCGAAGGCTTCCGCGAGAAGCCGGACCTGCTCACCGCGCAGGGTTACATTGCCGACGGCAACTACGCGTGGAACTCGGGGATGTTTGTCTGGCGCACGGACGCGATTCTCGGCGCGCTCGAGCGTTACCAGCCCGAGCTGCACGCGGGGCTCGCGCGGTTCAGCCGGGCCATCGGCACGAAGTCCGAGAGCGCGGCGCTGAAGCGGTTCTACGCCGGGGTCAAGGCCATATCGATCGACTACGCTGTGATGGAGCGGGCCGAGAACGTCGCGGCGGTGCGCGCGACCTTTGACTGGGACGACGTCGGGTCGTGGCTGGCACTGGAGCGCCACATCAAGCCCGACGCGATGGACAACCACTGCGACGGCGCTTTCGTGGGCAAGGACGCTGCCGGCTGCATCGTTGACTCCGATGCCGGGATCGTCGCCGCGCTGGGCGTGAAAGACCTCGTGATTGTCCGGGCCGGCGACGCGGTGCTCGTGGCCGACCGGAACCGGCTGGACGGCATCAAGGAAATGCTCGCGCTCATCGCCGCCGACAGGAAACTGGCCCGGTACCTGTGAAACTGCTGCTGGCCACGCGCAACCCGGGCAAACTCGCCGAACTTGAGGCCCTGCTCGACGGGTCGGGCTGGGAGGCGGTGATGCTCGACGCCTACCCCGCGGCCGGCGAAGTCGAGGAAACCGGCGCGACATTCGAGGAGAATGCGCGCATCAAGGCGCGCGCCGCGTTCCGGCACAGCCGGATCTGGACCGTGGCTGAGGACGCCGGGCTCGAGGTTGACGCGCTCGGGGGAGAGCCGGGCGTGCTATCGGCGCGCTATGCCGGGCCGGGTGCGACCGACAGCGACCGTTGCCGCAAACTGCTCGCGAAGATGATAGCCGTGCCGGACGAGCGACGCACTGCGCGATTCCGGTGCGTGATGTGCCTGGTCGACCCGGACGGAGCGGAGACCCTGTTCGAAGGCGAGTGCCGGGGCAAGATCAGCCTCCACGCGCGCGGCTGCGCCGGGTTCGGCTATGACCCGCTGTTCATCCCGGACGGCCACAGTCAGACCTTCGGCGAACTCGGCCTCGCGGTAAAGTCGCAGATCAGCCACCGGGCACGGGCGATGAAGCAGGTGGTCGAGCACCTCCGTGCGCGTGCGGCCGGTTGACAGGCTTAGCACTGCCTGTTAGAGTCTTGCAGCGTCGGGGAGTAGCGCAGCCCGGTTAGCGCACCACGCTTGGGACGTGGGGGTCGCAGGTTCGAATCCTGTCTCCCCGATTGGGTCGAAGATGAACGTCAGGTGTCCGTGGTTCAGGGGTCAGGGACCAGGGTCAGCGGTTCTGACCTTTGCCTTCTGGTCTTTGACAACTGGCTTGGCCTGTCGCCTTCTTGCGCCTGTAGCTCAGTTGGACAGAGCATCGGATTTCTAATCCGACGGCCGGGGGTTCGAATCCCTCCAGGCGCGTCCACTCCCCACAACATCTCCGCTGCTCCCTGACGGATTCTGGTCGTCCCTGACTCGGCCGCGGACAGGCGAGGTAACTGGCCCAACGTCTCTGGTCTTCCAAGTGCTTCTGTCTGTGATACGCCGGGGCGGGGATTCTGGGCAAGCGGGGACCGGTAGTGGGCCCCCGGGACACACAGGCGGGCAGAGTCGGACTGATGAGGGGCTATAACTGTGATTACAGTAGGTGACTTCCAGGAAGCGTTGCGTATATCCATGGAATGCAGAGGGTTGCCCGACTGGGTGCGGTTTTGACTCCCTCGCCCAGGGGGCGGCTTGGGCTGTTGCTTTCACTGCCGCCTGCCTGAGCGCCTTGCGGGTCGCTGCGCGAGTGCCGGGTTGTGACCGGCACCGGTTGTCCGGGTCGGATTCGGGAAGCTGTCCGGGTTGACTTGCCGGGGATAGGTGCCTATCGTCAAGCCGTGAAGCGCAGGCAGTGGTTTGAGAGCCCGCGGTTCTGGGCCGAGTTCGGCCGGTTCATGTTCACGCCCGAGCGGGTCGCGCAGACCCCGCTCGAGGCTGAACGGCTGACAGAGCTCGTCGCCATCAGGCCGGGCGAGCGGATTCTCGACCTGTGCTGCGGGCAGGGCCGGTTCGCGCTGGAGTTCGCGCGGCGGGGACACCGGGTGACCGGCGTGGACCTGAATCCCGACTTCCTGCGCGCGGCGCGTACGGCCGCGGTCAGGGAAGGGCTCGCCGTGGAGTGGGTCGAGCGGGACATGCGGCGTTTCCGGCGCGCGGGCGCGTTTGACGTGGCGCTGTCGATGTACACATCGTTCGGGTACTTCGAGGACCCGGCCGATGATGCGCGGGTGCTTCGAAACGTCCTTGACTCGCTCGCGCCGGGCGGGCGGCTGGTCATCGACCTGATGGGCCGGGAGGTGCTGGCGCGCATTTTCACGCCGAGCAACTGGACCGAGCAGGATGGCGCGCTGCTCCTGCAGCGGCGCGAGCTGGCCGATGACTGGGGCTGGGTCGATAACTACCTGACGGTCATCAGGGGCAACAGGCGGCGTGAGCTGCATTTCGGGACGCGGCTGTACGCGGGGACCGAGCTGCGCGCGCTCCTGGAACGGGTCGGGTTCGTGCGGGTGCGCCTCTGTGGCGACCTTGATGGCGCGGCTTATGACCACGAGGCGGTGCGGCTGGTCGCGGTGGGGAGGAAGCCGGCGCGCGGGGTGACGTTGGATGAGTGATGTGAGGCGCGGGGCGGCAGGTGTCTGAGCCGGCAGGCGGGGACAGGCAGAATGACAACTTGCTCGCGGTCGCGCTGGTTTCGGCCGCGTACGTCGCGGCGCAGATGCTTTCCGACATCGCCAGCCTGCGCATCGTCGTGCTGGCCGGCCTGAGCGTGGATGCGGGCACGCTTGTGTATCCCCTGACCTTCACGCTGCGCGACCTCGTGCACAAGACCGCGGGTATCAGGGTGGCGCGCAGGCTGGTGCTTTTTGCCGGGGCGGTGAACCTGGTCATGGCCGGGCTTTTCTGGCTGGTGGCGCGGTTGCCGGCCGATGTGCAGGTCGGGCCGCAACTCGAGTTCGGCGTCGTGCTGGCCCCGGTGTGGCGCATTGTCGTCGCCTCGATCGCGGCCGAGGTTGTTTCGGAGCTGGTGGACGGCGAGGTGTACCGGCTGTGGGTGCGGCGGTTCGGGCCGAAGCGGCAGTGGCTGAGGGTGCTTTCCAGCAATTCGGTGAGCATGCCGCTGGACTCGGCGCTGTTCGTGATGCTGGCGTTCGCCGGCCGGATTCCCCTCGGCGTGGTGGTGGCGATCTTCTGGGCCAATGTCATCGCCAAGGGGCTGACCACCCTGATTTCGATGCCGCTCATCTACCTCGCACCGGAGCGCAGGGGAGGGCGGGTTTGAGCCGGATCGCGCTGTTCGCGCTTGCGTTGCTGGCCGGGTGCGCGCGGCAGGGGCTGGTGCGCTTCTCGGTTAGTGACGCCGAGACCGGGCGGCCCATCGCCGGCGCGATGGCACGGGTCGAGTCGAGCGCGTTGATGGCCGCGACCGATGAGGCGGGCGTTACTCCGGCAATCGCGGCGCGGCGCGGCGGCGCGGTGGAAATCGCGCGCGCGGGCTACATCGCGCGGCAAGTTACAGTGCAGGGGAATGGACGGGGCGCCGTGATTGCGGCGGCGCTGTTTCCCGCGCGGCCGCGCACCGTGCTGGGCCGGGTGATTGATGCCGGGGAGAAGCACGGGCTGGAGGGCGTTGTGGTGGGCGTTGAGGGCACGGCCGCGCAGGCGGTTTCGGGGCCGGATGGTTCGTACGCGTTCAGCGACTTCCCGGAGGGCGACCGGCTGCTCGTCGCGGCGCTTGAAGGCTACGCTCCGGCGCAGCGCGACGTGAGGGTGAAGGGCGGGGACACCGTCGTGATTGATATCGCTCTGATCGACACGACCAATGTCGGTTCGGTGTGCGGGCGCGTGACCGACCGGGCAACCGGCGCGCCCCTGGCCGGGGTGCGGCTGACCGTGCAGGGTACGGGGGTCAGCGCGGTCACCGATTCTCTGGGCAGCTACTCGATCGAACGCGTGCCGGCCGGCAACCACGTCATGGCCGCCGAGCTGGTCGGCTGGACAGCGCAGGATATACCGTTCCGCCTGCTCAAGGAGTGGGCCGTGGAGGTTTCTTTTGGGCTGAATCGCCGGCCGCGTTGAGCCGAAGCAACCTTTCGCGCGGCAGCGCGTCACAACCTTCGACAGCGTGCAATACAGCCTCTAGCACACAGGACCTCCTTGCGAGCCGCTGACTCTTGCCCCCCGGGCGGCTCAAAAGACAAGCGGCGGCCTTCGGGCCGCCGCGTTTTCCTGCCGGGCCGGTCAGTGGACGATGATGACGCCTGAGGGCACGACCTTGAGCGGCACGAGGCGGATGCCGCGTGCGCGCTTGGCATAGGCCCGGATGCGGTAATGATACTCGCGCCGGGTGTCGTAGGCGACGATCGACCGGCGCGAGGCTTCCTGGGGCGGTTTCACACCGTGCCAGGTGAACGCGACCAGCTCGACCGAGGACATCACGTCGTAGCGGAACGATTCGCGGTCGTCGGGCGAGAGGCCGCGAAACACCGTGCCCGCGACCTCGACGTGCGAGTGGAAGCTGCCGACGTAGCGCATGCGCAGCTGGGCGGCAAGCTGGCGGCGGCGCTCGCGCACGCGCCGGACCGTGTCCCAGTCCTTGAACTGCACCGAGGTGCGGGTCTTCTTGCCGCCGCGGTAGTAGCAGGCCCGGCGGATGGTCAGCCGGTTCTCAGGGTCAAGCGTGCCGAACAGGAACCCGTAGGTCTCGCGTTTCAGCGGGGTGTCGTAGCCGATGCGGGCGTGGTGGCAGATGTCACGCACCGCACCTTCCTCGATGAGCAGGGGAGAGCGGAACCGGAACAGGTGGCGCCGGGCAAGCCGGCGCAGTTCTTCGGGGTCAAGCCGGTGGCCGCGCACGGTCGATTGTAGCGAGGGGCGACCCGATGGCAAGGCCGGGGGCGGGAAAACCTACATTAATGTTATGCGCGACGTTGACGGGCCGGGGCAGGGGGGTATAATCGAACGTCGCAGCGGGTGGCTCGATAGCGAGCAGATGACCCGGCGCGAGAGGCTGTAGATTGCTTGCTCCAAGGAGGCACGTGTGAAAAGAAGCGTACTGGTGCTGCTGGCGGCGCTGTTCGGCGTCTCGCTGGCAGTCATGTCACCAGAGCTCGACAAGCACCTCGCCCGCGCCCAGCAGGACGCGTTCCTGCCGGTGCACGTGGTGCTGAACGAGCAGTTCGACAGCGACCTTCTGCACCGGCTTGTCGACGGCCTGCCCAAGGCCCAGCGCCGGCTCGAGGTCGCCCGGATTCTTCAGGATTTCTCGGCCCGGCATCAGGCCGGGCTGCTCTCGTATCTCAACAACGAGGTCGAGGCCGGCCGGGCGCGCGACGTTCGCACCCTCTGGATTCTCAATGCGGTCTACTTCGAGGGCACGCCCGAGGTCATCAAGGCCGTCGCCGCGATGGCCGAGGTCAACTACGTGAACTACGACCTTGCCTACGCGCCGGACCTGCTCGAGCCCGAGGAGCCGGTGACCGAAACCGACGAGATCACCTACGGCGTGAACAACATTCAGGCCCCGGCGGTCTGGGCGCTTGGATATACCGGTCAGGGCGTGGTCTGCGGCCACATCGACACCGGTTGCAACTACCGTCACGTCGACCTGGCCGACCATATGTGGACCGATCCGAACTACCCGAACCACGGCTGGAATTTCGAGAACAACACCAATGACCCGATCGATGCCCAGGGCCACGGCACCCACACTGCCGGGACAGTTGCCTCGGACGGCACCGGCGGTACCCAGTGCGGTGTTGCGCCCGATGCGCAGATGATGATCTGCCGCGTGCGCACGGTCGCCGACTCGGTGGCCGAGTTCCAGTGCTGGGAGGCGATGCAGTTCTGCGTCAGCCCGCCGCTGTCGCCGGCCAACGGCGCGGCGCTCTACACGATGTCGCTGGGCTGGCAAATCTCCTGGAACCCGCACCAGGCCTCGTGGCGGCAGACCGCCAACAACGTGATGGCGGCCGGTCTCTCGCAGATTGTCGCGGCGGGCAACGAACGCTCGCTCACCCCGCCCAATTCCTGCCGCTGCCCGGGCAATGTGCCGCCGCCCTGGCCCAACCCGCAGAACACCGGCACCGGTGCGCTGTCGGGCATCGTGTCCATCGGCGCGGTCGACTCGAGCGACGCCATCGCGTCGTTCTCGTCGCGCGGGCCCGTGACCTGGGGCAATGTCGCCCCGTTCAACGATTGGGCCTACCCGCCCGGACTGACCCGGCCGGACGTGTGCGCGCCGGGCGTCAACACCAAGTCGTGCGCGATGAGCGGCGGCTACACGCAGATGTCGGGCACCTCGATGGCAACGCCGCACACCGCAGGGACCGTGTGTCTTATGCTCTCGAAGAACCCGAACCTGCTGCCGCGCGAGGTTGATTCGATTCTCGAGGTGACCGCGCTCGACCTCGGGCCGGCCGGCAAGGATAACGACTTCGGCGCGGGCCGCATCAACGCGCTGGCTGCGGTGAACGCGACCAGGCCGCCCTTCGGCGTGCGCTATTACCGCCACGCCATCGACGACAGCGTCGGCGGCAACAACGACGGCATCATCAACCCGGGCGAGACAATCAACATGCCGACCTGGGTGATGAACCTCTGCGACTACACCGCGCGAGGCGTGCGGGGCACGCTGCGCACGGCCGACCCCAACATCACGATCCTCGACTCCTTCAAGTACTTCGGCACCATCCTGCAGGACAGCACCGGCTACACCGGGCCGAACGGCTACCGGTTCAGCGTGGCCGCGGCCTGCACCAACCGCTACTCGCTCGATTTCAGCCTGGTGCTGACCGATACCCTCGATTCGATTTATGTGTCGTCGCTGTCGCTGCTCGTGGGTACGCCCAAGCTGAAGGGCGACTCGATCTATGCCTGGGACGGCGGCAACGGCAAGCTTGACCCGGGCGAGGAGTGCGAGATCGCGGTCCAGCTCGTCAACTCCGGGCTGGGCAACGCCTACGGCGTGAGCGCGGTGCTCGTATCGGGCGACGCGCGCCTGACCGTGCTTGACTCGACCGGAACTTACGGGTTCGTGCCGGCCGACTCGTGGACGATGAACACGACCGACCGCTTCAGAGTGCGCGCCAGCGCGTCAATCCCGCGCGAGTTCACGATATCCTGCACCCTGCGGGTGACCCAGACCGGCTACCCGGTGCAGAACGTGCCGTTCGGGATCCAGGTCGGGCGCGTGACCGCCGTCGACCCGATTCCCGACGGGCCGCGCACCCCGGCGCTGTACTGGGCTTACGACAACTCGGACTCGGGTTACACCGAGGCCCCGGTCTTCCAGTGGGTCGAGATTAACAACCTCGGCACGCGCCTGACGCTCTCCGACGACCAGACCGTGGTCGTCAATCTGCCGACGGCGTTCGGGCCGTTCCGGTTCTACGGCCAGAACTTCACGCAGGTGTCGATCTGCGGCAACGGCTGGGTCGGGCTGGGTTCGACGACGCTGTCGACCTACTCCAACACCGCGCTGCCCGCGACGAGCCTGCCGCCGACCCTGTTCCTGAACTGGGACGACCTGTATCCGCCGACCGGCGGCGGCGTGTGGTGGTATCACGACGCGGCCAACGGCCGGTTCATCGTCGAGTGGGACTCGGTGGCCTACTACTCCAGCCGGACGACCTTCGACAAGAACCAGGTCATCCTGTACGACACGACGCGCGCGGCGCGCGACGGCAACTGCGTGTTCGTATACCAGTACCTGACCGCCAACCAGACCAACTCGGCGACGGTCGGCGAGCAGGACCCGACCCGCGCCATATTCATCGAGAACCTGTTCAACAACGCGTACCACCGCGGCTCGGCGCCGATAGTGGCGGGCCGGGCAATCAAGTTCACCACGAATGAGCCGAGCACCGGCGTGGCCGAGACCCCGGTTGCGGCGCGCGCGCGCCGGCTGGCGCTCTCGCCGTCGCTCAACCCGGTTGTCGGGCCGGTGAGCCTGCGCTACAGTCTGCCCTCGGCGACACCGGTCAAGCTCGTGGTGTACGACGCGACCGGTCGGGTCGTGCGCGAACTGGTCAACACCGGCGCGGCGGAACAGGCAGCCGGCAGTTACACCATCAACTGGAGCGGCGATGACGCCGCGGGCCGCAAGCTTGCGGCCGGCGTCTATCTGTACCGCCTGGAGACCGCGGTCGGCAACATCAGCCAGAAGGCAGTGCTGAGCCGCTAGCCAGGGAAACACCAAGTGATGCGGGGGCAGGCCCGGTCTGCGCGGTCCTGCCCCCGCGCTCCGTCAAAGCAGCACAAGGAGACAGCACAGATGAAGCAGTACGTGACACTGCTGGCGCTGGCAGTCGCAAGCCTCGGTTTCGGTGCCTGGCTGGGCACCGGCGTGGAGGCAGAGCCGACCGTGCGCGTCGTCAGCAACACAAGCATCGGCACCGTGCTCGAGGTCGAACTGCCCGGGGTCACCGTCGAGCCAGTGGAGGTTGACGGCGCGACGTATCACGTCATCAACATACCGGGTGACGTGATGGCCGCACTCGAAATCGGCAAGCCCCAGGTGCCCAAGCTTTCATACCTGCTGGGTATCCCGGACGACGCCGGCGTGCAGGTGAGCGTGAGCGTCCTGGAAAGTCGGGTTTTCGACAACATCAACTGCCACCCGTACCAGACGCCCGCGACTGAGGGTTCGAACCATCCGTTCGTCATCGACCGCGACTTCTATCAGAAGGACGCATTCTACCCTGAGTTCGACGCCCAGGTGATGGGCACGGGCCAGTGGCGCGAGCTGCCGGTGGCGAACGTGCAGGTCTATCCGGTGCGCTACAACCCGGCCAAGAAGCAGTTGCGCGTCGATACGAAGTTCCGGGTGAACGTCGGCTACACCGGCGGGACCTTTACGCGCAAGACAGTTCAGGCCTGGCTCGCGTCGACCTACGCGCGCTACATAGACAACTTCACCCGGCTGCCGGTGACGGTCACCGATACCGACAACCCAGGCGTGAAGTATCTCGTCGTGGCGCACGAGAACTGGTGGAATCACACCTGGCTCAAGGACTCGCTTGTCGGCTGGCACCAGAAGCGCGGCGTCGAGACCCGCATCATCCACAAGTCGGGCTGGACATCGCAAGAGATCAAGGATTCGATTCTCGCCGAGTACAACCGCAATTCGCCGGCCGAGCTGCGCTGGGTGCTGCTGGTGGGCGAGTTCGCCGAGATACCGATGCGCGCGCTGGGCGGCGTCGGCAACGGCGACTACTGGTATTCCGACCTGCTGCCTCCGACCCCGGACAACTTCCCCGAAATCGGCCTCAGCCGGCTTTCGCCTGCCTCGGCCCAGGATCTTGAGAATCAGATTCGCAAGATACTGAAGTTCACGAAGAACCCGCCAACCACAGCGAACTGGCTGACCAAGCACAACATGACCGCCTGCTCCGAGCAGTACCCGGGCAAGTATTCAGGCTGCATCCGGGGCATCTACCAGAAACCGATGGGCTGGTACCGCTATGATTTCGACACGTTGATGTGCCAGTTCTTCGGCAACGACTCGATCGCGTCGATGATCAATGCCGGGCGCGGCGTGGTCACCTATCGCGGCCACGGTGACAACGACCAGTGGTACACGATGGCGCTTTCGGGCGGCGCGCCCTGGCTGATTTCCAACGTCAACGCACTGACCAACGGCGACCTGACGCCGATGGTCTACAACATAGCCTGCAACTGCGGCGCCATCTCCGACCCGACGTGTCTTTCCGAGGCCTGGATGCGCAAGTACCCGGGCGGCGCGGTCGGCTCTTTCGCCGCCACTCAGGCTTCATACACCTTGCCCAACCACGGCATCTGCTCGACGCTCGTGCGCTCGATGTGCGACACCTGGACGATAAACGTGCCGGGCGTGCGCGACTACGTGCTGCCGACCTGGGACATCGGCTGGATTCAGTGCAATGTCGACGCCTACGTCGGGAAGTACTGGCCCGGTTCGCCGTACCCGGACAACATCTACATGTACCTGAACCTTGGCGACCCGGCAATGCAGGTCTGGGCCGGGGGCCAGCCGGTCGCGCCGGTGGTCACGCACCCGCCGCGCGTCCCGGTCGGGCCGTACAGCCTGAACGTCAACATCACGATCAATGGCGCGCCCGTGTACCGGGCACGGGTCTGCGCGGCCAAGGCCGGCGAGTTCTACGCGGTCGGGTACACAGATGTCTCGGGCAACGTTACTCTGAACATCAATTCGCTGTCACCTGGCGAGTTCACGGTCACCGCTTCGGACGGCCACGCCGCCGGCGTGCCGCACATCCCGATGCTGCCCTATGAGGGCGTTTGCCTCGCCGCGACCAGCGGCACGCCCTACGTGACCTACCTGCGCCACACGGTCAACGATTCGCCGCCGGGCGGCAACGGTGACGGTTCGGTCAACCCGGGCGAGACCATCATCCTGCCCGTCTGGGTCAAGAACCACGGCGACTCGACCGCACGTTCGGTGAGCGGCAAGCTGCGCGTGAGCGATGCCTTCGTCACCTTGCTCGACTCGGCCAAAACCTTCGGCAACATCGCGCCGCGCGACTCGGCCTGGACCGGGGCATCCGGTTTCCGCTTCTCGGTCGCGCCTGCCTGCACCAACGGTCACAGCATCCGGTTCACCCTGCAGACAAGGGACGCGAGCGATTCGACGTGGAACTCGTTCGTGTTCCTGCGCGTGGGCGCGGCTCGGCTCCAGTTCGTGTCATCGATCGCGGTTGACACGGCCCAGGGCGGGAATTCCAACGGCCGGCTCGACCCCAATGAGAGCGCTGACCTCTACGCGGTCCTGCGCAATGTCGGGTTCGGCAACGCGGCCGGCGTCACCGCGACCCTGGTTTCGGGCGATCCGCGGCTGACTGTCGACGACGCGACCGGTTCGTGGGGTACTATCCCGGCTGAGAGCACCGGCATCAACAGCGCTGACAAGTTCCGCGTGACAGCCGGTGCGATGCCGCCTGAGACGCCGATATCCTGCACCCTGCACGTCTCGAGCGGCGCGCTCTCGTGGACGATGCCCTTCGTCATCGTCGTGGGAGAGATTCGCGCCACCGACCCGGAGCCGGATGGACCGCGCACCCCGGCGCTGTACTGGGCCTACGACGACGCCGATGCCTACTACAACGAGCGCCCGACCTTCGAATGGGTCGAGATCAACAACCGGGGCACGCGGCTGACCCTGTCCGATGACCAGACTGTGGTCGTCAGCCTGCCGCCCGCGTTCGGGCCGTTCCGGTTCTACGGCCAGAACTTCACGCAGGTTTCAATCTGCGGCAACGGCTGGGTGGGTCTCGGCTCGACTACCGTGTCGGCCTACTCGAACACGGCGCTGCCGGCAAGCGCGGTAACGGTGCCGGCTCTGTTCCTGAACTGGGACGACCTGTATCCGCCGACCGGCGGCGGCGTGTGGTGGTATCACGATGCGGCCAACGGCCGGTTCATCGTGGAGTGGGACTCGGTGGCCTACTACGCCAGCCGGACGACCTTCGAGAAGAACCAGATCATCTTCTACGATACGACCCGCGCGGCGCGCGACGGCAACTGCGTGTTCGTCTATCAGTACATGAGTAACAACGGGATGAACTCGTCGACCGTCGGCGAACAGGACCCGACCCGTACCATCTTCATACAGAACCTCTTTGATGGCAGTTACGGCCGTGGCTCCAGCCCGATAGTCGCGGGCCGTGCCATCAAGTTCACCACCAACGCGCCGTCCACGGCCGTGGCCGACCCGATTGCGGGCGCGCGCGTGCCGGCGCGGCTCGGGCTGGTTGCATCGCCCAACCCGTTCAGCAATTCGGCTTCACTCAGGCTCAGCCTGCCGACAGCGGGTCGAGTGCGGGTGGCGGTCTACGACGTGAGCGGGCGCAGCGTCCGAGTTCTCGCAGACGGTGAGATGGCCGCAGGCAACCACTCCCTGCGCTGGGACGGCAGGGATGAGAGCGGCCGCAGAGTGGCCAACGGCACGTACCTGTTCAAGGTCGAGACAGGCGCCGGCGTGGTCACGACCAAGACGGTCCAGACGCGTTAGCGCTGGGTCGCGCAACAGAGTGGGGGCGGGTGTTCCCGCCCCCACTTCACTTAGTAATCAGGAGCTTCAAACCGCGGCACAGACCAAACCGCGTCCGGCCTCGAATGCCCGCAGGTTGAGGTCGATGAACGCCGGCTTGACCATCGACTTGATCGCAGCGGTGTAGGCGGAGAGCTCAAACTTCAGGAAGTGCGAAACCGCGCCCAGCATCAGGATGTTCTGGACTCGCGGGTTGCCCATCTCGACCGCAGTGGCGAACGCGGGGACCGGGACGAGCATGCCGGCCCGGGCCCGCAGGCGCCGGTCAACTTCCTCGTCAGGCATCGGCTCGGCCGCGCCGATCTGGACCGGCAGCGGCTGGATGCGGTGCGGGTCGTAGAGCAGGCGGCCGGAGGGGGCAACGTAGTGCGCATAGCGCAGCGCCTCGAGCCGTTCGAACGCGACAACCGTGCCGGCCGTGCCTTCCTCGATGAGCGGCGAGTGAACTTTCGGGCCGAAGCGGATGTGCGAGGTGACGCTGCCGCCCCGTTGGGCCATACCGTGCACCTCGCTCTTCTTGCAGTCGAGCCCGGCGTCGAGCGCGAGGTTGGAGAGGACGTTGGAGAACAGGATCACGCCCTGGCCGCCCACCCCGCAGACAAGGACGTTGGTCGTTTCGGTCGCGCCGGAATGGGAGCCGGTCATGCGATTGCCTCCTTGGGGCAGACGTTGGCACAGGTGCCGCACCCGACACAGATGGTGTCGACGATGTGCGACTTGCCGTCCTTCATCGTCAGGGCCGGGCAGCCCAGGCTGATACAGGTCTTGCAGGCGATGCACTTGTCCCGGTCGACGCGCCTGGGCGGGTTGCGCAACCCGATGAGCAGGGCGCAGGGCCGGCGGTTGACGATGACCGCCGGACCGGGTTCGGACAGCACCGCCCGCACCGTCTTGCGCGTTTCCTTCGCGTTGTAGGGGTCGACCTGGACGACTTTCTCGATGCCGCAGGCGCGGGCGAGCGTGACGATGTCGATTGCCGGGACCCTCTCGCCTGCGAGAGTCCTGCCGGTGCCCGGGTGGTCCTGGTGCCCGGTCATCCCGGTGGTGCTGTTGTCCGAAATGATGGTGATGACGCGGCTGCGGTTATAGGCGGTGTTGACAAGGCCGGTAATTCCCGAGTGGAAGAAGGTGGAGTCGCCGATGATGGCGACCCGGACCCGCTCGTCCGAAGAGCCGAGCGCCTTGTCGGCGCCGTGGGCGACGGTTATCGACGCGCCCATGTCGACGCAGGTGTCCATCGAGCTGTGGGGAGGGAGAGCGCCGAGCGTGTAGCAGCCGATGTCGCCGCCGACAATGACCTTCTGCTTCTGGAGTGCGAAGAAGATGCCGGCATGGGGGCAGCCGGCGCACAGTGCGGGCGGGCGACCGGGCAGGTCCGGCTCGGGCGCGGCCGGCGCGGTCGATCCGGGCGCAGCGAATGAGCGGCGCACGACCGCCGGGCTGAGTTCGCCGACCCGGGGGAGCCGGGATTTGCCGACCGGGGCAAGCCCGATGGCACGCAGGTGCATCTCGATGAACGGGTCGACTTCTTCGATGACGCGCAGTTCCTTGACACCGGCGGCGAAGCGGGCCGCCATCTCGGATGGAAAGGGGTAGACCATTCCCAGCTTCAGGAAGGAAGCGTCGGGAAAGACTTCGCGGGCGTACTGGTAGGCCACGCCGTCGCAGACGATGCCGAGTTCGGCCGAGCCCGGCTCGATGCGGTTGAGCGGGGTCTTTTCGGTGTACTCGCGCAGCCGGTCGATTCGGGCCTCAAGGTCCACGTGGCGCTGGGCCGCAAACGCGGGCAGGATGATGTTCTTGCGAATCTGCTTCTCGTAGCCCTTGAGCGGGCGCGGTTCGCGCTGGCCCGGTTCGACCGGCGCGCTGGAGTGAGCGACCCGCGTGGTCAGCCGGACGAGCACCGGGATGTCGTATTCCTCTGAGAGGTCGAACGCCAGCCGGGTGAAGTCCCTGGCCTCCTGGCTGTCTGACGGACACAGCACCG
This sequence comes from Caldifarciminota bacterium, assembly GCA_965648935.1. Lineage (GTDB taxonomy): Bacteria > Hydrothermota > Tepidihabitantia > Tepidihabitantales > Tepidihabitantaceae > CBFGJX01. The sequence goes on from CBFGIY010000012.1 coordinate 28,899, forward strand.
GCAGCTTCGCCATGAGGCCGTAGAAGCGGTTGTCCTGCTCGTTCTGGGATGAGTGCAGGCCGGGGTCGTCGGCGGTGATGATGACCAAGCCGCCGCGGGCCCCGATGTACGCCGCTGAGAACAGCGGGTCGGCGGCCACGTTCAGACCGACGTGCTTCATCGCGGCCATCGCCCGGGCCCCGGCAATCGAAGCGCCGAGCGCGACCTCAAGCGCCACCTTCTCATTGACCGACCATTCGCAATAGACGTCGTCGTAGTTGGCCAGCGCCTCGAGAATCTCGGTTGACGGCGTGCCCGGGTAGGCGGCCGCGACGTGGCAACCGGCCTCCCAGGCGCCGAGCGCTACGGCTTCATCCCCGGAGAGCAACTTCCTTCGCATAGTCCTTCTCTTTCTCTTCGCCGGTAAGAACAGACAGCACCCGGGCCGCAAGGGCGGTCATTTCTTCCTCGCCCGGGAAAACGATGGTGCGCGCAAACAGCGGTCTGACCCAGCGGCGCAGCGCGGCGACAAATCCTCTGGAAAGCGTCAGGCCGCCGGTGAGCACGAGCGCGTCAGGCCTGCCGCCGCAGGCCACGGCACACGCGCCGATCTCTTTGGCGATGCCATAGACAAGCGCGTCGTAGACCAGCCGGGCGCGCCGGTCCCCGGCCTTGACCCAGGTCTCGACCTTGCGGATGTCGTCGGTGCCGAGGTGCGACAGCAGACCGCCGCGGCGCTGGCATATCTCAAGGACTTCGGCCTCGGTGTGACGCCCGGAGAAGCAGATCCGGACCAGAGCCGAAACGGGAAGTGCCCCCGAGCGCTGGGGCGAGAAGGGGCCGTCATCATTGGCGTTGTTGGCGTCGACCTGGCGACCCTTCACGTGGGCCGCAACCGTGATGCCGGTGCCCAGGTGGGCAACGACCAGTCGACAGGCCTCATAGCTCCGGCCCAGACGACGGGCGGCCTGCTGGGCAACGGTGCGGCAGCTCAGGGCATGCGAGAGCGCGGCCCGCTCCACGCCTTTGAGACCGGTCAGCCGGGCCTCGGGCCGGAACTCGTCGGTCGACTCGGGGTCGACGAAGAAGGCCGGAACAGCCATCTCGCGTGACAACTCGTGGCTGATGAGCGGGCCGAGCAACGAGGGGTGTAGAGTTTGGTAGCGGCCGCGCTGTATGTCGTTCACGACGCGCTGGGTGATGCGGAACACGCCGCCGGGCAGGGGCATCAGCGGCCCGCCGCGCGATGCGATGGCATTCACCGACTGGGGCGGCAACTTGTGCGCCTTCAAGACCGAGAGAACCGCGTCCTTGCGCATCGCGTACTGGTCGAGGACATGGCCGAAGCGCACCAGTTGCGGAGCAGGATGCTCTATGTTCTCGCGGAACAGCGGACGGTTGTTGTCGAAGACGGCGACCTTGGTCGAGCCGCCGCCGGGATTGATGGCCAGGATGCGCATCCGGCTAGTGTATCGCTGTCCGTCGGTGTTGTCAATGAAGCTAGTATGAAGCGGCAACTGATTACCGGTCAAACGCTTGCGAAGACAAGCTGTTCGGGGTGGAGGGCGCCGGTCAGGGCTCAGGGTGCGATGACGACGTGCTTCAGCGGCCCGGGCCGGCCCGCGGCGAAGTACACCCCGGCAGGCAGGCGGCGAACATCGGGAGGGCTTCCGTCGGTGAGGCTGCCGGTTACGGCGTGGACGCGGCGGCCGAGGACATCGTATAGCCGGGCGGTTCCGGGAAGGCTTGTCGCGGGCAAGGCAGCTCGGGCACGCTGCGAAGCCGGTGCCTGCGCTTCGAGCACGGCCGGCGGGTATCGCCCTCCGGCTTCAAGATAGCGCCGCGCGGCCTCCTGGATCATCCGGGCGGTCACGGCCGGGTCGCTGATCACGATGATGTTCTCGTCGTTGAGCGTGTTGGCATTCTGAGACCAGTTGGCCGAGCCGACGATGACCGTGGTCGAGTCGACAATCATCAGCTTGGCGTGAATCTGGTTGGCGCTGCCGAGGAAGGAGTCGATGAGTATCGGCACGCCCCAGCCGAGCAGGCGCGGGTACTCGGAGTTCGGGTCGAGCGCGGCGGCGCGGTCGATCGTGCCGCCGACCCAGCGGCCCGCGTACCACGCGTCGCGCATCGCATCGCCGAGCGGGTCGAAGGTGAAGGCGTTGCAGGCGAAGAAGACCTGGCCGGCGGTGCGCCGGACAAGCGCAGTGATGGTGTCGACGACGCGGTCCTGGGGCGCGAACCACACCTTAACCGGGACGCCGGCCACGGTCGCCTCGTGGGTCGGGAGGAGGTCGCGCTTGCCCGTGTGAAACTTCGCGGCTGCCGGGTTGGGCTGCGGCCCGGGCCCGCCCCACATCTGCTCGAACTCGATCCGGTAGAGCCGGGCCAGGGACGGACCGGGCAGTTCGAGGGCGCAGTCCGCGTGCAGCTCGTTCGTGTTGGGATTGTAGGTGGCGACCCAGGTGATGTCGTCGGCGGTGTCGGTGTCGGCCGCATCGCGGATGGCGAACTTGTTGTGCATGTAGCCCGAGGAGTTCGGGCCGATGGAGTCGGTCCAGACCGCGACGCCGGCCGAGCGCAGGTCCGCAACCCACTGGCTGTTCAGGCGGGCGTTGTCGGTAATCACGCGCAGCGCGACGCCGCGGCCGTGGGCGCGCAGCAGCGCCGCGTTGACGTCCGGGCGCGAGGAGTTGTAGCAGCAGTAGTCAAGCGACGCGCGGGCGCCGTCGAAGAAGTCGATGAGCCGGGCAGCGAGGCTGTCCTGCACGAACCACGTGCGGATGGTCTCGGGAACCGGCACGAGCGGCTCGAACCCGGCCTGGTCCGCGAGCAGGATCGCGCCGCCGGGCGCGCCGGTCGCGCCGTAGGTGCGGATGATGAGGTCGGCGAAGGCGGCGCCGGTCGGGGCCGTGACCGTGTCGACGATGGCCTGCCAGTTCGGGTTGTCCCGGGACTGGCGCACCGGCGTCGAGGAGATGTAGCCGGAATCAGGGCCGCGCCAGGTAACCAGCAGGCCGAGCGCGGCTTCGGCGGTCCGGTCCATGCACCACGCCTGCCAGGTCCAGCGCGTGCCCGGCGTGACCGGGACGCGCTGGAGCAGGCCGCTGTTGTTGCCGAGGCCGGCGACGCGCCGAACCAGGCCGCAGGCAGCACTGCCCGAGTACACGGTTGCGCGTTCGGCAAAGGGACTGGTGCGCCCTCGGGCTTCAATGCGCCACGCTGTCGGGGTCGAGTCGTTGAGCCATTCCTCGAAGCCGCCATTGAGGAGCGGGCCGGCCGCGGCAAGGCCGGCAAGCACGACGAGGGCCGCGAGGAATCGCGTGGCCACGAGCAATGGTAGCGCGTGCCCTGGGCGGCGCAACCCCGGCGCGGGCTTGACTGCCGTAGTGCCCGGGCTAGTCTGTTGCGTGCCGAGGTTGACCCTTCTGTTTGTTCTGTTCCTGGTGCTGGCTTGTGACGACGTGCGGCTGGCCACGCCGGCCGTCAGCGGGCCGACTCGGTTTCGGCCGGCCCGGCCGGTCGAGATCCAGTTCTGCTCGCTGGTCGGTCCGTCAGAGTCCACGGCGTACGTCATCGACTGGGGCGATGCGGGCGGCGGGGAGACCACGGCGTTCTGCTCGGTCGCCGAGGCCTGTGCCGTCAGCCACACATACTCCGACAGCGGCGATTACGAGATACGGGCTCTGGCCTGGGACGGGAAGCATTCGTCCGGGTGGTCGAGCGGATACCCGGTCGAGGTGAGGCCGTTCGGTCCGGCCGTGCCGCGCCGCCCGGCCGGGCGCGATTCGGTCGCGGCCGGGGACACGGCGCGTTACATCACGTACTGCCGTCACCCGCTGGGCGAGCCGGTTTCGTACCAGTTTGACTGGGGTGACTCGCTGGGTGGTTACGGACCCTTCGTGAGTCCGGACAGCGTCTTCAGCGCCCCGCACTCCTGGGGCTTGCCCGGCGCGTTCGCGGTGCGGGCCCGTTCGCGCGACACGACCGGCGCGGAGTCCGCCTGGTCCGACGCGATCGAGGTCATCGTGACCGGGGGACTGCCGCGCCGAGCCCTTTACACCCGGCCGCGCTAGGGTAGAATCAGCATTCATCGCTCTCAAGGAGGCACTGTGCAGCGTTTTCTGCCCTTGGTCCTGGCGCTGGCGCTGGCCGCCCCGGCCGGCGTCGCGGCGTTCGAACCGCCGCGCGAGATGACCGTGCGGATTGCGGTCACGCCGATAAGGCTGGCCGAGATCGCGGACGACGTCCTGGAGTTCTACGAGGTGACTCCTGAGTACGTCAAGTGCGGCGTGACCGAGGAGTCCTACAAGAGCCTCGTCGACCGCCGGTTCGATGTCGAGGTGCTCGTGCCCGACGTCGCGGCGCGGGCGCGTTCGCTTGACGGCTTCTTCCACACCTACGCGCAGCTGCGCGACACCTGGGCGATAATCGCCCAGAACAACCCGAACATCTGCGTGCTGGATACCATCGGGCTGTCGGCCAACGGCAACCTGATGCTGGCGATGAAGGTATCGGACAACCCGACGGTGATGGAGGGCGAGCCGCGCATCTGCTACGACTTCTCGATTCACGGCAACGAGAACAACGGCTGCGAGATAGCGCACTTCGGGCTCATCCAGCTCGTGTCGCTCTACGGCACCGACCCGGACATCACCCGCTGGGTGAACACGCGCGAGATATGGCTCATCCCGATGGACAACCCGGACGGCCTGATTTCGCGCTCGCGCTACAACGGCCACGGGGTCGACTGCAACCGCAACTACGGCTACTCCTGGGACGCGGGCGGGCCGTCGGTGTTCTCCGAGCCCGAGGTGCAGTCGTTCTACCACCTCGCGCAGGAGAACCCGATGGCGATGTGGACCCAGTACCACAGCGGCACGACTTCCTCGATGTGGCCCTGGGGCTACACGACCAAGGCGACGATGGATTCGGTCGACCACGCCTACGAGACCCAGACCTACGGCGCGGTCGCCGGGTATCCCGCCTACCAGATTTCGCGCGGGCTGTACTCGGTCAAGGGCGGCTCGACCGACTGGTACTACGGCGCGGCCGGGGCGCTCGGCCTCGCCCACGAGGTGTGCAGCGGCCAGCCGTCGCCCGCGAGCGAGATAGACACGATCAACGCCCGCAACTGGCGGGCGATGAAGGGGCAGCTCCAGCGGATCATCCGCGGGGCAAACGGCTACGTGACCGACTCGGCGAGCGGCCGGCCCCTGTATGCCCGGGTGACCGCGATTCCGCCCGACTGGTTCACCTTCACCGACTCCATCGGCTATTTCCACAAGTACCTGCACGGCGGGACCTACTCGCTCAAGGTCGAGGCCAACGGCTACCGGACAAAGACCGTGAGCGGGGTCGTCGTGCCGGGCGACTCCTGCACCGGCGTGAACGTCGCGCTCGTGCCCGATTCGGCCGAGCCGATAACGGCGTTCCGCGTGGTCGCCAATAAGATAAAGGAGAACCCGGCCAACACCAACCCGACAATGGCGGCGTGGGCGCTGGGCCGGCGCGACGGCCGGACCTTCTCGCTCGGCAACGGCGGCTGGTCGACCTGGGACATGGGCAAGCGCACGCCGATAATCAACGGGCCGGGCAACGACTTCTTCGTGGTCGAGGACGACGCCGACCCTGAGGCGTGCAGCGTGTACGTCTCGAACGAGTGGAACGGGCCGTGGACCTACCTCGGGTTCGGCACCGGAACCCAGGGCTATGACCTCTCGACCGCGGGGATAGGCTCGGCGCGGTTCGTGCGCGTCGCCGACGACAATGTCGGGCCGACCGGCCCCTATGCCGGGTTCGACCTCGACGCGATCGAGGCGGTCGTGGTGAACGCGCCGGCGCTGCTGCTCGCCGGCCGGACAATCATCGACTCCCCGCCCGGCGGCAACAACGACGGCAAGCTCGACCCGGGCGAGAACGCGGCCCTGACCGTGACCCTGCGCAATGCCGGGCGGGTCGGCGTGGCCGGCCTGACCGGGGTGCTGCGCACCGCGGACGCCTACGTGTCGGTCACCGACTCGACCGGCTCGTGGGGCAATGTCGGGCCGGATTCGGTGCGTTCCAACTCGGCCGACGCGTTCCGGGTCGCGGCTTCGGGCCTGACCCCGCGCGAGCATCCGGCGCGGATGGTGCTTGCCCTGTCGGGCACGGATTACCGCGACAGCATCGTGTTCGACATCGTGGTCGGAGAGCTGCGCGCGGTCGACCCGATACCGGACGGCCCGCGCCAGCCGGCCCGCTACTGGGCCTACGATGATGTGGACTCGGCCTATGCCCAGCGGCCGCAGTTTGAGTGGGTCGAGATCAACCCGGTCGGCACGCGGCTGACGCTCTCCGACGACCAGACCGTGGTCGTCAGCCTGCCGCCGGCATTCGGGCCGTGGCGCTACTACGGCCAGAGCTTCACGCAGGTGAGCATCTGCTCCAACGGCTGGATATCGCCCGGCTCGACCACCAACTCGGGCTACTCCAATGTCAGCCTGCCGGACGGCGCCCAGCCGGCCAACCTGTGCCTCCTGTGGGACGACCTGTATCCTGTGGCCGGGCGCGGGGTGTGGTACTACCACGACGCGGCCAACCACCGGTTCATCGTCGAGTTTGACTCGGTCTGCAAGTACAGCCCGCGCACGAGCTATGTCATCGGCCAGTTCATCATCTACGACACCACGGTGCAGACCCCGACCGGCGACAACGAGATAATCCTGCAGTACCGCGGCGGCAACGACTTCGGCTCGGCAACGGTGGGGATAGAAGACCCGACCTGCGCCATCGGCATCAACTGCCTGTTTGACGGGACCTATCACCGCGGGGCCGCACCGCTCGGTCCGGGCCGGGCAATCAAGTTCACTTCGCTTGACCCGACCGGCGTGGCGGAGGGCCCGGCTGAGCGCGGCAGCGGGCTGCGCCTTGATGCGGCCAGCCCGGGGCGCGGCCGCGTGGCGGTGCGCTGGTTCCTGCCGGCCGCAGGCAGGGCCGAGGTCACGGTCATCGACAACAGCGGCCGGGTGGTGCGGCAGCTCGCCGCGGGCTTGGGCCGGGCCGGCTGGTCAAGCCTGACCTGGGACGGCACGGACAACGCGGGCCGGGCTGTCGCGGCCGGCACCTACTGGGTGCGGCTCACGGCCGGCGACGCGAGCAGCGCGGTCAAGGCAGTGGTGCTCAGGTAGCGGGCAGGGCGGAATGAGCCGACCCGAGGCCCGAAACCGCCGGTGATGGCGCGCAAGAGCTGGGACCGCTACTTCTCGGACATCGCCCGGCTGGTGAGCGAGCGTTCGACCTGCCTGCGCCGGCGGGTCGGCGCGGTGCTGGTGCGCGACAAGCGCATCCTCTGCACCGGGTACAACGGCGCGGCAAAAGGACTGCCGCACTGCGACGAGGTCGGGTGCCTGCGCGACAGGCTGGGCATTCCTTCGGCCGAGCGCATCGAGATATGCCGCGGCATCCACGCCGAGCAGAACGCGCTGGTTCAGGCCGCGACCTTCGGCATCAACGTGTCGGGCGCGACCCTGTACTGCACCCACAGCCCGTGCGTGACCTGTGCCAAGATGCTGGTCAACGCGGGCATCACCGAGTTCGTGGTCGGCGAGCCTTACCCGGACGGGTTCGCGGCCGACATCGTGCGGCAGGCCGGGGTCGCGGTCCGCGCCCCGGTCGATTAGAGCGCAACATTCGCTCAGGGGCGGCGGGGCGACCCGCCGCCCCGCCGTCGGGTTGACTCAGGCCGGGGCCGGGCTAGTATGGGCCGCTTGAGAATACTAGCGGTCCCGGCCGACTACTTCCTCTTCGCGCTGCGCTGCGTCCTGCCGCCGTGGGACTTCCGGCGCACCGGGCCGCGCTTCGTCGAGGCGGTCATCAATCACGGGCTCAGCGCGCTGCCCATCATCGTCCTCGCCGCGGTGTTTGTCGGGCTGACCACCGCGCTGCAGACTTCCTACCAGCTCATGGGCGTCGTGCCCAAGTTCTTTGTCGGGATGGGCGTGGGCCGGCTCGTGCTCATCGAGCTGGCCCCGGTGTTCGCCGGGTTCATTGTGGCCGGGCGCTCGGCTTCCTCAATCGCGGCCGAGCTCGGCTCGATGCGCGTCTCGGACCAGATCGACGCGCTGTCGGTGATGGGCGTGGACACTTACCGCTATCTCTGCCTGCCGCGGATCCTGGCGACCACGGCGTGCCTGCCGATACTGGTCGTGGCGATGGAGCTCGTGGCCATCGCGACCGCGCTGTACATCTCGGACCTCGCGCTGGGCGTACCCGCGGCGACCTTCATGTACGGGATGTACCGCTTCTTTCTCGTGTCCGACTTCATCGGCGGCCTGGTCAAGGCGCTGGTGTTCGGCCTGCTGGTCGGGCTGAACGGCTGCTTCTTCGGGTTCAATGTCAGCGGCGGGGCCGAGGGCGTGGGCCGGGCAACGACCCGCGCGGTCGTCGCGTCCGCGACCCTGATACTGGTGGTCGACTTCTTCATCGCGCTGGCGTTCTTCCATCTATGATACGGCTGGTCGAGGTGAGCAAGCGGCTGCGCGGGGTGACGGTGCTGGACCGGGTGAGCCTTGACGTGCCCGACCGGCAGGCGACCGCGATACTCGGGCCGTCCGGGGTCGGCAAGTCGGTCCTGCTCCGGACAATGGCCGGGTTGCTCGAACCCGACTCGGGCGCGGTCGAGTTCGACGGCAGGGCCATGCGCTACGGCCTGTTCGCCGACAACGCGGGAGTCACGGGCGGCATCGGTTACGTGTTTCAGGGCGGGGCCCTGTTCGACTCGCTGACCGTGGCCGAGAACGTCGCCCTGCCGCTCGAGGAGACCCTGCGGCGCGACGGCGAGAGCGTGCGCCGGCGCGTGGCCGAGGCGCTTGAGGCGGTCGGGATGGAGCGCAACGCCGCGCTCGTCCCGGCCCAGCTCTCGGGCGGGATGGCGCGGCTGGTGGCGATCGCCCGGGCCCTGGTCACCGAGCCGCGCTACGTGTTTCTCGACGAGCCGACCACCGGGCTCGACCCGGTCGTGGCCGAGCGGGTGATCGAACTGATGCGCCGGCTGCGCGACGAGCAGGGCCGCACTGTCGTGCTGGTGACGCACGACCTCGCGGCCGCGCGCGCCGTGGCCGACCGGCTGTTCCTTTTGCGGTCCGGGCGGCTCGAACCGGCCGACCGCGTTTCCAGGGAGGACTATGCGCAGGCGTATTCGTGAGATTGTCGTGGCCCTGTTCATTCTCGGCGGGCTGGCAGCGGCGGTGTTCGGCTACTTCTGGTTCTCGGGCCGGATACAGAACACCAACCGCCAGCAGGTGACCGTGCACTTCGGAGGCGTGGCCGGGCTGCGCGCCGGCGACCCGGTGCAGGTGCTGGGCATCGAGAAGGGCCGGGTGCGCTCGGTCACGCTCGAGGGCAGCCGGGTCAGGGTCGTGGCCGCGCTCGACCCCGACGTCGCGCTCACCGAGGACACGCGCTTCGGGATCCGCTCGATGAGCTACCTCGGCAGCGACCGCTACCTTCTGGTCGAGCCGGGCAGCGGGCCGCGCGCCGGACCGGGCCGCGTATTCGAAGGCCGCAACGAGGCGCTCGACCTCGAAGAGACCTTCCTGCGGCTCGACTCGCTGCTCTACGCGCTCGACCCGAGCCAGCTCACGACCCAGCTCGGCACGCTGAAAGACGAACTCGCCGGGCTGGTCAGAAGCGAGGCCGGGCACCTCAGCGGCAATGTCGCGCGCGTCGCGGTCTCACTGGAGCAGATATCAGGCAAGGTCGACAGCCTCGTCGACCCGAACTCGACCGCGGGCAGGCTTGCCGGCTCGTCCGAGCTGTACGACGAGTTGCGCCAGACCAACGCCGAGCTCAAAGCGCTGATTGAGGACATCAAGACCAACCCGGAACGCTACGTCAAGGTGCGGTTCAGCATCTTCGGCAGGAAATGAGCCGGACCGAAGAAGGCGTCCTGCCGGCTACCTGCCGCGGGGCGCGGGTTCGAGCCTGACGTATCTGGCGGAGACCTCCGCCGATATCCAGAGCCCTCAGCACGCGCCGGTGCCGGACCCGAACGACTCCAGCGTGACCCGCACGCTTGAAACCTGGCCCGGCACGATGCCCTTGAGATTGTGGCGCAGCTCCTCGCCGATGTTCACGCTCAGGTCCTGCCAGTCGCCGCGCCGGGCGACCGGGACGAGGCTGATCGTCCGTGACTTCTGCCAGGGCGCGGCGCCAGTCGTCGAGTACCAGCGGGTCTCGCCCAGCCGCTTGCCCGACTTGTCGTAGTAGCCGAGCACGACCGCGGAGTAGGCGTAGTAGTCGGGCCGGGTCGACTCGACCGCGAACCGCGCGCGGGCGGAGAAGACCGTGTTCAGATTGGGGAGAGCCACGTCCTGTTCGATGCGCGCGTGACCGCACATCGTCTTCTGCACCTTCACGCCGCCGTCCTTCAGGACGGCGACCGTGTTCGAGCCGACAAGGTCCTTGGCCGACTTGTTCCAGCCCGTGGCGAGGGGCTGGGAGAAGTCGCCGTTGACCAGCCGGGGATTGGGCGCGGGCAGGGCCGGGGCGGCCGGCGGCTGGGCGGCAAAAGCCGCCATGCCGGCAAATGCGAGCAACAGTGTTCGTATGACCATGAGAAATGCTAAGGGGCGCGCCGGAGGCAGTCAAAGGAAACAGGGCCGGCGGCTGTTGTCCGGGCCGCACGCGGGAGGGTCGCGCCCCGTGAGTGCGCTGGCGGCCTTCGGCTGGGGGTGCAAATCGCCAGCGAAGGAATCGACCGGCAAAATCACCGGACTCTCCACAACCGATAGTGGTTCGGACAGGGATGGAATACCATAGGTTGTGGAGGGGGTGACCCCGGTGATGACCGTCGGTTCCAAACCGGGGTCGGGCTCCGCATCAAGCATCTGGGCGACGTTGCCTGCGAGTCCCGATGCTAGTGTCGGTGTAATGCCCCGTGTGACAGCGAGTTCGAGCCGGAGAACGAAGCTGATTATCAGACAGGCGGATAACTGGCTGTTGAACATGGTGTTAACCCGGCGTTCTACGTGGTGTGTGACCTGCACGACCAATTTCGCAGCCGGCCGGGGGATGTGTCAGGTATTGTGTGGGAGGCTGTTCTGCGGTCTCCCAGCCAGGGTCGCAATGATTCTGGCTAGCAAACCAGTGCCTGCTTGCCGTACGGGCCGGCGCGGCAAGGGGTAATCGCCGCGCCGGGATATGGCCTGCGGTCTATCGAGTTTGACGGAAGGGCCATCTTGCGGTATAATTTATCCGTTCGAGAGTGTTGACTAGGGGCCGGGGCTCCAGCTCGTTGTCTACCTACGGCGCAGCCGGGGTCCCGCCCCGCCATTCTCTCTCCGCCTCAAACCGGACCGGCGTTGCCGGGTTGACCGTTGCGTCGTGCAGGGCTATGCTCGATTGTGGACGCGCCACAGAGCGGCCGGATTCGCGTGGGAACCAGCGGTTTCTCTTTCGACGACTGGCTGGGCCGGGTGTACCCGGCCGGGCTGCCCAAGAACAGGATGCTGGAGTTTTACGAGTCGGCGCTGGGGTTCGACGCGGTCGAGCTGAACTACACTTACTACTCGATGCCCGTGCCGCGCACCCTCGCCGGGATGCTTGAGCGCACCGGGCCGGGGTTCGAGTTCGTGGTGCGGTCGAACAGGGCGATGACCCACGACATCTGGATTGACGAGGACCGGCGCGCGCTCAAGGACACGGCCGCGGAGTTCAGAAGGTTCCGCGCGGGCATCGCGCCGCTGGTCGATTCAGGGCGGCTCGGGTGCGTGCTGGTGCAGTTGCCGTCGTTTTTCTGGCCGTCTGAGGCCAAT
>CBFGIY010000013.1:0-40526 GCA_965648935.1 Caldifarciminota bacterium
ATGCACAGCTCCAGAGGCTTCTACACCAACCGGGCCTATGTCGGACCGGGCAGCGTGGTGCCGGGCACGGTCATCACCTGGTACGGCGACTCAAGCGCTTTACCCGCAGGCTATGCTCTCTGCGACGGCGCGGCCAGGTTCACGACCCTGACGGGTGAGAGCGTCCTGACGCCCGACCTGCGCGGCAGTTTCTCTGTCGGCATCGCGGGGCAGCCGGGCGCGGCCGACTTCGACCCCGGGGCTGTTTCACGCGCGTCGCTGAGTGCGGCCGCCGCTGTCGCGCCGGCAAAGCTGGGGCTGTGGACGCTGATCCGCTCACGGGACTGGTAGCCGACCCTGCTGCATCAGGCGCCCGGAGTCCGGCCCGAACATCTGTCCTTCCGCCCGCTCGCTCGCCCCTCCCTGACCCCAACCCTTTGCACTGACCTGTCCCCTCCTCCTTGACTGGCCGCGCCTGTGGCCTATCCTGTCGCGCCCGCACAAGCACAGCAACCGGAGAGACTATGACCAAAGACTTGACCTCGATTAACGACCTGTCCAGAACTGAACTGCTCGGACTGCTCGACCTCGCGACCGAACTCAAGGAGCAGCTTGAGAAGAAGCCGCGCATCGACTCCGCGCCAGGCACCGTGGCCGCGCTGATCTTCGAGAAGCCGTCCCTGCGCACCCGCGTGACCTTCGAGGTGGCGATGCGCAACCTCGGCGGCTCGGCCGTGTATCTCGGGCCTGCTGACATCGGGATGGGCAAGCGCGAAACGGTCGAGGACGTGGCGCGCAACCTGTCGCGCTGGGTGGATTGCATCATCGCCCGCGTGTTCGCCCACGGGACGATTGTCGAGCTGGCGCAGTACGCAAGCGTGCCCGTGGTGAACGCGCTCTGCGACCTTGAGCACCCGTGCCAGATTCTGGCCGACCTCTTGACCGTGAAGGACCACCGCGGCTCGGTTGAAGGCGCGGTCATAGCATGGACCGGCGACGGCAACAACGTCTGCAATTCGCTGATGCTCGCCTGCACGATGGTCGGCGCGCACGTGCGCGTCGCCACGCCGAAGGGTTTCGAGCCGCCCGCCGCCATCGTCGCGAAGTCGCGGGAGTACGCCGCGCAGTCCGGCGCGCAACTTCTGCTCACTCACGACCCGCTCGAAGCCGCGCGCGGCGCCGACTTCCTCTACACCGACGTCTGGGCATCGATGGGCCAGGAAAACGAGGCGGCACAGCGCGCTCAGATTTTCCGGCCGTTCCAGCTCAACAAGGCACTGCTCGATGTCGCAGCCGCGGGTGCGAAGGTCCTGCACTGCCTGCCCGCTCACCGCGGCGAGGAGATATCGGCCGAGGTGCTGGACGGCCCCAGTTCCATAGTTCTTGACCAGGCCGAGAACCGGCTCCACGCCCAGCGAGCGCTGCTGCACCGGCTGCTCGGCAAAGCATAGCTTGCCCGAGGAGGTAAGATGAAAAAACTTGCAGTCCTGCTGCTGTTGTGCGCCGTCGCCGCCGCGGTTCCGCTCGGAATCGAGGCGCTGACCGAGACCGGCGCCGACGGCATCGAACGCACCTGGTACCGCATCAACACCGAAAGCGGCCCGCTCTTTGACCGGCCGATAGAACGACCCGAAGTGCCCGTGCTGCGCTCCGACACCGGCGTGCTCTGGGTTGACCGCAACCATCGCTTCGGCATCGCCCAGTCGGTCGCCATCTCCAATGACGGCTACCACATCTTCGCGAACTGGTACCTGAACGCCCAGCGCGCCTCGTACTACCGCACGCTCGGCACCGCGCTGCCGGTCTGGGAAAGCCCGGGCGACTTCACCTGGGGCTACAACGGCGCCCAGATCGGCGTCTCGCGCGACGGCGGCACGATGACCCTTTCGTCGCTGACCGCGGCCCACAAATGGTCGAGCCAGAGCCGGTTTCCGGACTGGACATACCAGTACCCGGCCAGCGCCACCGGCTACAGCAAGACCAGCCGCAACGGCAACCGCGTCGTTACCTGCCAGAACGGCGTGCTGACAAGCATCCGCGCCCAGGACGGCCGCGTGCTGTGGTCTGTGCCCGTGCCCGAACCGGCCCGCTTGCAGGGCATCGACCTGTCGGACAACGGCCGCATCGTCGCAGTCACGGTCTATGATTCCTGCATCATCTTCGAGGACAGCCTGCGCCGGGGCGCCGTGCCCATCGGCACCTCGACGTCCGGCACCCAGTACGCTGCCGCGCTGTCCGGCGACGGCTCGATACTGGCGACCGGCGACTTCTACGGGATGTTCAAGCTCTACCGCTGGGACGGCTCGAACTACAACCTGCGTTACAGCGTCCAGGTCGGCACGCCCTGGGTCGCGGGTGTTGCGGTTTCGCGCGACGGCTCGCGCGCCGCGTGCGGCACCGGCTACGGCAATGGCAAGCTGTGGGTGTTCGACTCCAGCTCGTCCACGCCGGTGATGACCTACCAGAACTACGGCGCGACCGGCGCCTATGTCGCCTGCGTCGCTCTCTCGGCGGACGGAAGCCGGGTCGCGGCCGCGTCGTGGGGCGACATCGCGCCCTCGGGCGACTTCCGCGTGTTCACGGTTCACAATGTCGGCGACACCGCGCCGCTCGTGGCCATCACCCGCAACGACGAACCGGGCTCGCTGTTCTCCTGCGACATCTCTGACGACGGCCAGTTCGCCTGCGCGTCGGGCAAGGCGGTGCACGCCGGCCAGATGGGCAACGGCGGCCAGGTCTACGCCGTGCTCATCGGCGCGTCCGACTCTGTCAACGCCGGCACCCGCGCCATCATCGCGCCTGGCCGCTACCTGCAGACCGGCACGCCTGTCACCCCGCGCGCCGAGGTGCAGAACTACGGCGACAACACAGTATCCATCCCGGTCGGCATCACCATCCGCAATTCGGCCGACAGCATCGTCTACCGCGACAGCGCAATCGCGCCCGACGTGGCGCCCGGCGCCGCGGCCGCTGTGAGCTTCCGGCAGTGGACCCCGGATGCGTGGTCGCTGTACAACTGCCGCGTGTTCACCCGACTGCCCGGCGACGGTTACGCCGGCGACGACACGCTGGCAATGGCCTCGCGCTGCTTCCACGACGGCAGGCCCGTGCTCCTGAGCCCGCCCTACGCTGAGATGAGCGTCAACCGCGCTTTCGCGCCCCGCGCGGTCGTGACCAACTCCGGATCATATGCCGACGCCATCAACTGCCGCCTCACTGTCACCGACTCGGCCGGCGCCGTGGTCTACCAGGACTCGGCCCGGTCAGGCAACCTCGCCCCGGATGACAGCGCCGCGGTCGAATTCACGGCCTGGTCACCGGACGCGGTCGGGCCCTACACCGCGACCCTGGCCGCCAGCGCCTCGGACGACTTCCTGCCCGGCAACGACTCGCTGAGCTGGCCCTTCGCCGTGACCTACGAAATCATCTACGACGATGGCTCAGCCGAGGCCTACTACTGGGTCGGCCGGCGCGACAACGACAAGTTCTACGTGCGCTGCTCACCCACGCTCAACCCGCCCTTCGCAGTAACCGGCGGCCGCATCTACCTCAACCTGGCCAACACGCCTCTCGAGTACGTCGCGCTCTGTCCGGATCGCGCCGGGATGCCCGACACCACCAACCTCCTCGATATCGCGTACAACATCAGCGTGCCTGTCGGGCCGGCCTGGGCCGAGTTCCAGTTCGACGTCACGCGCGCCACGGTCGAGGACTTCTGGCTCGTCGCCCGCTGGCCCGACAACTCGCCCGGTCTGGGAGTCGGCGCCGACGGCACGCCGCCGGTCGAACTGCGCTCGTACTTCTCATCGAACCAGGACCCGTTCCGCCAGTGGACCACGCATGACTGGATGATGCGCGTGATGCAGTCGCCCACGGTCGGCGCGGCCGAGCCGGCGACCGCGGCGCGCCGGCTCGCATTCGAGCGCATCGCGCCCAACCCGGTGCGCGGCCGCTGCCGCTTCACGATCAGCGCGCCCGGCCCGGGCCGCTACGAGCTGCTCGTGTTCGACAACACCGGCCGGCTCGTGGCCCGGCCTCTTGACGCCGAGCGCGGCGCCGGAGTCCACCAGGTCGCCTGGTCCTCAGCCGACAACGAAGGCAAGGCCCTGCCGCCCGGCGTGTACTTCGCCCGGCTCATCGACCACGCCCGTTCCGCTGCGGTCGGCCGCAAGTTCGTCGTGACCCGTTAGCCGGCATCCGGCAGAACCGGAGGGCGGCGCTTGCTTGCCCTCCGGTTCTTTTTCTCTAGAATGCTCGCGATGAACGCACCCGACATACTCGTCATCGGCGCTGGCCCGGCCGGGCTTACCGCCGGACTCTACGGCGCGCGCTCGGGCCACGCCACGGTCGTGCTCGAGCGGGCCCTGCCCGGCGGCCAAGTGGCGCTGACTTCCGAAGTCGAGAACTATCCCGGGTTCGCCGAGCCGATCGAGGGCACCGCCCTGACTCAGGCAATGGAGGCCCAGGCCCGCCGGTTCGGCTGTGCCATCGAGACCGCGGAGGTGTCAGGCATCAGCGCCGGCCCCGAAGGCATCGCGGTCGCCACGACCGCGGGCGAGTACCGGCCCCGCACCGCCATCATCGCCTCGGGCGTGATGTCCAAACAGCTCGGGCTCGAGCGGGAAAACGAACTGCGCGGCCGGGGCGTGTCCTACTGCGCGGTCTGCGACGGCCCGCTGTTTCGCGGCCGCGAGGTTGCGGTGGTCGGCGGCGGCGATTCGGCCCTCGACGAAGCGCTCTACCTTGCCAACATCTGCTCGCGCGTGCACCTCGTGCACCGCCGCGACGAGTTCCGCGGCAGCCGCCACGCCCAGGACCGGGTGCGCGCGCGCAGCAACATCACGCTCCACCTCTCATCGCTGGTCACCGCCCTGCGCGGCGAGAAGCGGCTCGAATCCATCGACCTCACCTCGCGCAAGGACGGCAGCGTCACCAGTCTTGCCGTGACCGGGCTTTTCATCTATGTCGGCTCCGTGCCCAACACGACGTGGTGCGAAGGCGTTGTCCGGCTTGACGAACAGGGCTTTGTAATCACCGACGACCGGCTGCGCACCGGCGTGCCCGGTCTGTTCGCGGCCGGCGACGTCCGCGTGACCCCGCTGCGCCAGATTGCCACCGCCGTGGCCGACGGCGCGCTCGCCGCGATGTCGGCTCACGACTACCTGAGCGAAACTGCGCGCTAGCTTTCTCGCCGTTCTGCTTGTCGTCCTTGCTGGGTTGGCCCGGGCCCAGCCGACCCTGCCGCCGCCCGAGACAGGCCTCGAGCCGGAGAGTCTCGGCACGGTCATCCGTCGCGACATCGCGGCCCTCGCCGCGCCCGAGTGGCGGCTGGGCATTGCGGTGCGGCCGCTCGAAGAGGACACCTTTGTTTTCGCTCACCAGCCCGACTCGGCCCTGATGCCGGCCTCCAATATGAAGATACTGGTCACGGCCGCGGCTCTGCTCGACTGGGACTCGCTGCTCGTTGCCCGGCTCGACAGCCAGCTCACCCGATCGAAGACGCCTCTGCACGCGCGGGTGCTCTCTGACTCGGCATTCGCCGACTCGCTCGGCGCGTTTGACCGGCCTGACCTGCCGGGCAACCGTCTCCTCGTGCTGGCCAACCGCCGCAGCGACAACGAGGTCGCCAACTGGCTGCTCGAAGCCGTCGCCCGGCGCGCCGACCTGCCGCGCCAGGACGCGCTCGAACTGGCCCTGGTCCGGCTCGGTGCCCCGACCGACGGCCTGGTCGTGGCCGACGGCAGCGGCCTGTCGCGCCGCAACCGCATCTCGCCGTCAACCATAGTCGCGGTCCTCGCCGGAGTCAGTCGGCAGCCCTTCAGCGAAGCATTCCGCGCAAGCCTCGCCCAGCCGGGCAACACCGGCACCCTGCGCTGGCGCCGCTTTCTCTACCCGCAGACCCTGCGGGCCAAGACCGGCTACATCAACGGCGTGTTTGCACTGTCCGGCTACCTCGCCGCACCGCACCGCGACTATGCCTTTTCCTTCGTGGTGAACAACTGCCAGAGCGGTACGCTGGCCTACCGGCTGTTCGATGCGCTGCTCGCCGACGTCTACCTCTGGGATGCCGCCCGGATGATGACCGGCGGCAGCGGCCGGAACTAGGGCGTTACCCGGACAAACCGCGCCGCCGACCAGTCCGAGAACAGCGGCGCCATGTCGTGACACCGTGCCCGCACGGCGAAACTGTCGGCACGCCGGTACACGTGGTCGAACAGCAGAGTCTGACCCGACAGCGCGAACTCGCCGTAGTCGGCAGTGTCGCCGTCGCCCCACGCCACGAACACCCGCACCCGGTCGCCGTCCGGGTCATAGCCCTCGACCTTGACAACGACCTGCTGGCCGACGAGAGCCTCGGCCGGCCAGTCGACGATCGCACAGGTCGGCCGGCGATTGACCGAGGGCGGCGGCGCCACGTCGCAGGCGCACGCTGCCGCGCACGCGAGCGCGGCCAGCGCGCATCGCCCGCGCGACCTGAACAGCTTCTCAGCGCCTCTCATCAGACGTACCGATGAGCCTCAGGCCCCGCACCCGCTGGAACCACGTGACGACCTTCAGGGTTCCGTCAATGGTGTTCGGTCCGAGCGACTTGACCAGCGCATAGTATCCGTCGGACGTGTACGCCGCGCAGTAGGACACGAACGCGCTGACATCAACCGCGCTCTGGTACAGCAGCGAGTCGTACTGGGGCAGCGGCTCGTGGCCGCCGAACAGGCCGAGCAGACCGGTGGCGCGCCACGCGCCCTGCGGCACGACACCGCCCGGATCCAGGGGCCCGCGGGCCGCGCTGGCCAGATAGTAGGTGGGCCCGAGCCAGCCCGGCGTGAAGTCGGTGAAGTACAGGTCGGCGCGGGCCATGCCGCCGCTGTCGCGCATCGACACAGGCCGGGCCAGGCCGGTCTGCGAATCCCAGCCGACCCCGGCGTTCAGCGTCGTGTTCAGCTCGCCGACCACCAGGGTGTCGGTGTATATCGGCAGCGTGCTCAGCGTTTCGGCCGAAAAGATCTCGAGCCCGCTGCCGCGGGCGGAAACGAGATACTCGCCGGTCGAACCGGCCGGGTCGTGAATGAAGCTCTGCCCGCTCACCGCGTCGACCATCACGAAGCCGGTCATCCCGGACCGGCGGAACCAGATGCCGTATCGGACCGAGTCGCTGTTGCGCCCCCGGTTCCAGCGCAGCCGGACGTAGACCCCGGCATAGGCGCTCAGTTCGAGACTGCACGGCGCGGCAAGCGGCCAGGGCACCACATCGATCACGGCGGTGTCCGACCAGGGGCTGGCGTTGCCCGCGGCGTCCAGAGCGCGCACGCGCAGGGTTCGCCGTCCCGGCCGCACGAAGCTGCGCACGATGCTGGCCGGCGCGCCGGCCGGCACGAACGCAGAGCGAATCGTGAGCGAATCGCTCCACGCGAACTCGCAGGCGACGCTCTCGCCCCGCACGTGGCCCGCGGCCGTTGTGAAAGTGTACCCCGTATCAACGAACGCCCGCTCAGGGCCCGCAGGCCGCTCTGGCACGAGCGGCCCGGCGAAAGCCACAACCACAGGCAGCGGGTCGGACCACTCCGACTCGCCGTCTCGACCGTCGGCAAGCTGTGCCCTGACCTCGTAGCCGCCCGGCCCGGCGAACACATGCCAGTGCCGGAACGCCTCGCCGCTCGGCAGCTGCGGGCTCCAGCCCGACTGCGAACCATCGCCCCAGTCGAACCGGAACGAGACAGTGCCGACCCGACGCGGTACGACAGCGACGAACCACAGGGTGTCCCCGGGCTGGCCCTGTCCTGTTCCGCTGATGCCGGGCGCGGGCAGCGGTGCTTCATCGCAGACCAGCAGCAACACGGCCAGCAAGGCACAACGAGCAACAATGCCCGCCCAGGCCACGCGCGCGCGTCCTCTTTGCACGTCTACAACGTAACTGCCGCTCCCGGCGATGTCAATCCGGCGCCGCAGCCTGGCGACTCTTGA
Organism: Caldifarciminota bacterium; assembly: GCA_965648935.1. Lineage (GTDB taxonomy): Bacteria > Hydrothermota > Tepidihabitantia > Tepidihabitantales > Tepidihabitantaceae > CBFGJX01. The sequence goes on from CBFGIY010000013.1 coordinate 7,942, forward strand.
CTGCCTGCGCCGGCAGGATATGCTCAACTCAGGCAACCACCCAAGGAGGACATCTTGGCTGTTCGCATTGCAATCAATGGCTTCGGCAGAATCGGGCGCCTCGTCGCCCGCAACACGGCCCGGCACGCCGAACTCGAGCTGGTCGGCATCAACGACGTGACCGATGCCGCGACCCTCGGCCACCTGCTGAAGTACGACTCGGTCCACGGCATGTTCGCCGATGTCGCGGTCGATGGCGACAGCATCGTCATTGCCGGACGCCGCGCCCGGGTCAGCGCCGTGCGCAACCCGGTTGAGCTTCCCTGGAAGGAACTGGGCGTCGACATCGTCTTCGAATGCACCGGCCTTTTCACGGCGTACGACAAGGCAGCCGGCCACCTCGCGGCCGGAGCCCGCAAGGTGATCATTTCGGCACCGCCGAAAGGCGACAAGCCGGTCAAGTCTCTGGTCATGGGCGTCAATCACACGACTTACGACCCCGGGACCGACCACATCGTGTCCAACGCCTCGTGCACCACCAACTGCGTCGTGCCCGTGGCCAAGGTCATCCACGAGAACTTCCGGATAGAACGAGCCTACATGACCACGGTTCACGCCTACACCAACGACCAGGCCCTGCTCGACGGTCCGCACAAGGACCTGCGCCGCGCGCGCGCCGGAGCGCTGTCGATGATCCCCACCTCGACCGGCGCGGCCAAGCTCATCGCGGTCATCTTCCCCGAACTCAAAGGCAAGATCGACGGCACCGCAATCCGCGTGCCCACGCCCGACGTGTCCCTCGTTGACCTGGCCTGCAGCGTGCAGCAGTCGACCGACGCCGATGCCGTGAACGCCGCGTTCAGGGCCGCGGCCGAAGGCCCGCTCAAGGGCATCCTGCAGTATGAGACCGCGCCGCTGGTGTCGATCGACATGACCGGCAACCCGCACTCGGCCATCCTCGATGCGAAGATGACGACCGTGGTCGACGGCAGGCTGGTCAAGGCATTCGCCTGGTACGACAACGAGTATGGCTACTCCTGCCGACTCGTCGATCTTGCCTGCTATATCGCCGGACGTCTCTAGATGACCAAGCTGTCGGTTCGATCTCTGCCCGTGCAGGGCAGGCGCGTCTTCCTGCGCGTCGATTTCAACGTGCCGCTGCTTGACGACGGCTCGATCCGGTCCGACTCCCGCATCCGCGCGGCGCTGCCGACCATTCGCTACCTGCTCGACCACGGCGCCGCGGTCGTCTGCGCATCGCACCTGGGCAAGGCCAAGGGCAGAACCGACCCCAAGTTCAGCCTTCGCTCCGTCGCAGTCCGGCTGGGAGAACTGCTCGGCTCGAGCGTCAGTTTCTCGCCCGACTGCGTTGGACCCGAGGCGGAGCGCCGCGCCGCCGAACTCAGCCCTGGCTCGGTGCTGCTGCTTGAGAACCTGCGCTTTCATCCGGGCGAAGCCGCGAACGACGCTCAGTTCGCCCGGGCCCTGGCCGCGCTCGCCGAGTTGTACGTCAATGACGCTTTCAGCACGTCGCACCGCGCCCACGCGTCAACCGAGGGAATGGCCCGGCTTTTCGCGCAACCGGCCGCCGGGCTGCTGATGGAGAAAGAGATCGAGTACTTGAGCCGCGTCATCGAGGCCCCTGCCCGGCCATACGTTGCGCTCATCGGCGGCGCCAAGGTCTCGGACAAAGCCGGAGTCATCACCAACCTGCTGTCGCGGGTCGACCGACTGCTGGTTGGCGGCGGCGCCGCGTTCAACCTGCTCCGGGCCAAAGGGTTTGAGATCGGCCGTTCAATATGGGAACCTGAGCTTGCCGAGCAGCTCAAGACGGTTGCTGACAGCCCGAAACTACTGCTGCCCGCGGACTTCATAGCGGCTCCCACCATCGACGCCGCGAGTGCGGCCCGGGTCGTGACGGCGGATGCCCTGCGGCCGGATGACATGGGACTGGACATCGGTCCTGAAACCGCCCGGCAGTTCGCCGCGGCCATACGGTCGGCCCACACCGTGGTCTGGGCCGGACCGATGGGCGTGTTCGAACAGGACGCCTTCGCCCGGGGTACGCAGGCCATGGCCGAGGCAGTCGCCGCGGCAACCGCCGGAGGCGCGGTCACCGTTGTCGGCGGCGGCGACACCGCGGCCGCGGTCGCGCACTTCGGCCTCACTGACAAGGTCAGCCACGTTTCGACCGGCGGCGGGGCATGCCTGGAGTTCCTCGAAGGCCGAATCCTGCCCGGAATCGCCGTCTTGGCGGAGGCCTGATGTCCAAGCGCACCAGGCTGGTTGCCGGCAACTGGAAGATGCACAAGACCTCGGCCGAGGCGCGCCGGTTCGCCCGCGACCTGCTCAGGGAGCTGCCCCGGCCCATGCCCTGTGAAGCGGCGCTGTTCCCGCCGTTCACGGCCGTTGCGGCGCTGGCCGAGGAACTGAAGGACACGCCCGTTCTCTGGGGCGGCCAGGACCTGCACTGGGAAGCAGCCGGCGCCTTCACCGGCGCGGTGGCCGGCGAGTTTCTCGCCGATCTCGGCTGCCGCTATGTCCTGGTCGGCCATTCGGAGCGCCGCAGCCTGTTCGGCGATTCCGATGATGCCTGCGCCCGCAAGTTCCAGGCCGCTGTCCGGGCCGGACTCGTGCCGCTGCTGTGCTGCGGCGAGACCCTGACCGAGCGTGACAGCGGCTCGACGCTTGCGGTGCTCGACCGACAGCTCGGCGCGGTCCTGGGCGCTGACGCGCCTGCCGAGTTCCTTGTCGCTTACGAACCCGTCTGGGCCATCGGGACCGGCCGCACCGCGACCGCCGCGCAGGTCGCCGAGGCCCACACATGGCTGCGCGGCTGGCTCGAGACCCGGCTCGGTGCTCTGGCAGCCGACCGCGTCCGCCTGCTGTACGGCGGTAGCGTCAAACCGGAGAACGCCGCCGAGCTGATGGCGCTGCCCGACGTCGATGGCGTGCTGGTCGGCGGCGCCAGCCTCGAGCCCCGGTCTTTTCTCAGAATCATGGCCGGGGCAGCACAATGACCAGCGTCGCCCGACCGATTGCCTTGACATTGTCGGACGCTGGACTAAGCTTGACGACCAAAGGAGAATAGCGATGTACGGTATTGTCATCTTCCTGCACTTGATTGTCGCGGTGCTGCTGATACTCATCGTGCTCATCCAACAGCCCCAGAAGGGCGGAATGACCTCGATCCTCGGCGGCGGCGAGAGCGTCTTCGGCGGCGGCGGTGCCGCGCCATTCATGACCAAGCTGACGGCCGGCGTGGCGGTACTTTTTATGGTCACTTCGCTCGCTCTGGTGCTCATATCCGCGCAGCAGAACCGCGCCCGCAGCGCTCCGCGGCCGACGCCCGCATCAACCGAACAGCCCGCACCCCAGCCGGCCTTGCCCGGCCCGATAGGAGACTAAGAGATGTACGCAGTTGTCGACTTTTCCGGATTCCAGTACCTTGTCAAAGAGGGCGAGGTGGTGACCGTACCCCGGCTCAAGCTTGAGCCCGGCGCCGAAGTGCGCCTCGACAAAGTCCTGCTCGTGCGCAAGGACGACACGGTCCTTCTCGGCCGTCCGCGCGTCGAGTCAGCTTATGTCGAGGCCAAGGTCGTGGACCACCCCCGGGCTGACAAGGTAACGACGTTCAAGTTCACCCGGCGTGAGAACTACCGGCGCAAGCTCGGCCATCGCCAGGGCCTGACCCGGATTGCGATCGCCCGAATACATGTCGGCTGAACCAATGCTGCTTGGACTGAAATGGGAGGCCTCGTGAAAGAGCACCTTGGGCTGGTTCTGGTTCTCACAGCGCTCTGTTGGGGCAACCTGCTGTCGAACGGCGACTTCTCACTCTGGGACAGCCCCATCCGCCCGACCGGCTGGATCGTCGAAGACACCACCAGGGCACGCATCGGCCAGTGCGCCGACACCAGCCGCTCCCCCGCCTATTCGGCGCGCATCACCCGCCTGGTCACCGGCACCGGCAACAACGCCGGCCTCCGCCAACTGGTACCGGTCTCCGGCGGCCAGCTATACACCCTCTCGGCCTGGTACTTCGACGATGACGTGAATGCCAGCGGCGGGGTGAGCATCAGTTGGCGCGCGGCCGACTCATCCTTCATCGCCAACCGCGGCACGCGCTACACCGATTCGGCAATCCACACCTGGCAGAAGGTCAGCCGGACCGATACCGCGCCTTCCAATGCGGCGTACGCTGACTGCCTCCTGCGGGTCTATGGCTTTGCCGGCGGCCCGGCTGGCGGCGTTGTCTACCTGGACGACGCCGACCTTTCACCCGGTACCGGCGGAGTCACGGAAGGCTCAACACATGTGCCCCGCGGCCGGCTCGCCGCGCTGCCGACACTCGTCGTCAGCCAGACGACGATCCGCTACACCCTCCCCTCTGCCGGACCGGTGTCGCTCGTCATCCACGACCTCACCGGCGCGGCTCGCCGCAGTCTCGCATCGGCAATCCTGCCCGCGGGCGAACACTGCGTGACATGGGACGGTGCCGACGCCAAGGGTAACAGGCTGCCCAACGGCCTCTACTTCGCTGTGCTGCGCACGACAGCCGGCGAGACGGTCAGGAAACTGGTCCTGGAGCGTTAGTTTTGGTCAGTCAGGCAATGCGGTCGCTGGCTGTCCTGTCACTGCTGGCGGTGCTGGCCCACGCCCAGCCTCAAGGCCGCGTGCTCTGGTCGTTCGAGGGCAACGACGGCATCTACTCGCTCGTCACGATACCGGACATCAACGGCGACAACCGCCCCGAAGTCGTTGCCGCAACCTATTACGGAGCTACGCCCTCGGACCCGCGCAAGCTGTACTGCCTTTCAGGCGCCAGCGGCGACACTCTCTGGGTCAGCCGAACCGCCTACGGCACATGGGGCAACAAGGGTCTCGACGCGTCGCCCGACCTCAACGGCGACGGCCGAGGCGATGTCCTGCTGGGCACGGTCGGCACCTACATCCCCCCGGGCCGTTCGGCTCTCGCGGTCAGCGGCGCTGACGGCGCCAATATCTGGGTCAACTCGCCGTACCCGGGCGATACCTGGGGCTGGGTCTATTCGGTACGCAGCTTCGTCGATGTTGACCGCGATTCGGTGCCGGATGCGCTTGCCGGCACGGGCGGCATTGTCGAGGACCGGTCCGGCCACGTCGTGCTGATTTCCGGCCGTACCGGCGCGACAGTCTGGACGTTTCGCGTGCCCCGCGACGGCTGCCAGAGCGTCGCTCCCTTCGTGGACATCAGTGGTGATGTCATCCCCGATGTCCTCGTCGCGGCTGGCGGCAACAGCCTCGACAACAACGTTTACTGCGTGAGCGGGGCCAACGGCGCCCAGCTCTGGTCATCCCTGCGCGGCGGCTCGGTGTCCGATGTCGAACGCATCCGCGATGTGAATCGCTCCGGCATCGACGACTGCATCGGCGGCGGCTGGGACTACAAGGTCTACTGCCTTGAAGGCTCAACCGGCGCCCAGATCTGGCAGGTTCAGCCTGCCGGCAACCGGGTTATTATGGAGCTGGTCCCGATCCGGGACACGAATGGTGACGGCATCGATGACGTCGTCGTCGGGTCCTGGGACAGCAATGTCCACGTCCTGTCCGGCGCAGACGGCACGACGCTGTGGTCCGGATCTGTCGGTGCCGACGTCTGGTCGGTCGACACGCTGTCCGACGTCACCGGCAACGGAATTCCAGAGGTCGTTGCCGGCTGCCTCGGCAACGGCAACGGCTCGGTGCGTGTGTTCGACGGCGCGAGCGGCCAGGCCCTGTGGTACTACGACTTCGCCGAACGCGTGTACGACGTGACCGGCGCGCCCGACTTGGACGGCGACGGCCGGCCTGACGTGCTCGTGGGACTGCAGGACCAGAACCGCATGGCCAACCATGTCTACTGCCTGTCCGGGGTCACGACCGGCATCGCCGGTCCGGGCGTCTCCCCTTCAGTCAACCAGCTCAGCATCCGAGTGGTGGCCGGAGTGCTGATTATCGACGGCGCCGCAGGCCCGGGTCGGTTGCGGGTCTACGACCCGACCGGGAGGCTAGTGGCAGCCAGAGACCTGACCCCGGCCCGCGCCGTCGCACTGAGCGAACTGGGCATTGGGAAGGGCACCTTCTTCGTGCTCTGCGAATCCGGCAGGGCAAGCGCTGCTGCCAAGGCAGTGCTCTACTGACAACGCTATGGCTGACAGCAACCTAACCTAACGGAGAGGAAGAACGATGGCTTTGACCGCGATAGAGAAGATTCAGAAACTGGGCAAGTCGATTCAGAACATGACCCAGGCCGACCTCGCCCGCGCAGTTGGAGTGTCCCGTGAGAGAATCCGCCAGCTGATGCCACGTCTCAAGCTCAAGCCCGGCAAGCGGGTTCGCGCCTGGCACCGGACCATACCGGCGAACGTCTGCGAGGCAATGGCCCGGCTGCACGACCGCGGTATGTCCCTGACTGCGATCGGCGCGAAGCACGGTGTGAGCGACTACCACGTTCGCGAAGCCATCCGCCGCGTCCGACCCAGGATTGAGCCGGCCGGCCGGGTTCAGCGGATGATCCGCCAGCAGCAGTTGCGCGAGTTGCTCAAGAAGGGTGTTTCATTCGAGCAGGCCTGCGACCGCCTCAAGTTCAGCGACCTCCAGCGTCGGCGCTATCGCCGGCAGATGGGCTTCCACTGGCAGGGCAGCAAAACCGTCCCGGCCAAGAAGCGCGGCTAACACCGCTGTCCGAACCTCTTGTGGAGAGAAGTGGGCGATACAAGAGTCGAACTTGTGACCTCTGGTATGTGAGACCAGCGCTCTAGCCAGCTGAGCTAATCGCCCTCGCGCAGAATTGTAGTCCCAGCCGCCCCGGTGTCAACCGGGGCTGGCTTTAGTTGTCTCCGTCAAGGAACTGGACCCCGCGCTCGCCGCGCGGCAAGGTATTGAGCGCCTGGGTAACCAGCTCGATGCTGTCACGGCGTCCCAGCCGGCCATAAGCCTTCAGCGCCAGCTCCAAACTGCGCCGCGCCTCGTCCAGCGCGCCGGCAGCGGCGCACGCACGCCCCAGACCGAAAAGCCCGGCAGCCTCCCGCTCAGGGTGCCCGGCGCCGGTCAGCAGGCGCAGCGACCTGCGAAACGCATCCTGAGCGCCGGCTGCGTCACCCCGGGACAGGGCCGTTTCGCCAATCGAGATGTGGGTCTCGGCCTCGGCCAGCTTGTCCCCTGCCGACTGCGCAAGCCCCAACGCCAGGGCCAGCCTGCGCTCGGCCTCGCGGTAATCACCCTGGTGGCGCAGGACTTCTGCGTAGGAAATCTCATCCTCAACACGCTTGCGTGCGTCGGCCTGGCGCGAGCGAATCTCCAGCGCCGCGCGGTACGAAGCAGCGGCCTCATCCCAGTCATCCCCGGCCGACTGGGCACGCGCCAGCGCAACCAGGGCGTCGGCCTCAAGCTCGGAGAGCCGCAACTCCCGGGCCCGGCGCACGGCATCATCGAGCCGACCGCGCGCCTCGGCCAGCCGGACCGAGGCCAGCAGCAGCTCCCCTTCATCGACAAGGCAACGTATCAACCCGGCGCTGTCGCCGCTTTCGTCGAACAGCTTCCTTGCCTGCTCCAGGTTCTGCAGGGCCTCGGCGGTCTCGTGCGCCGCGGCGTGGACGCGTGCCGCCGCGGCAAGGTCACGAGCGGCGGCGGCGACCCGACCGCTCTGGCGGTCTATGCGGTAAGCCTCGTGAAAAAGCTCCAGAGCACGCTCGAACGCCCCGTGGTTCAGGCAACTCTGGCCTATCAGCAACAGGTTCTTGGACATCAGCTCAGCATCCCGGACCCGCCTTGCGTTCTCCAGCGAGTGCTCGAAATACTCAAGCGCCGCGTCGTCCTCACCGGCCTTCTGGTGAAGCAGGCCGATCTCGTGGGCGGCCTGGGCCAGTCCGCGCCAGTTGCGTATCTCACCGCATATCTGGTGTGCCCGCTCCAGCTCGTCCAGAGCACGCCTATTCTCACCCTGCTCGCGCAGAATAGCGCCGATCGCGATGAGCCGGTCAGCCTCACCCAGCCGGTCACGCACCCGGCGCGCCAGACGCAACCCGTCCTCGTGGGCGGCCCGGGCCCTGGCAAGTTGCCCAGAGGCCAGAAGAATCTGGCCGATGGCGCCGTGTTGTCGCCCTGCCCCGGCGAGGTCGCCGAGCTTCTCGCGCAGCTTCAGCGCGCTGCGGTGCAACTCGATTGCGCGCTCGGCTTCGCCCTCGGCGGCCTCGATCTCGGCCAGCCGGGTCATGGCCTCTGCTTTCAGCAGGCGGTCGCCGTCAAGCGCGGCGCTCTCCGACGCATCCTCCAGATGCTCGACTGCCTGTTCTCGGCGTCCGAGTTCGAGTTCAAGCTGACCCAGGGCGAAAGCGCAGTTCGCCGTTGCGGTGCGGTTCTCCTGCCGGCGCGCCTCGGCCAGGGCTCCTGCGAGTCTCTCGACCGCCGCATCGCGCCGCCCGAGCATTGCCTCGCACGCCGCCGAGAGAAACTGCAGCGCCACACCCTCTCCCGGACCGGCCTGGGACAAGCCGTCGCTCCAGCGGCCCAGTGCCCGGTCCCACGCGGCCTGCGCCGCGTAACGCACGCCGCCCTCGAAAGCCTCAGCCACCGACCGCTCGGCCGCCACCGGCAGCCCGTCGAGATAGAGGCAGCCCAGCCTGCGTCGGATTGCTGCCAGCCTTTCCGAGTAGCGACGGTTGACCTCACCCTCGAGCCGGCCGATCTTGTCCTCAAGGAAGCGCCGGCGGCCCAGCGTGGACCGACGCCCGAGCAGGAATGACGCCACGACCGCGACCGCCAGCAGAGCGACTGCCGACAGCACGACCAGCATCAGTTGTCGACGAGCCGCTTGGGACTGATGGTGCGGCGTTCTGGAGCGAGCAGAGACATCTGACGCAAGGTTATGGCAAACTCCCGCCAAGTCAAGATGGGAACTGAATACCCCTCACCCGACGCGCCCCTTGACGACCCAAGACGCCATCATAGAATCCTTTGTGCAATAGACAGCGCGGAGTGCGCCGTCAGGCAAATGGCCAATAGGGCGGCGCGTTCCAAGGAAGGACCGAAAAGGAGGTATCGTGCTGAGAAAGTCCGTACTGCTCGCAGTGGTGGCCGCGACAGCGCTGGTCTTCGTCAACTGCGAGAAGCAGACCAAGCTGACCGGCACGCTGATACTGCAGACCGGCCAGTCCGGCGACGTGACAAACTGCCGGGTACAGCTGTTCGTGTCTTCCGACCTGACCGGCAGCCCGGTCAAAGAAGTCGCATCACAGCCGGGCAACACCGTCCGGTCGGCCTTCGAGTTCGAGGACGTCCTGCCCGGCTACTACTACCTGCTCGCGTGGAAGGACCTGAACGGCGACGGCGTGGTCAGCGACCGCGACATCGTCGGTATCCACGGCGGCACCTACCGGCCCGGGTACGGCGGCAGCCAGGTAACGGTGATCGACGGCAAGACCACCGATGTCGGCGAGATCGTGATGCTCATCTACAAGGAGCTCAAGATCACGGCGTCCGGTTCGCGCGCCCAGGGCGGGACCGTCACCAACTTCTCCTATACTCCCAATTACGACCTGACGATCACCCGCTTCTCGATAGTCTTCCCTGACGAACCCGGTGTCGAGTACGAGGACAGCCGCCAGGTCGGGACCAAGACCGGCGGCCAGACCTACACCTCTGACGGCTGGAACATGGGCGGCGCGCCGATGCCTGCGGGCAACCACATCCTGCGGTTTCAGGGTATGTGGGAAGGCGCTGCCTTCGACATCTCGGTGACAGTCAACGTGAATTAGCGACCGAACGTACGACTTGCGGGGAGGGCAATGCCCTCCCCGCTGTCTTTCGGGCCATCGAGGACTTGACAGCAGGTAACGTCAGAGCTATTCTGCAGGGCGTTTGGGTCCTGCGCAGTGGCGCAGTGAACGTGGACGCGAAAGCTGGACAAATCAGGAAGGAGCAACCATGGCCAAGTACCTGCTGTGTGGTGCCATTGGGGACGATGGGGTCCCCTGCAACAACAACCTGTTCCACGGACTCTACGAGTGCAAGAACGCCGCCTGCAGCATCGTTGATTACTCCGACGAGGACCCGGGCCTCGTCGACCCTGATGCGCTGCCCCGCAAGAAGGCCTGCCCGGGTTGCGCGACAGAGAACTCGACTTACGTCTTCGAGTGCGCTGTCTGCGGCGTGACGCACGACTTCTCGAAGCTTAGCACCCTGAAGAAGGGATTCACACAGATATAGTCGGACAAGCGTTGCTGGCTTCCTGACCTGTCCGAAAGCTCAGCAGCAGCAGAGGCCCGAGGCAGCAACGCCTCGGGCCTCTCCTCTGTCCGGTTACCTACTTCAGAACGGCAAGCTGTCGTGACAGACTGACCGAACCGGAGTTCAGGGTCAGCAGATATACACCCGACGGCAGCTCGCCCATGGCCAGGTCAAAGGCACCGCTGCGTCCAGCGTGCAGACTGTGGGCAAGCACCACCCGCCCGTCAGCCCCGACCAGCCGCACCTGCGCCGGGCCGGAGGCCGGCAGGGTATAGCGCACCGCCAAAGCCGCGCCATTGACGACGCGCGGGGCGACCAGGCTCGCGCCGGCAGCCTGCGCCACCGGTCTTGCTGCCACGCCATCACGCGAAGGCCGGCCCGCGACGGCTTCCTTCACCGCGCCCGGGTTGAAGTACCACAGCTCGTTGGACTTGTTGCCCTTCAGCGCATAGATGAGCCCGTTGTAGGCAAGCAGGTCTGAACCGGCCTTGACCCGCTTCTTGCGGCCGCTGGGTCCGACCGCGGGTATCGTGTCCAGCTCGGTCCAGGAATCGCCGGCGATGTCGTACTTCCAGAACTCCTGGGTGTTGGCGGCCTTGAAGGCGAAGATGGCGTCATCAGCCATCACGGCGCAGCCTTCCTTGGTCTTGCGCGACTTGGCCGTGAGCCGGCTGGCAAGCGGCATCGGCTTGAGCGGAGCCGCCTCCCAGGTATTGGTCGGGATGTCGTAGCGGTAGTGCTCGTGATACTTGGCCTTGTGGGCGTATATCTTGTAGCGGTCGTGACCGGGGTTGCGCTCGAGCGCCAGCCACGAACCGCGGTCCCACTTGGGCTTGGCCCCGGCCGGAGCATCGGCCATCGGCTCCCACGCGCCGCTCTGGATGCTGTAGCGGTAGAACTCGGTACCGACTCCCTTGAGCAGGTAGAGGTAGGTCGATTCGGGCTGGCCCTGGGGCCGGTAGTAGAGCAGATCCGAGCCGCCCTTCACCCTCTTGTTGCCCGGCCCGGGCGGCACATCGGCAAGCTTGGTCCACTGGTCGGTCGCCGGTTCGTAGGAGTAGAACGCGGAGGTGTTGTTGCCTTTGATAGCGTAGATGATTCCGTAGTCGCCGACCGCGGCGCACGCGCCCTTGCTCGCCGGCTTGTTCTCGACACCGCGAGGCATACCGGTGAGGGTGTACCAGGAATCAACCGCCGGGTTGTAGCGGTAGAAGTCCTCGGTCTTGGTGCCCTTGGCAACATAGAACTGGTCGTTGACCTCGACCATCCACGCCCCATCCTTGCTCTGGCGGCCTGAAGGAGTCAGGGGCATCAGCCCGACCGGGGTCCAAGCGCCGGCTGTCCCGCCCGCGACCCTGAGCGTGGCGCGCAGCGTGTCATTCTGCGGCACCGGGTCTCGCGCCAGCGCCGTGTAGGCCCTGACCGCAAACGCGCCCGGTGTGGCGGTCCAGGACTCGAAGGACAGCGTATCGACCTCCCCCGGGGCCAGCGCGCCGACCTGCTGCTGAATGTGGTAGCTGGAGCCGATGCGGAACCCGACCGTGAAGTTCTGCGCGGTGCCCACCGAGCTCAGGTTCCTCACCTCGACCACCGGCGTGTAGTCTGCCCCGGGCGTCACCGTGTCGGGCGACACCAGCGCAGTAACGGCGACGTCGGGCACGAACAGGAAGATGTCGCCCGGCACGCGCGGCTGCAGCTGGCGCCCGTCGAAATCCGACACGTTACAGACCAACGTCGCCCAGTCAGAGGGTATCGCCGTGCCGGCGAACCCGGAGTTGGCCAGCACGTACAGGTTGATTGTGTCGGTCCCGCCGTAGTTCGTGACACGGTACGTGCGTCCCGCGTTGAAGGTCCCGGTGCTGTCGAGCACGTCGATGGTGTCCAGCCGGACGAGCACGCCCTCGAAGGCTTCCTGTCGTGCCTGGGCGATAGTAACCGTGGTGGTCTCGAACGGCACGCCGGTCGTGTAACGCGTGATCCGGTACGGGTTGTCGAACTGGGTCAGCCCGTGGTACTCGGATATCACTCCCGCCACGGACAGCAGGTCGCCGACCCGGACGGTATCGGTTATGGTGCCGGTTCGGAACACGAACATCCCGTTCCACGGCCCGCCGGCCACGTCGCCGATGTAGAACCGGTCCTGGCGGACGATGCCGGTCACAATCCCGAGCGTGTGCACGTACCTGCCCGAGTCAGGCGTCCGGTTGCTGACCGCCGTATCGGTGAACTGGATCTGCTGGATGCTGTGGTCGAGCGGTATCGCGTAGGCGGCCGTCGCGGTCCGGCTCATTCCGGTCGTACTCCACGCTCGGATGTGCCAGTAGACCGTCGCGCCCGTATCCTGCGGCGCGATGTGAAACAGGTATGTCGAGTCCGACGCCCGCACGCTGTCCTCGGCCGCCACGGTCCACGCCGCCGTGTCGCCGGCCGCGTACAGCAGGCGGGCCGAGTCGACCGCCACGCCCGTCTCGAAGATGCGGGCCGAAACGCCGACCGTTTCGAAACTCAGCGGCCAGGCCGGGGTCCGGTTGGGCGTGCTGATGGTCGGCCCCGCCGTGCCGACTGCGGAGTCGACAAACGTCGTGTCGCCGGCGACCACCGTCCAGGGCGCGCCGACCTGGGTGTAGTGCGGCGATGGCGTGATGTAGCTCGTCCGACCGTAGACCGAAATGGAATCGATAGTGCCGGCCCGCACCGCCATCAGGAAGTAGCCCGGGTCCGCGGGGTAGCCCTCGATGATCCTGTTGTCCTCGCTGATGCAGGACCCGACGATCGTGTCGTTGCGATAGGCCAGCACCGCATAGTTGGCCAGGAGCGGACCGCCGCTCGAACCATAGATGTGTCCGGAAAGCCAGCCGCCGGTCCCCGACGCCGTCATGTCCATCGCCTGGACTGTGTCAACCCTCACCTGGTTGATGTTAGTTGTCGAGCCGACGCGGCGCATCGTGAGCCGTATCTCCTCCTGCTCGGGCATGGCCGACGTCGGCGCGATGCACTTCATCGCAGTCCAGACCCTGGCGGTGTCGGTCGTGTTCGTGACAGTCACCTGCGGGCAATTGACCCAGGCGTAGCTCTCCACGTTCCACGTGTTGGGCGTGCCGGCCGTCGCGGTAGAATCAACCCAGAAGTTGTACCGCGCCGTGGCCGTCACGAGCTGCAGCAACCTCGGCTTGTAGTGGAACGTGCCCGGCGTCACGTCATCCCGGACGCCAATGAGCACGGCGAAAGGCACGCCGTTCCCAGGCGTGCCCGTTGAGTACTCACCCTGGACGTAACGCGGGTACTTGAGCAACATCGGGTATGTGGCTGCCGCAAGAACTCCGGCCATCAGGACCACGACCAAGACCGCTCTCTTCATCTCTGCCTCCTGAGTTCGATCAAACCTGCCTGCATTGCGCGCTATCACTCGATAGCACCTGCCCAGACTCTGGTTGCGCGCGTTAGGGCGGAATAAAGCCGAAGTCAGAGCGCGAACGCCTCTGTCTTCTGCCAGCGCCTGCGTACTAGGTTAGGCAGGCGCTGTCTGTTGTCAACTCGCTGTCCGACCGGCACTTCGACCCGTACGGCCGAGCCTCTGCTCTGTCGCCGCTTCTCGGCCCGGGCTTCGGCCTGACCAATCTGTTTGATGACGGGCATGCTGAGCCGGCGCGCAGGTTCCAGGATGTCCCTCTGACCGTCTGCAGCAGAGACGGCCGGCATCCACTCGACGATGGTGCCCGGTCTCGAAAACTGACTCGAACCCGCGCTCGGACCGGGTGTTGCGCCATCCGTGGCCATCTGAGACGGCCAGCGCCTCGGCGGGCGAACAAACCCCGGGGTCACTCCCCCGGCCATGAACGCCATCCGACCCGGAAAAGCGCCAGAACCGGTTCTCACCGGGATCTGTCCGGAACCGGGCTCTCAGTGGGCTATGCCGGCGAAGTAGCTGGCGATGGCCGCGTCGTACTCGGCGACAATGCGAAATGCCTCGGCTGCGAGGCGCAGCCTGAGGTTCTCGTCCAAACCGCGGCCCGAATCGAGCGCGGCCGCGACCTCGGCGTAGTGCCGAGCGTGGGGCACGACCGTCACGTAACGGTGATTCTTGGCTGCGGCGCGCAAGAGCGTGATGCCGCCGATATCGATAAGCTCGACCAGCTCGTCGTGTGTCGCGCCGCGCGCCAGGCCATCCTGAAAGGGATAGAGATTGCACACGACAACGTCAATCGGCTCGACCGTGCTGTCCTGGCGCGTGGTCAGGATACCGCCGGCGATCCTCGGGTGAAGCGTCTTGACCCGGCCGCCCAGTATCTCAGGCGACCCGGTGTAATCGCTGATTTCCGTGACCGGCATGCCCGCATCGCGAATCGCCTGCGCGGTCTTCGATGTCGAGAGCATCTCAAAACCGGCCCGGTGCAGCGCCCCGGCCAGCTCGACGATGCCGGTCTTGTCCCAGACCGATATGACCGCGCGCCGCACGACTACGCTCCGAACTTCTTGAGCTTCAGCGCGTGAGCCAGGAGCAGGCCCATGAGCTGCCTGGAGTACATCCGGCCGACCGAGCCGCGCAGGCACACCCGCTCGCCGAAGTTCTCGACATCAACCTGCGGCCGGCAGTAACGCGAATGAAGCAGCACCGGCACCGGATGCCAGGAGTGCCCGGCGAGAGTTGCCGGGGTCGAGTGGTCGCCGGTTATGCAGAGCACGTCGAAGCTCATCTCGACAAGCCGCGGCACCACTTCCTCGTCGAAACGCTCGAGCAGCTCCTGCTTCACCTCGAAACTGCCGTCCTCCCCTGCCCGGTCGGTCTCCTTGAAATGCAGGAAGACGAAATCGTGCTCGTCACGGCAGGCAGCGACCGCGGCCAGTTCATCTTCCCAGGTCGGGCCGCAGGTGATGATGTCCATTCCAACAAGCCGGGCCAGGCCGCGGTACATCGGGTAGGCCGCGACGCAGGCCGGCTTCAGGCGAAAACGCGCGGCCAGAGTCGGTATCGCCGGAGGCAGGGCCAGCCCGCGCAACAGCACGCCGTTGGCGCGCTCGCGCCGCCCCAGAACCTCGGCGCAGCGCTCAAGGAACCGGTTCACGACCGCAGCCGAGCGCGCTGCCGCCGCGTCCGATGAGTCATCCGGGACAACGGTCAGCGGCTTCAGTCCCTCGTGCTGCGGGTCCGAATCGCTCAATCCGCCGGCCAGGCCCTCGCCCCGGAACACCACGACGAACCGGTGCTCCTTGCCCGGCCGGATGATGACCTCGGCGCCATCCACCTCCCCCACTGCCGCCTGGAGCTCGCGGCACAACTCCTCGCAGAGCTGCGTCGGGATCCGGCCCGCGCGACGGTCGACGACCAGACCTTCGGCCGACAGCGTGCAGAAGTTCGCTCGCGCGCACAGGTCCCCGGGACGCACTGCGATGTCCGTGCCCAGCGCTTCGAGCACGCCGCGTCCGACCTGGTACTGCACCGGGTCATAGCCGAACAGGGCCAGGTGCGCCGGGCCCGAACCAGGCGTGACGCCAGGCTCGACCGGAACCAGCAACCCGAGCCCGGAGCGCGATGCCAGCCGGTCGAGGTTCGGCACCCATGCCGCTTCCAGCTCAGTCCGATCGCCCTTGGGCAGCCCGCCCAGCCCGTCGAGCACAACCAGCAGTATCTTGTGCTCGTTGGCGACGGCCAAGCTGTCAATGAGACTCACTGGGGCAATCATACCACGGTCGAGATTTGTGTCAATGGGTTGCGCCTAACGGATGCGGACCGCCCTGTCCACGGCGAAAGTGTCGCCGCTGAATGTGCCCCGGAAGCGCAGGACATACCAGCCCAGGGGCATCGGCCTGCCGCCCAGATTCCAGCCGTTCGAGAAGTAGGTCGTGTCGGCCGTCTTCCAGCCCGGCGCTGACGCGTCCGGGAATGTGCCGACCCCCGGCACCAGCACGGCAAGACTCGCCAGCAGGAGGTCGTGATTCAACCTGTAAGAGAAATCAACGCGCGTCCCGCTGGAATCGCGCGCGCCCTCGACCGCCGGCTCCACTCTCAGGAAACGGTGCATCAGGATGTCGGGCACTCTGACGAGTGTCCAGTCGTCCCAGACATAGAACGGCTCGGCGCTGTCGCGCCGCTCGTACATGCCGCCGTGGACCCCGACCAGGTCGCCGTCGGAAACCCGGCCGTCACGGTCGTTGTCCTTGTGCGCCAGCACGTAGAAGTACCCCTCCGGTATGTCGGGCACGCTGAACCGCGCGCGGTAAGCGAACCGCGAGGTTTCGGCCCACGCCGAGTAGCGCGCCGGGCCGTCAAAGCCCGTGGTATCGAAGAAGCGAACCTCGGTGCCGCGCACATCGCCGGTCTCCCCTTCGGCGAGCACCACGTAGCCGTCAACCTCGGTCGGGCCAGTGTACTTGCAGCCGATCGCAAGCAGGCACGCCGCGGCCAGGACTGCCAGGCTAGTTCTGCGCCGCACCGACAAGGCTCCTCAGCGCCGCACCGAGGGCATCGCGCTGCCTCTGCAGCGCCCGCTGCTTCAGCTCGGACCGGCGCAGGTAGCTGTTGGCGACATTGGCCTTGACTTCACTCTCCGCTCTGTCGCCGGCGGCCAGCGCCTCCAGGCTGGCAAGCGTCGCCTGAAGATAACCGAGGTGCAGCGCCGCGTCCTCGGCAAGTTCGCGCGCATAGGCCCCGGCCGCTGACCCAAAAGCCTTGATGCGGAACCCGCTGCCGGGCGGCGCCGCCGAGGCCATAGCCGCGAAAGCTGCAAGATCCGGATCCAGGCTCCGCAGGGCCGCGGCCGAGCTCTCGCCCAGACCGACCGCGCGGCGTGCATCGAGCAACTGGTCGGCCATCCGACCGGTGTCGGCTACCGCAGCCAGCAGAAGTCGGGCCCTGGTCCAGCGTTCGGCAGCAACCGCAGCGGTGGATTCGATCCTGCCGTGCAGCCGGACGGCCGCGTCAACCGGCGTCTCTCTGGCCGGCTTCCGGGCCGCGCTGTCTTGAGTAACCGTGGTCGCCGAGGACCATACCGTCGTATCGGCCGAGCCGGTTTCGAGAGGGATACGAGGCGGCGGGACCTGCCATGTCAGCACCAAGAGGAACGCCGCGGCCACCAGCGCGCCGGTACCCAACATCACCCACAAGCGGAACCGAGCCAGCCGCCGGGCAAGGCGAGCCTGCCGGTCGTCCGGCTTCTGACCGTCCGGGCAAGGGGTGGTGCCGCTGTTCTCGCGCTCGGGCATTACGAGATACGATATTGCGGTGCGCTGCGCTGTCAACACCTCCGCCTTGACATGGCGATCCGGCGCGCTATCTTCGACCGATGAGACTCAAACCAACAAGAATCGCTATCCTGCTGCTTTTTTCGGCGGTTGCGGCTCAGGCGCAACTCAGCCTCGCAATGCTCAAACCCTTTCAATCATCCCCGGTTGCCGTCGGCGCCCGGCTCAACGCGGGCTGGCTTTTGCCCAATGCCAAACCCGCTTTCAGCCTCACCGGTGAAGCGCTCTTTCCGGTCTTCAGCGGTGTCAGAGTTCGCGCCTCGGTCATCGACGCGGTTGTCGGCTGGGACGGCGCAACGCTCGGTCTGGACACCGTCTACGTCAACACCAACCTGTCGCTTGACGCAATGGCGTCCACCCGGCTCGGCCGCACCCGGTTCTGGCCCTATGCCTGGCTCGGGCCTGAACTCGGCGGCAAGCTCAGCAACCTGCGTATCGGGCTCAGGGCCGGCCTCGGTATGGAGGGACAGATCGCGAAGGGAACCGCGGCATTCGCCGAACTCGGGGCCGGCTATGGCCAGCCGGTGTCAGGCCAGGGCAGCGCCACCCTGCGCGTCCGGCTCGGCGCCGGGGTCCGGCTCGGCAAGTTCGCACGCTGACCTTGACTGAACAGGCCGGAATCGGGCCGCTTCTCTTGTCGCTGTGCTTCGGGTTCGCCTGCGGCTCGATACCGTTCGGTTACCTGATCGGCCGGTTGCGCGGCGTCGATGTCCGTGCCCGGGGCTCGGGCAGCATCGGCTTCACCAATGTCCAGCGCAGCGTCGGCCTCGCCTGGGGACTGCCCGTCCTCGCACTTGACATCGCCAAAGGCGCGCTGCCCCCGACACTCGCCGCCGGGATGGGCCTCGTCCCGGCCATCGTGGGTCTCGGCTGCGTGCTCGGCCACGTCTTCACGCCCTGGCTTGGATTCCGCGGCGGCAAGGGAGTTGCCACGGCGCTGGGCGTCTGGGGAGTCCTGCTCGGCTGGTGGGCCCTGCCGCTCTACGCTGCCTACATCGCGCTCCTCGCGCTGTTCGGCTACGTGTCCGTGGCGTCGCTCGGGTATGCACTGCTCATTACCCCGGTCGTCGCGCTCAACCACAACGCTCATTCGTCGCTTCTGGTGCCGGCAGTGGCGACGGCGCTGGTGATCATCCTGCGGCATACCGACAACATCAGACGGCTCGTGGCTGACGAGGAGCCGAAGCTCGGGCTCTGGCTCAAGCTGATGCGAAAAGGCAAATGAGCAAGCTGGCGTTCATAGGGTCTGGCCGTTGGGCAACCGCGCTGGCGTTGCGCCTCGCCAGGCTGTTTGACAGAGTCAGTCTCTACGACTCGAACCCTTCAGCGGTCCGACGCGTGCAGGCGCGGCAGCCACACCTCGACCTGCCCGAAGCTCCAAGCCTGCCCGAGTCGGTATCCGCCACCGACGACCCGGCAGCGGCCTGCGCGAGGGCCGACTTCGTCATATTCGCGACGCCGTCGTCCGTGGTGTCGACGGTCGCCGAACTTGTCCGACCGGTCCTGCCCGGCACCACAGTTGTGATAACGGTCACGAAAGGCTTTGACCCGAGTACCGATGAACGGCTGTCGGTCGTCCTCAGCCGCCGTATCGGCCGTCCGGTAGTCGTGCTCGCCGGCCCTGGCATCCCCTATGACTTCGCCCTCGGCGACCCGACCTCACTGGTCGCGGCATCCACCGACGAGACCCTGGCCGACCGCGTGCGCGACAGCCTCACGTTCGACAACCTGCGTGTCTATTCACAGCCCGACATCGTCGGCGTCGAGGTCGGCGCGGCGACGAAGAACATCATCGCACTCGCCGCAGGGATCGGCGACGGACTCGGCCTGGGCATCAACGCGAAGTCGGCGCTGGTCGCGCGGGGTCTGGCCGAGATGACCCGGCTGGGCCGGGCGCTGGGCGCCGACGCGGCGACGTTCGGCGGTCTGGCCGGTGTCGGGGACCTTGTTGTCACCGCCTTCTCCGACCGCTCGCGCAACTACTCGCTCGGCCGCCGCATCGGCAAGGGCGACAGCCTGTCATCGGCCCGCGCCGCGCTCGGCGGCGTCATCGAGGGTGTGGACGCCTGCGTCACCGCGACGAGGATCGCCCGGCAGAGCGGCATCGAGCTGCCCATCGCCGAAGAGGTCCGCAGCATACTTCACGAGGGCCGCGAGCCGAGCGCCGCGCTGCGCCGGCTGATGGCCCGGCCGCCCCGAAAGGAGGTCTGGTCTTGAGCGCTGACAGGTATTACTCGGTCACCGAGGCCTGCGCCGAACTGGGAATCGAGCCTCACGTCCTGCGCTACTGGGAAGAGCAGTTCGAAATCCGGCTCAAGCGAAACTCGGCCGGCCGCCGCATCGTGTCTGCCGACCAGCTCACCAAGCTCAGGCTAATCAAGCACCTGCTGCACAAGGAGAAATTGACCATCAAGGGCGCGCGCCGCCGGCTCGGCCAGTCCGGCCCGACCGCTTCCGGCGAGTTGCCCATTGACGCTCGCCCGTCGCTGTTCTGGTTGAAGAAGGAACTGCTTGGCTTGAAGAAACTCGCCGAGCGGCTGCCCTCTGGCCAGTTCTAGCGCCGGGTCAGCCAGAGCATCGGGTCGACCGACTTGCCGCCGACCCGGAACTCCAGGTGCAGCGTGTCTCCGCTCGCGCCGATTCTCTGTCCGCGTCCGACGCGCTCACCCAGCCTGACGCCAATCTCGGCCAGGCCGGAATAGACGCTGTGCCGGCGCCCGCCGTGCTCGATGATGACGGTGTTGCCGTAGCCCATGAACCGGTCAGCAAACCCGACGACACCGCTGTCGACCGCGGTCACAGCCGCGCCGCGCACCGTCCGGATATCGATCCCGCGATTGACTGTGCGGGTGCCGTACTTCGGGTCCGACTTGCTGCCGAATGTGCCAACAACCTCGCCTTGTGCAGGCCAGGGCAGCGTGCCCATCCCCTGCGTATTGTCGGCTGGCGCTTCGCGCGGCGGCAGAGCAGGCGGACGCCGGGCGGCACCGCGGCCGTAGCGGGGAGATTCGCTGTACAGCGGCCCGCACCCGGCCGCAATGAGCGATGCCATAAGACCGAACCGCACGGCCCGCGCCGCGGCTCCGCAGAACCTGACTTCAACACGCATCGAATTCACTCACTTACTACAGGTCAACGGGCGACAAGTCAACAAGTTTGGCGCGGCCGGAGCGCTGGAGCCGCCCATCGCTTGACAATCAGCCGCCCCGGCCATAGTCTTCGCCGTGCTGTACCGCGACGCCGGCGTCGACATCGACGCGATGGATGGGGTCAAGCGGGCGATCGGCCGGCTTGCCCGGCTCACCCGTACACCCGATGTGCAGTCCGACATCGGCCTTTTCGGTTCGCTCTACCGCTCTCCGGGAGGCCCGAACAACCTGCTTGTCGCGAGCTGCGACGGCGTCGGCACCAAGCTCATCATCGCCCGGATGATGGGCCGGTTCGACACCGTCGGCATCGACATCGTCAACCACTCGGTCAACGACATCCTGACCCTTGGCGCCCGTCCCCTTTTCTTCCTCGACTACATCGCCCACTCTGACCTTGCGCCGAACCGGCTGGTCGAGATAGTCCGCGGCCTGTCCCGCGCCTGCCGCGCCAACGGCTGCGCCCTGGTCGGCGGCGAGACCGCGATGATGCCCGGCATCTATGGGCCGGGAGACTTTGACCTGGTCGGCTTCATCGTCGGGGCAGTTGACCGCCGACGGCTCCTCGACGCGCGCCGGCTCAGGCCCGGCGACATCGCCATCGGCCTGCCCTCATCCGGACTGCACACCAACGGCTACTCGCTCGCGCGCCGCGTGCTCATTGACGAAGCCCGGCTTGACCTCGCCCGCCGCCCCGCCGGCCTCAGCGAACCGCTTGGAACCGCGCTGTTGCGGCCGCACCGCTCGTATCTCAAGCCGGTAACGCCGCTTCTGCCTCGAATCAAAGCCATCGCCCACATCACCGGCGGCGGCTTCTACGACAACATCGAACGCCTGCTGCCAGACGAGACTTCGTGCATCATCGACCGCAAAGCCTGGCGACCGCCCGCGCTGTTCCGGCTCATTCAGGAGCTCGGGTCAGTACCCGACGAGGAGATGTACCGGACGTTCAACATGGGCATCGGGATCGTCCTGTTCGTCGCGCCGGCCCAGGCCGACGCGATCGCGCAGAGCATACCCGGCGGCCGCATCATCGGCCGCCTGGTCCGCGGCACCTTCGGCACCGCTGTCGCCTAATTCAGCCGCGCGGGTGAAACGTGCGGTGGACCTCGCGCACGTAGTCGCGGTCCACGCTGGTGTAGATCTGGGTCGTCGCGATCTGGCTGTGACCGAGAAGCTCCTGAACAACGCGCAGGTCGGCCCCGCCCTCAAGCAGGTGGGTCGCAAACGAATGCCGGAAAGTGTGCGCGGTCACCCTGCGCTTGAACCCGCTGGAGTCGACGACCCTCTTGAGGATCTTGTGAAATCCCATCCGCGAAAGACGCCCGCCCCGGGCATTGAGAAACAGATAAGGACTGACCCTGCGGCCTGCGTAGCGGGGCCGGGCAAGCTCGAGGTACCGGCGCAACGCCTCCACCGCTGGCTGGCCGATCGGAACGACGCGCTCCTTGCCGCGCTTTCCCGAGACCCGCACGAAGCGGTCTGTGAGCGACACGTCGGCCGACTTCAGGCCGAGCAGTTCGGACACCCGCAGCCCGCAGGCGTAGGCCGTCTCAACCATAGCCCGCGCGCGCAGGCTCCAGAAACGGTCCTGCGGGTCGTCACAGGCCTCGATGAGCTGACTCACCTCTGACTGCGAAAGAACTGACGGCAGGCGCCGCGACGCGCGCGGCAGCTCGATGTCGTCAAACGGGTCTGCGCCAAGCCGACCCGTGTCCTGCAGGAAACGCCCGAAAGAGCGCAGCGCCGAGAACTTGCGCGCCATCGAGCTGCGGTTCAGGCCGGCGCGTCCCAGACGTCCCAGGAAAGCCTCGCCGGCCGACCGTGTCAGAGTCTCGGGCCGGACCGCCACGCCCGGCTCGCCTGAAAGAAACTGCCGGACATCGACCAGGTAAGCCGAGGCTGACGCTCGACTGACACCGCGGTCGCCAAGAAGCCAGGCCTCGAAACCGGCGAGCAGCGCCTCAGCGGCCGGGTCCCTGCTGTCCGCTGTCGGTCTTGCTGATGACCGTGTCTTTCTGATAGTCAGGGTTCCTGTCGGGATGGTCTTCATTGAAGTGCAGGCCGCGTGATTCGGGGCGCCGCCGGGCGCAGGCCACGATGAGCCGGGCCGCGTCCAGCAGATTGGCAAGCTCGACTGCCGCGACCGTCAGCGCCGGGCAGGCAGCGGCCAGCCGCTCGGTCATTCGGGCGATTTCCTGCTCCGCCTGCTCGAGTCCGCGGTCGCTGCGCACGATTCCCGCGCCCTGCCACATCACGTCCTGCACCTGCCGGCGCAACTCGGCCAGCAGCTCGTCACAAGTTCGGGAACCGGCGCGCCGCCGTGACCCGACCGGGCAGGGCCGCGCCGGCATGCGCGCCGCGGCTGCCTCGACCGCACGGTCGGCAAAGACCAGCGCTTCAATGAGCGAGTTCGAAGCAAGCCGGTTGGCTCCGTGCAGGCCGGTGCACGCGCACTCGCCGGCGGCGAGCAGACCCGGCACGTTCGTCTCGGCGCGGTCGTTGGTGAGCAGGCCACCGCAGGCGTAGTGCGCCGCCGGCACGACCGGTATCGGCTGCAGCGCGACATCGATGCCCATCTCCCGGCACTTCGCTGTGATGGTCGGAAAGCGCTCGGCGATGCGTGCCGGGTCAAGATGTGTCGCGTCGAGCAGCACGTACTCGTCGCCCCGCCGCTTGAGCTCGCTCGCTATCGCGCGGGCAACCACGTCGCGCCGCGCCAGCGAGCCCGCCGGGTCATAGGCGTCCATGAACGCCGTGCCGTCGCGCGCGCGCAGTATCGCCCCTTCGCCGCGCAACGCCTCCGAAACGAGGAATACCCGGTCGCCCTCCCGGCTGCCATAGAGCGAAGTCGGATGGAACTGGATGAACTCCATGTTCGCAACCTGTGCCCCGGCGCTGTAACCCATCGCCAGCCCGTCGCCCGTGGCGATGCGCGGGTTGGTCGTATGCCGGTAGACCTGCCCGACCCCGCCGGTGGCGAGCAGCGTTGCGCGGGCGTACGCAGGCTCGACCGCGCCGCTGCGCGTGTCAAGCAGCAGGGCACCGCAGCACGCGCCGCCCTCGTCAAGCACGAGCTCGAGCGCGAAGTGGTCCTCGAGCAGCGTCACCCCGTTCAGCGCGTGTACCGCATGGAGCAGCCCCCGCTCGACCTCGGCCCCGGTGCAGTCGTGCGCGCGCACGATACGCCGCCGCCGGTGCCCGCCCTCGCGGCCCAGGTCGAAGTGTACCTGCCCGGCCGCGTCACGGTAGGTGTTGAATGCGACGCCAAGGTCGTAGAGCTCGCGCAACAGGCGCGGCCCGGTCTCGGTCACCAGCCGGACGACATCGGGCCGGGCAAGCCCGTCGCCCGACGCAATCGTGTCTTCGTAGTGGTATTCGGGGTTATCGTCGGCCGCAACCGCAGCGGCGATGCCGCCCTGCGCGTAGTTGGTGTTGGACTCGGAATCGGCCTTCTTGGTGACGACAAGGACCCGGCCATGGCGCGCCGCCTTCTGGGCGAACCACAGGCCCGCTATGCCCGAACCGACAACAAGGAAGTCAAACTGCACGGGCTTGAGGCCGGGAGCTTGCGCCCCTCCGGCAGGCTCCCCTAGAAACCGACGGCAAGGCCGATGCCGGGCGCGTCGTCCGGGGCGTCAAGGCGAACCCGCCGCGCTTCAGCCGGGACGCGCGCGAAAAATGCGCAGTCCACCACGCTCACGAGCCGGCCGAGCAGCAACGCCCCGGTCGCAAACTGAGCCTGCAAAGCCGCGCTGCGCGCGCTCTTGCGGATGGAGTAATAGCGAAGGCGCGCCGAGTCCGAACTCCAGTCCCAGGCCTCGTTGCCGAAGTAGCCGTTGGCCAGGTAGTAGTCGTGCTGTGCCTGCGGGTTGTTGGGGTAGCGCGCCCGCGCATCGCGGCGGACGTCCTCATTGAACTGCTCGGCATTATCGTATCGCTCCAGCGCGCGCAGGTACGCCGGCTTGTTGACCACGGTCACTGCCCCGGCCTCGCGGCCGGCATAGAGGAACGCATCGCGCTCGCGCTGCGAACGCGCCCAGATCGAGCCGCCGTAAAAGGCCCACACCCCGGCGTCGACCCAGAGCATCGCCTCGCCACGGCCGCGCTCGCCCAGCAGCAACTGGCCGCTGCCGGGCAACGCTGCCGAGGCGAGTATCGCGGCGCCGCGTCCCGGCGCAGCCGCAGCCACGGCCATCGCACCGACCGCAAACAGCAGTGAAATCTTCAGTGTCTTCAAGTCCGGTACCTCCGTCATCGAACTATCAGCTTGCGCGCCGTTGCCTGCCCGCCGTTTCTGACAACGACGAAGTATGCCCCTGCCGCGTTGAGGGCAAGCCTCCCGTCGTTGGCCGAGGCGATACGCCGGCCCGAAGCATCGTAGACATCCGCCCGGCCCGCGCCTGGCCACAGATCCAGCGGTTGGCCCCGACGGACAATGCCGGGCAGACGCAGAGCCTGGCCGGCTGGCACGGCCGGCCGCGAGGCAATTCCGACCAGGTCCCAGTCGGTCAGCTTGGCGAATATGTCGAAACCGCGGCGCCGGCGGTTGTCGGTCCAGGCGAACGCCACGACCGAACGGCTCGCAGCCACGCTCTGGCCCACGGTCCAGTGTGAGTTGTGCGGGAAAAGCGGCGGGTCGCTGACCCGCTGGTTGACGCTTATCGGCGTGCCGTCGGCCCGGAACCGCTGGCAGTATATTTCGGGGCAGCCGGGCACGCCGCGCTCGTCATTGAACATCACGGCAAGGCGGCCGTCCTCGTCATAGGCCAGGCTCGGACCGTAGGCATCGGCCTCGTACGGCCCGTCGTTGACGCGGCGGTTGTCCCCGGCCGGCTCGCCCAGCCGGTCGAAGAACTGCAGGTAGACATCGTAGCGGTCGTTGCGCGTGTCCTCCCAGGCGACCGCGAACCCGCCGTCCTCAGCCACGGCCACGGCCGGATAGCCGTTGTAGCGCCCGGTGCCCTCATTGACCAGTCGGTTGGCCCCGACCGCGGCGCCGTCCGGCCCGTAGAGCTGACAATAGATATCGGCGTTGCCGCGCCGGTAGTCCATCCAGGCCGCGACCGTTACCCCGGCGCGGTTGGCCGCGACCGAACCGTAGATGCCCTGCGCCGCAGAGTCGTCGCTCACCGAAGCGTCCGGCCCGAGCGGACTGCCATCCGGCCCGATGCGGCGCCGGAAGACCTGGTACACGCCGCGGCGCGTGTCCATCCATATGACCGTCGCGATATCCTGCGAATCGACGGAGCAGTAAGGGTACCACTGTGACGCACCCGGCACGTCGGCGTTGACCATGAAGTTCGCGCCGACCGGCAGGCCGTTGCCGTCCAGCAACTGGGCATAGATGTGATAGCCGTTGCGGCCGTCCGACCACGCCGCGATGAACCGGTTCTGCCCGCCGGCCACGGCCGCGTAGTACTGCGGCGCGCCGGACGGCCCGTCGTCGTTCAGGCGGCGGTTGGTTCCGAGCGGCTGACCCGCATCGTCCAGAAATGTCGAATAGATGTCGGCCGTGCCGTTGCGCTCATCCTCCCACGCGACCAGAATCCGGCCGGCCGTGTTCATCCCGATTGACGAAACGCGCTGCTGCGAACTGGCCGTGTCGTCGCTGACCCGGAAGTTGCCGCCCACCGGGCTGCCGCCGCGGTCAAGCCGCTGGGCATAGATGTCGGCGTCGCCTGCCCGCCGGTCTGCCCATGCAACCCACCAGCCGCCATCCGGCGCCGCGGCCGCAGCGGGCTGGTTCTGCGCTGCCGACCCGGCCGGCTCGCTCACCCGCAACGACGCCCCGAGCGGCGTGCCGTCGGCCGCGAACCGGCGCAGGTACACCGCGTCGCCGCCGCCCCGGCGGTCGGTCCACGCGACCGCGAATTCGCCGAAGCGGTTGGCCGCCGCGGCGCAGGCGAACTGATCCGCGCTGCCCGCATCGTCGCTCACGCGGAAGTTCGGTCCAACCGCCTGTCCGGTCGCATCAAATACCTGCGCATACACATCCCACTCGCCGCGCCGCCGGTCTTCCCAGCAGACGATGAAACCGCCGCCCGGCGCGCAGGCTACTGAAGGCGCCCACTGAATGCTGTCATCGGTCGTTACCTGGAAGTTCGCGCCGAGCCGCGCCCGGTTGCGGTCGAAACGCTGGATGAAGATGTTCCAGTCATAGGGATTACGGCCCCGTCCGTCCATCCAGGCGACCACAAACCGACCCGCGCTGTCGCCGCTTACCCCGGGCTGGTACTGGTTTGCCGCGCCCAGCGGGTCGTCGTTGACGCGGAAGTTCGTGTCAAGCGGGGCGCCGTTCGGGGCGAAGAACTGGGCAAAGATATCGCCGGTGAGTCCGAACCGGCGGTCGTCCCAGGCGAAGAGCGCCATGCCGTCCGGCCCCGCAAACACGCCTGAGTCAATCTGGTCGCCAGGCACTCCTGAATCGCTCACGCGGAAGTTGGCCCCGGCGCGCCCCCCGCCCTGGTCCAGCTCCTGCCCGAACAGGTCGCCGTTGCCGATCTCGCGCCGGTCGTGCCAGGCCATCAGGTAGCGCGCACCGGCCGCGCAGGACGGTTCGCCCTGCCATCCCAGGCCCACGTCTTCATTGGCCCGCTCGTTCACGCCGATCGGCCGGCCCGTGCTGTCCAGCATCTGGTACCAGACATCGGCGTCGCCCTCGCGGAAGTCGTACCACGCCAGAAGCACCCGGCCGGCCGCATCGACCGCGATGTCCGGCGCGAGATTGTTGCCGCCGCCGCTGGTGTCATCGTTGCAGGGGAAGTCGGGCCGGATAACGCTGTCCCCGGGCCAGACCGGCAGAACCCGAAACGGGGCAGTGCGGCGCGGAGCCGCGAACCCGTCGGGCAGCGGCCTCGGATTGTCGGGCGACTTGAGCCGGGCCAGCCGGACAACCGACGTGTCCGGTGCCCGGGCCGCCGCAAGCAGCGGAACGAGCATCATAGCGGCAAGAAACCGCATCATCGCGCCACAGCCAGCTTGGCGAACCGCACTTCCCTCTGCCCCGCGCCCTCGACCTCGAGGCGCACGACATAGAGCCCGGCCGCGATGCCGCGCAGGTCGACCGCGGTTTCGTTGTCGAGTCCGGCAAGGGCCTGACCCGAAAAACGCTTCATCACCGGCTCGCCGGCCAAGTTCAGCACGGTCAGGTCGGCCCGCGCCGCGCCCTCGCCCAACCGGTACCGGGCATACGCCTCGCGCTCGGCCGGGTTCGGGTACAGGTAGAACGAGCTCGCCAGATTCGCGCCTGGCCCGGGCATTTCGGGCAGGTCGCCCGGACGCAGCAGACCGGTGTGGCACGGGTCACGGTAAGCCCCGGACCACTTGACTCCGTTTGCCGGGCCAGGCAGGTCCCAGACATAGAAGATGCCGGAGTCCGAGCCCACGGCCAGTTCCAGGTCGCCGTCGCGGTCCAGGTCCGCGACCAGCGGTGTCGCGCTCACCGCCGCGGTCGTCATCAGCGGGAACCGCTGCACGAGGCGTCCGGTCCTGCCGTCCAGGGCCAGCACGCCGTACTGGGGCGAACCGATGACCACGTCCGGCGCGCCGTCGCCGTCCACGTCTGCGACCGCCGGCGACGAGACGAACCGGAAGTACACGTCGTAGGTGATTATCCAGTTGCCGGCCAGCTCCTGTATCGCGTAGGTCGAGTCGCGCCGGAACGGGTAGTTCGTCACCGGCGCTCCGCTGTGGGCGAAGGCGTGCAGCTCGTTCATCGAGGCCGCAAGCACGTCAATCCTGCCGTCGCCGTCCATATCGACGGCGGCCGGCGTGCCGTAGAACGGATGCCGGATTGACTCGCGCGAGCGGTACAGCACCGTGCCGTCGAGCGAAACCAAGCTCAGCCGGTGGTTGAAATCGCCTGCGGCAATCACGGCTATCTCGAGCTGGCCGTCGCGATTGAAGTCACCGACCAGCGGCTGGGCGGTCGCGTAGAACGGGCTGATGCCCAACTCGACCGGGAAATTGGGCGCGATGCTGCCGTCCGGGTTGACCAGGAACAGGCGGCTGTCGCCGGTCAGCACGACGACCTGACCGCGCACCGTGTCGGTCACCGCGACCGTGGCTCGCACTTCCGTGCCCAGGCTCATCGGAAACCCCGGCAGCGCCGTCCCGTTGCCGCGCCACGCGTGGAGCTTCATGTCAGTCGAGCCGACTATGATGTCGAGCGCGCCGTCGCCGTCGAGGTCGGCAAGAACAGGCGCGGCGAGTATGCGGTCGCCGGTCGCCATCACTGCCAGCGATGCGCCGCCCGTGTCGGGATAGACCCGCACCCGGCCAAGCTTGTTCACCGCGACAATCTCGGGCCGGCCGTCGCCGTTCACATCGCCGACCGCCGGCGGCGCGGCCATCGGTCCGGTCACCGCGCCGGGCCAGCGCGACGAGTAGGGCCGGCCGTCAGCCCGCCAGACCCGGATGCGGCCCATCGTATCGGCCGCTACGATCTCGAGGCTGTCGTTACCGTCGAGGTCCACGGCACAGGCTGAAAGGAACGGCGCGGCGCCACCGGCAATCGGGAAACCGCGCTGGTACAGGTCCCAGTTGATGCGGATGGCAATCACGGTGTCCTTGAGCGGCCGGGTCGAATCGGCCTCGCCCAGCAGTTCCACGCGCAGGTGGGTCTTGCCGGTATGGCCGTCCGAGTTGGGATTGGTCTCGCTGGTGAACCGGTCGTTGTACGCACCTTTGGCGAACGCGTCGAACTTGTAGCCGTACACCTCGTACTCGAAGTCGCGGCTCTGCCAGTAGGGCACGTCGAAATCCTGCACGCCATCGCCCTCGACCAGGTCAACGCCCTTGCGCTTCGGGAAAATGTTGACCGCGTTGTACGGCCCGTAGTCGGCCAGTATCCTCTCGTCGATGTGCCATATCAACAGGCCCGAACCGGGCTGGAAGAAATCGTACTCGTTGCCGCCCACGGCAATCACAACGCCGTCCTCGACGTCAACGTCTATCGTGTCCGGGTGGAGCACGTCGGTCTGACGGTTCTCGATAAGGAAGTACTCGTCGGCGCTTATCGGGATGCGCACTATGGTCGGTGCCAGAGTATCGGACCGGGCCGCGAACAGCCCGGTGTCCATCTGCGCCGCGAACACCAGAACGCTCTCGCGCGGCACCGTCACCTCGAGCGGCGTGATGAATCCGAAATGCACGCGGTGGAAAGCGTCAAGGAAACCGGGTATCACGCCGGGCGGCGCGCCCGCGCCGTAGTCCCCAAGCCACCCGCCATAGCCCATCAGGCTCCAGCCGCCCACGCCCATCGTGACACCGGTGACGTCGTACAGGTCATATGAGCCGAGCAGGTGCGCGAACTCGTGCACCAGCGTGCCGGCCAGCCCGACCATCCCGAGCAGGTTGGTGTAGCCGTTGTACATCGTGTCCTGCCGCATCATCTCGGGCAGGATGGTGGATTGCTCGATGCGCGTGCGGCCCGAATCGACCAGGATGTAGGGCTCGCCCAGGTAGGCCTGTATCGCGCCGGAAGGAATCTCGCCTGCGAAAAGGTCAAACGGGCTGTTGCGTGCCAGGCCGAAGTCCGACTGCAGACCCGACCCGGCATGGAAGATTATCACCTCATCAAAGTCGGCGTACCGGAACGCGGGGTCCTCGTCAGCGATCTTGAGCGCGTCGCGCATCAGGCGCACCAGCCCGAGTTCAATCGCCTCAAAGGAGACCGTGTCGCCGTAGAACATCATATCGCGCGGCATCTGGTAGCAGTCGCGCTCGCCCTCGGGCATCACGGTGTAGTCCACGTACAGCCGGCCCAGCGACTGGGCCAGGTAGTAGTTGCGCAACCCTTCCATCTGGCGCTCGAAATAGCGCTTGAAGTGCGGCGGATCGTAGAACAGGCCCGAGTCCGGCGAGAGGAAACCGAGCGTGTCCATCTTGCCGTTGCCCGTGGTCAGCGGCGTCGTGTCCTCGACAAACTCCACCCGCAGGCAGAGCACCCGCACCGTGTCGGTCTCGCCCCGGCGCAGCCGTTCGATGCGCTCGATGTCATTCTGCAGCGGGCGGCGCCGGAACCGCTGAAACGGCGGCTGGTCCTCCTGCAGGGTCGTGTAATTCTGCAGGAACCGGGCGACCTGCCGCCCCTCGCCCGGGATATCGCGGCGGTTGCCCCTTACCAACTGCAGACGCTCGGCCTGTGCCGTCCCGGCGGCAACCGAAAGCGCTGCTGCGGCCAAAATGAAAGCGGCGATTCTGCTATTCGTGGGAGACTCCAATCCTGTCAGCGTGACAGACGGTCGGATAACTTACGGTGTGACGCAGACTGCACAACACGGCAGCCAAATCCATCCGCATTGCTCAGAATCAGAAGCGGAGAGAGAGGGAGGTGCTCTGCGAGGCCGCAGGTCGCTCCTCTGCTCTGTCCGAATGCGACCCGCGCTGCCGAGCAGCCAAATCCATCCGCATTCTGGAACGGAGAGAGAGGGATTTGAACCCCCGATACCCGTAAGGGTATACGTGATTTCGAGTCACGCGCCATCGTCCACTCGGCCATCTCTCCGTGCATAATCACTCGCCGTTGCCCGCGGCACTGCGCCGTTGCCGGAAGAACCCTCTGAGCAGCCGCGCCGAATCCTCGGCCATCACGCCGCCGGTGACGGCGAACCTGTGGTTGAACCGGTTGTCCGCGGCGATGTCGTAGCGCGAACCGAGGCACCCGAACTTCGGGTCGCTCGCGCCGAACACCACCCGGTCGGGCCGCGCCAGCACCAGCGCCCCGCAGCACATCAGGCAAGGCTCCAGCGTTATGTACACGGTCGCACCCGAGAGCCGCCAGTTGCCCAGCGTGCTCGCCGCCGCGCTCAACGCGACGATCTCGGCGTGCGCGGTCGGGTCCTGCAGGCCCTCAGTGCGGTTGCGGCCGCGGCCGATAACCCGGTTCTCGTGGACAATCACGCACCCGACCGGGACCTCGCCGTCAGCCTTGGCGGCCTCGGCTTCCTGCAGGGCGAGAGTCATCCAGTGTTCGTCGGGCACCACGGTCAACCAGCAAAACGCGCCCGGCGTGACTCGAACACGCAACCTACGGATTCGTAGTCCGGCACTCTATCCAATTGAGCTACGGGCGCGTACTTCAGCAGGGGTATTCTATTGGCCGCCCCTCCCCCAGTCAAGCCAGCCAGCGCAGGCCCGCCGCTGTGAGAACGAGCTTCCACGCAAACAGCGGCGGGGTGGCGCCATCCACCCCGCCGCACACAGAAACCGGGTCAGTACTAGTCCGCCAGCACGACCTTTCGGCTCAGCCTGCGCTCGCCGGCCTCCAGCGCGCAGAAGTAGACGCCCGCCGCCAGCCTGCTGCCTTCATCGTCCCGGCCGTTCCAGCGGGTCGAGTACCGGCCCGGCGCTCGCTCGCCTTCCTCCAGCACCCGCACCAGCCTGCCCGCCGTGTTGTACACCCGCAGGCTGACCGGCTGCAGCGTCGGCAACTGCCAGTGTATGGTGAGCCCGGTCCGGGCCGGGTTGGGCTCGGCTCGCTCAAGTGCGAACACCAAGGTGCCGGCTGTCTGCCCGCCGTCGGTACGCCGCCGGTGGCGAAGGAACCAGATGCCGGTCCCGGGCCTTCGCCTCGGCCCGTCACCGAGCGTCGGACTCAGCGACTCCCGCTCATAGGCCACGGCATTGGAGCACAGAACCGACTGGTAGTAGACGTCGGGGTTGTCGCGCATCGCAGTCGCATCCGTCAGTGGCGAGAACCCGCCCGAGAACGCATCGAC
Organism: Caldifarciminota bacterium; assembly: GCA_965648935.1. Lineage (GTDB taxonomy): Bacteria > Hydrothermota > Tepidihabitantia > Tepidihabitantales > Tepidihabitantaceae > CBFGJX01. The sequence goes on from CBFGIY010000013.1 coordinate 40,277, forward strand.
CCAGCCAATCTCGCTGCCCTCTCCCGGCCAGCGAGCGCAGTAGATGGAGTACCCGTCCGGCGACCAGTCAGGCGCGGTGGACTTCCCCCGATATGAAGGACACGCGGGAAAGCGGCTGTAGACTCATATCGGAGGTACCGAATGGTCGAGCAATCGAGGTCCGGAGTCCGCAAGAACTACACGCGTGAGTACAAGCTGGAAGCGGTCCGGCTGGCCAATGAGAGCGGTCTGTCGGTAGCCCGGGTTGCGC
>CBFGIY010000014.1:0-40480 GCA_965648935.1 Caldifarciminota bacterium
GCATTCTTCTGGTCTGTCAGGTGGTCAAAGCCGCGCAAGTCCAGTTGTCTCAGGCGACCGTCAAGCCGGTACTTCACTCCGTTGCCGGTCAACACCTGTCCGATGGCTGTGACTCTGGTGCCGGCGCAGATCCGGGCCAGGCCGGGTCGGGCCGTGAAGAGCAATTCGTAGTCCTCGCCCGCAGTCAGCACAAAACGAAGCGGGTCAAGCCCGAGCAGCGCGCAGAGGCGCGCGGTCGACTGGTTGACCGGAATGCGAGAGCAGTCAATCTCGACCGCGACGCCGCTCGCGCGGGCGATGTGCGCGGCGTCGGTGGCAAGACCGTCAGAGGTGTCGATGAGCGCTCGCATCGCGCCGCGCAGCCGGCGCATCACGGCGATGCGCGGCAGCGGGCAGAGGTGCCGTTCGACCGCTGGGCGATAACGGGTCCGGGGCAGGCGTCGGCTGAGAGCGAGGCGGCCGGCCTCGGCCGAGCCCAGGGTGCCGGTGACATAGAGCACGTCGCCGGGCCGGGCGGTACAGCGCAGGCGGGGGCTGCGCGCCCGGCCGGCCGCAGACAGCGCCAGAACAAGCTGGTCGCCAACGATAATGTCGCCGCCGGCAACCTCGGCTCCGAGCCGCGCGCACACCGATTCGATACCGCGGTACAGGCGGCGCACAGCGTCCGCTGTCATCTTCCGGGGCAGGCACAGCGCCACGGTCAGGGCTTCGGGTTCGGCCGCCATCGCGACGACGTCGGACAGGGCGGCGCAGGCACAGCGCCGGCCGATGTCTTCGATGTTCATATAGCCGGAGTCGAAATGGACGCCCTCGGCATAGGCGTCGGTGGTCAGCACGACGCCGCCGGAGAGCACGCAGGCGTCGTCGCCGATGCCGACCGGCACGCGGCCGCGGCGGCGGATCGTGCGCTGTATCAGCGCGATGAGCCGGTCTTCGCCGGAGAGCTGATGTTTCACCGCGCAATGATAGCCCAATCCGGGCCGGAGGCAATCGCCTTGACCGAGCAGGGTGCAGGTCTATATTGGCACGTGCCAATGCGAGTCGGCATCCCGCGCGCGCTGCAGGCCTACCGTTACCTCGAGCGCTGGCGGTCGTTTGTCGAGGGGCTGGGGATGGAGACGGTGGTGACCGCGCCGACTGACCGGCAGAACATCGCCGATGGCGTGAGGATCGCGCCGGCCGAGCTCTGCCTGCCGACCAAGGTCTTGATCGGCCACCTGGTCAGGCTTGCGGATTCGGTCGATGCCATACTGCTGCCGCGGATGGACTGCCGGAGAATCGATCGCGACCTGTTCTTCGGCTGTCCCAAGGAGATGGCCCTGCCGGACATGGCGCGGGCCCTGTTGCCCGGCCTGCCGCGCATTGTCGAACTGGTGCTTGACGAGCGCGAGATGAGCGAGGCTGAGGGCTACCGGCGGCTGGCGCTGGATTTCGGGCAGGGCAAGCGCTGGCGCGAGGCGTACGGCCAAGCCAAGTCTCGGGACAGCAGTCCGAGCGCAAGGCGGGCATCGGCTGGCGCCAGTCTCGAATCGATGCCCGCGGATAACCACCTGCGGATTGGCGTGGTCGGGCACGAGTACCTTCTGCACGACGCGCTGCTGACGCTGGACGTGGTCGCGCGTCTGCGGCGGCACGGCGTCGAGCCGGTCCTGGCCGAAGGCGCGCTGCCCGGTTCGGATGGGCTGCGGCCGCGGTTCATGCCGAACTGGATCTTCGAGCGCGACCTGTTGCACGCCGCCGCCGCGATGGTCGGAACCGGGGGCGTCGACGGCCTGCTCCTGGTGTCGAGCTTCGCCTGCGGCACGGCGGCGGTGACCAACGAGCTGATTCGACTGATGGTGCACGACTCGGGCCGCGAGATATCGGTCCTGCAGTTGCTTTTCGACGAGCACTCAGGCGAGGCCGGCCTGAACACGAGACTGGAGTCGTTTCTGGACGTGATCCGGATGAAGAGGCGCTAGTGCGGGCGGCGTTTCCCTACATGGGCTCGATTCACATACCCATCGCGGCGATCATCCGTGAGCTGGGCGGCGCTGCGGTCGTGCCGCCGCCGCCGGACAGCGAGGCAGTGCAGACCGGGGTCAGGCTGGCGCCGGAGCTGATGTGTATTCCCTTCAAGGTTACGCTCGGCAACATGGTGCGCTGTCTGGACGCCGGCGCAGACACGCTGGTCTACACCGGCGGGTCGTGGTCGTGCCGATACGGCTACTACGGGCCGCTGCAGTATGAGATACTCAAGGAAGAAGGCTATCAGTGCCGGATGCTGCTTCTGCGGCGCGAGCGGTTGGGCGTTCTTGTGCAGACTGCTGTCCAGTTGAGCAACGGTTCCTGGGCAAGAGCGGCTGTTCGCGCCGCGCGGGCGGTCCGGCTGGGCTGGACCAAGTCGAGCGCGGTCGATCGCGTCGAGGCGAGCTGGCGCAGGGCTCTGCCGGCTGCCGAGGACCGGCGGCTGTGCAGCCGGATTCACGACCGGGCAATGGCGGCGATAGACCGGACCGACCGAGCCGCGCGGGTCAGGCAGGTCGCGCAAGCGGCCTGTGTCCGGCTTGACCGCCTGCCGCGGCGCCGTGGCACTCCGCCCCGGCGGGTGCGCATCATCGGGGAGAGCTACTGCGTGATCGAGCCCTACATAACCTTCGACATTGTCAGGCGGCTGGGCGAGCTGGGCGTGGAGGCGCAGCCGTTCCTGACCGCGCATCGCTGGCTGGGTTTTCACGGCCTGCGGCTCAACAAGAGTGAGGTCGTTCGCGCACGGCAGGCCGCGCGACGCTGGTGGCGGCATTGCGTGGGGGGCGAGGACGAGAATTCGGTCGGCCAGTTCGTTCTCGCCGCCGAGGACGGCTATGCCGGTGTCATCCATGTCGGGCCTTTCGGCTGCATGCCCGGGACCGTGGTCCAGCCGACGCTTGCGCGACTGAGTGAGGAGCTGCGGATGCCGTACCTCGCCGTCTCACTGGACGAGCATTCGAGCGAGACCGGGTTGCTGACAAGACTCGAAGCGTTCGTGTCGCTGCTCGAACGTCGGAGCAACCGGCTTGACTAGTCAGCCCCTATGCTGATACTGAGCACGTGACAATCGCCGAGTTTCAGCGACTCATCCGGGAAATATACTTCGAGAGAGACAGCCGGCGCGGCACGGACGGCACGTTCCGCTGGCTGGTCGAGGAGACCGGTGAGCTGGCCCGGTCGCTGCGCCGCGGCGACGAGGCCAACCGGCGCGAGGAGTTCGCCGACGTCTTCGCGTGGCTGGCGAGCCTGGCCTCGCTGACCGGCGTTGATCTGGAAGCGGCAATCGAGAAGTACCGGCAGGGCTGTCCGAAGTGCAGGTCCACGCCCTGCCGCTGCAGTGAACCTCCGAGCGGAGGGCAGTAAGGAGGCTGGATGGTATTGCTAACGGCGGTTCTGCTCGTGGCTCTGCAGTCGCCGGTTCCGGGCACCGATGCGGCCACGGAGATGCCGGTGCCTGCGGCGCCGAGCGGGTTGCACGCACACGACACCCCCAACGACAAGGGTCGCAGCATCACGCTCGGCTGGACCGCGGTCGACGGCGCCGAGGGCTATGTCGTCGAGCGAACCGCGCCGGACGGCACGGTCGAGATGCTGGACGCGCTCGAGGCGGGCGAGACCGGATACCTCGACGAGTCGGCCGCGAACGGCACGGTCTACACCTACCGGGTCGGGGCGCTGGCCGGGGCGGACACGGCCTGGTCCGAACCGTCGGCCGGCGTTTCGGCCAGTCCCCAGTTCTTCAACACCGGCCGGGTCAATATCCTCGTCGCGATGATTGTCTTTTTCGCGCTGGTCGTGTACTTCATCGAAACGGCGCGCAAGGGAAAGAGCCTTTTCGTGCGGCGCATCGCCGGCCTTGACGCGGTAGACGAGGCGGTCGGTCGAGCCACCGAAATGGGCCGGCCGATAGTCTACGTGCCGGGCCTGGGCGGCGTGTCGGGCATCGCGACAATCGCCTCCATCAACATACTCGGCGAGGTCGCGAAGAAGACGGCGCAGTACGATTCAGCTTTGCTCGTGCCCAACCGCGATCCGATCGTCTACACGCTGGTGCGCGAGGTGGTCAAGGAGGCCTACACCAAGGCGGGCCGGCCCGACGCGTTCCGGTCGGACAACGTCTTTTTCATCACGTCGGAGCAGTTCGCCTACGCGGCAGCGGTGGACGGGCTGATGGTGCGCGAGAAGCCGGCGACAAACTTCTTTCTGGGCGAGTTCTGGGCCGAGTCGCTCATCCTGGCCGAAACCGGGGCCCAGACCGGGGCGATTCAGATCGCCGGCACCGATTCGGTGTTCCAGTTGCCGTTCTTCATCACGGCCTGCGACTACACGCTTATCGGTGAGGAGCTTTACGCCGCGTCGGCCTACCTGTCGCGCGAGCCGCTGCTGCTCGGGTCGCTCAAAGGGCAGGACTACGGCAAGGCGATAATCCTCGCCGTGATCGTCATCGGCTCGGCCCTGCTCCTGCTGTCGAGTGTGCCGGGTCTGGGCTTTTTCGGGCGTGTGCTCGGGCTGTTTTCGGTGAGCTAGGAGGCGGACTTGAGACGGACACTACCGCTCGCGCTGTGCCTGGTGATGGGCATCAGCATGATAGTGCAGTTCTTCGTGCCGCACCCGGTGTCGGTCGGCTATTTCGAAACGACAACCAAGTGGATACGCATTGTCGGCGCGTTCGCTCTGGTGCTGGGCACGGGCAGCCTGATCGTGTACCACATCGACAAGCTCAAGCGTCGTCGCACCGGCTGGTTCTACTCGGTCGTCGCTCTGGTCGCGCTGGCGGCGACCGCGCTCATCGGGCTGTTCGGCGGGGTCAAGCAGGGTTCGATACTGCAGAGCATCATCTTTGAGAACATCCTGGTGCCGCTGAATGCGTCGATGTTCGCCATCCTTGCGTTCTACATGGCGTCGGCCGCGTACCGGGCGTTCCGGGCCCGGACCAAGGAGGCGGCGCTGCTGCTGGTCGCATCCTTTGTGGTGATGCTGGGGATGGTGCCGATCGGCGCGGCCCTGTGGAGCAAGCTGCCGGGCATCGCCGAGTGGGTGCTTTCGGTGCCGAACATGGCGGCCAAGCGGGCGATTCTCTTCGGCGTGGCGCTGGGCGGCATAGCGACATCGCTGAAGGTGATCCTCGGCATCGAGCGCGGCTGGCTCGGGGGAGGCAAGCAATGAAGCTGTTCGAGTACCTGCTGCGCCTTGACCGCAAGATAATCTACGTCGTGATGGCCGTGCTGGTGATACTGCCGCTGGTGCGGCCGCTCGGCCTGGGCGTGACCTCAGGCCCGCGGGCGCGCGCGCTGTTTGACGCGGTGGATGCGCTGCCGCCGGGCAAGACCTTGCTGATTTCCGTGGATTTCGACCCGAGCTCGATGCCCGAGCTGTACCCGATGCTCACCGCGCTGATGCGCCACGCGTTCGCGAAGGACGTGAAGGTGCTGTTGTGCGGGCTGTGGATAACCGGCGCCGGCCTTGCCGATATGGCGGTGCAGACGGTCGCGCCCGAGTACAACAAGAAGTACGGCGAGGACGTGGTCTACCTCGGGTGGAAAGCCGGGGTCGACGCGGTCATTCTCGGGATGGGCGAGAACATCAAGAACGTCTTCCCGGTCGACCACTACGGGCACCCGCTCGACTCGCTGCCGATGATGGACAATGTCGTCAAGCTGCGCGACATCCCGCTGGCCGTGGCCCTGTCGGCGGGCATGCCGGGTTACAACGACTGGTTGCTGTACGGCCAGTCGCGCTACGGCCTGCGGGTCGGGGCTGGTGTGACCGCGGTGTCGGCGGCCGACGCCTACCCGTTCCTGCAGACCGGCCAGCTCACCGGCCTGCTCGCCGGTATGAAGGGCGGCGCTGAGTACGAGGTGATGGTCGAGAAGGCGGGCTATTCCAAGGCCTACATGCCGGCGGTGGCGGCGATGGACTCGCAGTCGCTCGCCCATGTGGTGATAATGGTGCTGGTGCTCATCGGCAACATCGCCTTCTTCGCCACGAGAAAGAGGAGGGCGTGATGCACATCTCGACCAGTGTGTTGACCTGGCTGGCCGCGATACTGACGCTGGGCATTTTCTCGTTCCTGTGGAAGGACAACCCGTTCTACAAGCTCTGCGAGCACCTCTTTGTCGGCGTTTCGGCCGGCTACACGATCGCCATCACCTGGCACAGCACGGTGCGGCCTGACCTCATCCAGCCGCTCTTCGGGCAGGGCCAGCTTCTCTACATCATCCCGTTCGTGCTCGGCCTGCTCTACTTCACCCGGTTCATCCCCAGGGTCTCGTGGCTCATCCGTTTCCCGATGGCGTTCGTGCTCGGCTGGGCCGCGGGCGCGGCGATACCGGCGCTGTTCCAGACCAACATCATGCGCCAGATGCAGGGCACACTGCTCGTGCCCTCGGTGCTCGCGCGCTGGGACACCTTTCTGTTCGCGCTGATATCGCTCGTCGGCGTGGTCTGCACGGTGCTCTACTTCTTCTTCTCGCGCGAGCACAAGGGCGCGCTGCGCATCGCGTCCGAGACCGGCATCGTCTACCTGATGGTCGGGTTCGGCGCGTCGTTCGGCTACACGGTGATGGCGCGGATGTCGCTGCTCATCGGCCGGCTGCAGTTTTTGCTCCGCGACTGGCTCGGCATCATCAAGTAGCGATGCGGGGCCTGGCGCTGTTCCTTGCGGCGGTGGCGATTGCCACCGCCGCAAGCATCGAGCACATCCCGACCGACTCGCGGGTCTACGACGACATCGACCTGCTCAAGACCGCCGGGCTCATACGCTCGATGCCCTACACGAGCCGGCCGTGGACCCGGGCCCAGGCCGCGCAGTGGGTGAGCGAGGTCGAGTCACTCGTGCCCTTCGCGCGCCTGAGCACGGCCGAGCGCGCGGCGCTGCGCCGGCTCGAGCGTGAGCTGGCCGACGAGCTGATCGAGCCGTGGGCCAACCGGCGCCGGCCCTTAGCCAGCATCCCGGTACCGGACGTGCCGGGCTCGCGCGCGCGGCTGGACGGCTTTGCCCGGGCCCGGGCCTGCGTCGACAGCCAGGCGGCAGGATTCGGTATTGTGATGAACAACCGGCCGGGTGATGACTTCGCGTTCTACAACCGGCTCGAGGTCACGGTGTTCAATCCGGGACTGGTGCGCGACAGCGTCCCGCGCGACTCAGCCGGCTGGCACATCCCGGGCAAGCGGGTGCTGCCGTGGCAGGGCCGGCTCACGGTGGAGAACGAGCTCGCCTACCTGGCGTTCCGGCTGCCCTGGCTGCGGCTGGAGGTCGGGCGCGACGAGTTTGTCTGGGGACCGGGATACCACAGCTCGGTGATGCTGTCGGATGCGGCGCCGGCGCTTGACCACCTCCAGTTCTCCGCAGCCTACCGCAACTTCAGGTTCACGGGCTTTACCGCGCTGCTGTCGCGCTGGGGCATGCGGCCGCGGCTGCTGTCGGCACAGCGGCTCGAGGTGTCCTTGCTGCGGCGCGTCACTCTGGGCGGGGCAATGATGAGCGTCTGTTCGTGGGATTCGTTCCAGCCCGCTCAGCTCGGCGGGCTGGTCAATCCGCTGATTCCCATCTACTTCAGCGTGGCAAACTCCGGGCACGACGAGAATTTGCTCGTGGGCTTCGACGCGGTCGCGTACCTGCCGCCGGTCAAGGCCTACGGCCAGTTGTTCATCGACAACTACGAGTTCAACGACCGGCGGGGCGCGCCCAACGCGGTCGGGTTGCAGGCCGGGCTGTACGCGGCGCCGCGCCTGAGCGCGGACCTGCGCGCCGAGTACGTCCGCGTCACCGCATTCACCTACTACCACCGCGTTCACTCGACGATGTACGAGAACTGCCTTGTCCCTCTCGGGCATCCGCTCGGGCCGGATGCGGACCGGGCCCTGGCCGTGGCGACCTACACGCCGCTGGACTGGCTGCGCGGCGAGCTCGCGGCCGACTACACGCGGCGCGGCGCGCTCAATCGCGGCGATTTCCGCAACCGGACCCACGACTACGGCGATACGCTGCCGCGCTCTTTTCCGGCCGTGGCGCTGGACAGCCTGGGCAACATCGTCGAGGAGGTCGAGAAGACACTGCGCATCGCGCCCGGCGCCGAGGCGCGCGTCGGCAAGGACCTGTTCGTCAAGGCCTCGGTCGCCCTGTGGCGGGCCGAGAACTACAGAGGCACGCCGGGCGAGAACAAGCAGGGAGTCGACTTCGACCTCAAGCTGCAATACAGATACTAGGAAGCGGTCAGAAACCAGAGGTCAATCAGCAAGACAGGAGCCGGCCTGCGGGCCGGCTCGGCTTGATGAAGCGACGCTAGCGCGCGAGGGCGTGGCCGATTACCGACTCAAGCTCGCCGACCGGCACCGCGCCGGGGCGGACCAGCCGCGGCTCTTCGCCGGTGCAGTCGAGCACGGTCGAGGCGCGGCCCGAGCCGCACACCCCGGCGTCGAGCGCGAGGTCGACCGAGGCGACGAGCTGTCCGTCGAGGCGCTCAAACTCGGCCGTGTCCGGTTCAGCGTGGATGTTCGCGCTGGTGCCGGCGATGGGCCGGCCGAGCCGGGCGATGAGGTTCTGAGTCACCGGGTGGCTGACCATCCGGACGCCGATGGTCGGGTTGCCGCCGGTGACCACCGCGGGCACGCGCCCGGAGCTGCGGAAGACCAGGGCCAGCGGGCCGGGCCAGAAGCACTGGATGAGCCGCCGCGCGATTTCGGGTACGCTGTCAGTAAGCCCGGCAAGCTGTGAGGGACTGGAGCAGTGGGCCATCAGGGGCAGGGCCGGGTCGCGGCGTTTGAGCGCGAAAACGCGCGCGACTGCCTCGGGCCGGTCGATCGCCGCGCCGATGCCGTAGACCGTCTCGGTCGGGAAGATCGCGACCGCGCCGCAGGCGAGCAGCTCAGCGGCCTCGTCGATGTGCTCGGGAACCACGGCGCCGCGGTCAAATGTCAGGACGCGGGGCATCAGGAAAGGCCTGGCTCGATCGCGCGGATGGTGCAGGGCCGGCCTTCCATCTCGACGCGCTCGCCCGGCTTGCGGCCCATCAGCAGGCGGGCAAAGGGCGAGAGGTAGGAGATGATGCCGCGTTCGTGGTCCGAGTCCCACGGCCCGAGTATCGAGTAGACAACCTCGGCCCCGGTCGGGTCCTCGAGCGTTACCCGGCAGCCGATTGACACTTCGCCGGTGTCGATGTCGCCGGGCTGGATAGGCCGGGCAAGGGCCAGTTCGTCGCGCAGCCGGTTCATCCGCGCCATCAGCCGGGCCTGCTTCTCCTTGGCCGCCTTGTACTCGTAGTTCTCGCTCAGGTCGCCGTGGGCCCGGGCCCGGGCGATTTCCTCGGCCGATGCGGGCAGGTCCACCTCGGTCAGCCGGTGCAGTTCTTCGCGGGCGCGCTCGATGCCGGCCGGCGTGGAGTAGATGAAGCTGTCGACCCGGTCCTTTTCGAGGTCGGGGAACTTCGCGGTTACCAGCGCGGCGATTTCGTCGGCGCGGTAGCCCTCGAGCGCGGCCACGGCGCGGCTCCGGTTCATCAGCCGCTCGGCCTCGGCGCGGTCCATAGTGTCCAGCGCGGCGCGCACGAGCGCGTAGTCACGGGCGGTCATCGCGTTGCGCAGTTTTGTCCAGTAGCCGCGGTGTGCCGGTGATTCGAGCAGGTCGAGCAGCCGCACGACCACTCCCTTGGGTCCGGTCACGCCCAGCCGGTCGGTGTGTTCGACCAGCCAGAGGAAGGCGTCCGGGTACTGGCGATACCCGGTGAGCACGCCTTCGAGCAGGCCCTGCCAGAGATCGGGCCGTGCCTCGGCGAGGGCCTTCTCGATTGCCGAGGCGGCGCGCGAGTCGCGGCCGGCGCGGAAGAGCATCGCGTAGACCTTGTCCCACTCGGCGGGCCGGGCCGCGCGCACTGCCTCAAGCAGGGCCTTGCGCTCGGGGAAGGTCCGGAGCTTCTCGTAGGCGGCGAGCAGTTTCGCGTCGTCGTAGCCGGCGACTGCGGCGGCATCGAAACTCGCCGCGCGCTCGGTCCGGCGCGCTGTTGCGGTTGCGGTGCTGACCGGCGTGTCGGTGTAGGCGTAGGTGCGGGCAGGCACGGTGCGGCAGATGATGTGCGGGTCGCGCGCCACATCCCTGCGCGCCCGGTTCCAGAAGGCTTCCCAGTCGCCCGGCGGGACGATGCCCGCGAGGCCGGCGCCGATGTCGGCCACGCTCATCGGCCGGCCGGTGTCGCGCAAGAGCAGGCGCACCAGCGTTCCGGGTTCGGACGCGGCAAGCTTCTGCAGGTCGGCGCGGTTCGTGCGCAGGCGCGAGAAGTAGCCGTCCGGGGCACAGGGGCGGAGCCGGCGCGACGCGGCGGTCACGTCCCAGGACAACTCAGCGCCCATATCGAAGTCGACTGTCACGCGGTCGAGGAGCAGGTCGAGCTTCTTCACGCGGCCAGGGCCGCGGTCGGCATCGTAGACGCAGGCGCCGGGCGCAAACGCGAGGTAGCGGTCGAGCAGGGGCAGGGCTTCTTTGAGCGACTGGCCGTAGCCGAGCCCGGACTTGTGGACTATCGCCTCAAGGTCGGTGACCGATGCGTAGGCGCGCTTGACGCAGTCGGCGATGTCGTGGGCGAGCTCGGCCGATTCCGGGTCGAGCGCGGCGGCCCGACGGAGCACGCCGAGCGCGTCATCGAACCGACTCGCCTCTTTGAGCGAGTCGGCCAGCACCGACAGCAGCACCGAGGCTGTCGCGCGCGGCGCATACTTCTCGACGTTCTCGGACTCGACCAGCAGGGCATCAAGCGGTGTGCCGGCTTCGATCATCTCAAGCCAAGTGCCCTCGAGGCTGTCGTAATCCTTCTTGCGGAGTTGTTCGCGGAAACGTTTGGCGAGCTCTTCCATTGGACTGTCAGCTTATTTGCGCCGGGCCTGACAGTCAAGAACAGTAGCCGGCGATGCCAGGAGCCGCGCGGCCTGCGCCGAGCCGGATGCATGATGCTGGCGGCCAGACAGAATTCGTGAGGTGAAGCGGGGGTTCGCTCCGAGCCGGTCTGGTAAATGCCGCATTGTCGATGTGTTGTGGCGCGAAGCCGAGTTGGAATCGCGAGGCCGGGCGGTCAAGAGACCGTCCAGGGGACCGTTCCCCCGGCGGCCTCGGTCGGCGACGAGGGCCGTGTCCTTGACCCGCGCCGGGTTTGCCCATATATTGGCATTGACGGCCCGGCAGTCGGGCTGCAACAGGAGGCCTTAGTGGATTTCAAACACTTGATTGTGACCAAGGCCGACGGCATCGGCTGGCTCAAGTTCAACCGGCCGCCGGTGAACGCGCTGAACACCGAGGTGGTGCTGGAGATCGAGCGCGCGGTGGACTGGTTCGCGGCTGAGCCCGACGTGATGGTCATCGTGCTGACCGGCGAAGGCAAGGCTTTCGTGGCCGGGGCCGATATCGCCGAGATGTCGGAGTTCACCCCGCTTAAGGCGCGCGCGTTCGCCCAGAACGGCCACCGTGCGCTGGGCAAGCTGGCCGCGGTCGAGAAGCCGGTGATTGCCGCGGTCAACGGGTTCGCGCTGGGCGGCGGCTGCGAGGTCGCGCTGGCGTGCGACATCCGCATCCTGGCCGAGGGCGCCAGGATCGGCCAGCCCGAGGTGAACCTCGGGCTGATTCCGGGTTTCGGCGGGACCCAGCGGCTGGCGCGGCTGGTCGGGCCGGGCATCGCCAAGGAGCTCATCTTCTCGGCCGACGCGATTGACGCGGCCGAGGCGCTGCGCATCGGGCTGGCCAACAAGGTCGTGCCGGCGGACAAGCTGATCGAGACCGCGACCGCGCTGGCGCAGAAGATCGCGAGCAAGGGTCCGACCGCGGTGCGGCTGGCCAAGACACTCATCAATCGCGGGCTGGACTGCGACCTCGGGGCAGGCAACGCGATGGAGGTCGAAGCGTTCGGCGTGTGCTTCGGAACGTCAGAGCCGGCAGAAGGCACGGCGGCATTCCTGCAGAAGCGCAAGCCCGCGTGGAGCAAATGATCTACGATCTCCGATCGCCGATTTCCGATCTGATCTGAAGGTCGGCGCTTGACGAGAGCTGAGCTGCTGGGGCGATCGAAGGGATTTGCCCTTGATGTCATCCGGATGGCGGCGAAGCTGCCGGCGCGGCCAGAGTTCCGGGTCATAGCGACGCAGTTGGTCAGGTCGGCGACGGGAATCGGGGCGAACTACCGCGCCGCCTGCCGGTCACGCTCGAAGCGCGAGTTCATTGCGAGGCTGGGCGTGGTCGAGGAAGAGGCGGATGAGTCGGCGTATTGGCTGGAACTGCTCAGCGAGTTGAACGTGCCTCAGCCCGTCGAGGTCGGGCGCCTGCTCGACGAGGCAAACCAGATCGTGGCCATTTTCGTGACCGCACGCAGGACTGCGAAGGCCAACGGATGAGATCGTAGATCGGAAATCGGACATCGGAAATGTTGAAAGGAGACTGACATGACGATCGGCAAAGCGAAAGACACAGTCATCGTAGGGGCCGCGCGGACCGCGATCGGCCGGTTCCTCGGCGGCTTTGCGTCGTTGCGCGCGCCCGACCTCGGGGCCGCGGCGATCAGGGCTGCGGTCGAGCGCTCAGGCGTGAAGCCGGCCGACGTGCAGGGCGTGCTGATGGGGAACGTCTGCCCGGCCGGAATCGGCCAGAACCCGGCGCGGCAGGCGACGATTCACGCCGGCCTGCCCAACGAGACACCGGCGGTGACCGTGAACAAGGTGTGCGGTTCCGGGATGATAACCGCGGCGCTGGCCTGTCAGATGATCAAGGCCGGGGACGCCAGGGTCATCGTGGCCGGCGGCATGGAGTCGATGTCGAACGTGCCGTACTACCTCAAGACGCTGCGCGGCGGCAACAAGATGGGCGATGCCAAGCTGCAGGACGGGATGATTTATGACGGCATCTGGGACTACTTCGGCAACGTGCACATGGGCGAGCTGGGCGATTTCACGGCCAAGCATGCCGGTATCACGCGTGAGGAGCAGGACCGCTGGGCCGCGGGCAGTCACGCCAAGGCCGCGGCCGCGATCAAGGCCGGCAAGTTCAAGGCCGAGATAACGCCGGTGAGCATCCCGCAGCGCAAGGGCGAGCCGGTCGTCATCGATACCGATGAGGGGCCGCGGGCGGATACGACTTTCGAGAAGCTGTCGACCCTGAAGCCGGTGTTCACCAAGGACGGCACCGTGACCGCGGGCAACGCTTCCTCAATCAACGACGGCGGCGCGGCGGTCGTGCTGTGCGATGGCGGTTACGCGAAGGAGAACGGCCTGAAACCGCTGGCGCGCGTCGTCGCCTACGCGACCGGCACGGTCGAGCCGAAGATGCTGTTCTTCGCGCCCATCACCGCGGTGAAGAACCTGCTGGCGGTGCAGGGCGTGGGCATCGACCACTTCGACCTGATCGAGATCAACGAGGCGTTCGCGTCGCAGACCCTGGCCGACGGCAAGGCGCTCGGCTGGGACTGGGACCGGGTCAACGTGAACGGCGGGGCGATAGCGCTGGGCCACCCGATCGGCTGCTCAGGCGCGCGCATCATCGTTTCAGTCATCCACGAGCTGATGGCGCGCGGCCTGAAGACCGGGCTCGTGACCGCCTGCCTGGGCGGCGGCGAGGCGACCGCGCTGAGCCTCGAGCTCGTCTAGCGTTGCCGGTCGAGCGCACGACAACACGGAGCGCGGCCGAGACGGTTGAGCTCGGCCGCGCTCTGGCCCCACGGCTGAAGGCCGGGGACGTGGTTGCCTTATTCGGTGACCTGGGCAGCGGCAAGACGACGATGATCAAGGGCATCGCGGCCGGGCTGGGCGTCACCGAGACGGTGCGCAGTCCGTCGTTCGTCATCGTGACCGAGTACCGGGGAAGGGTGCCGGTCTATCACATTGACCTGTACCGGCTGGAGGGTTCAGCAGCGGTCGAGCGTATCGGGCTCGACGAGTACTTCGGCGGCGACGGCGTCTGTCTTCTGGAGTGGGCCGAGCGGCTCGGGAACGGGTTGCCCTGCGACGCGGTGCGCGTGCGACTCGCCGTTACCGGCGAGGGCCGGTCGGTCGAAGTCGAGTTTCCCTAGAGACAATCAGGCTGCGGCCGGCTGGCGCCCGAGCCACTCGAGCAGCGCGCCGATGCCGCCTTCGATCCGGGCAGTACCGGCCGGGCCGGTGACCGTGGCCTTGCCGGCCCTGAGGCTGACCCGTTCGACACCGGCCCGGCGGGCGAGGACGCGGACCCGGGCGATGTCGAGCAGGTCGTCGAGCGCGGCGGGCGGCCGGCCAAAGCGGTCGGCCATCTCGGCGCGCAGGTCGTCGACCTCGGTGAGTGAGGCGACTCCAAGCAGGCGTTTGTAGATGGCGACGCGCTCGAATCCGTCGGGCACGTACTCGACCGGCAGAGCCGCGCGGACGTCGAGCGCGAGTTCGGGTTCGGGCGCGATGGTCTCGCCCCGGGCGCGCGCGACCGATTCCTTCAGCATCCGGGCGTAGAGGTTGAACCCGACGCGTGCGATGTGGCCGTGTTGCTCGGTGCCGAGCAGGTTGCCGACCCCGCGGATTTCCCTGTCTCGCACCGCGAGCCGGTCCCCGGACCCCAGACGAGAGTAGGCGACAAGCGCCGAGAGCCGTTTGCGCGCGTCCGGCGTGACCGCGCGGTCGTCGGGCACGAGGAAGAGCGCGTAGGCCTGCAGCGCCGACCGGCCGACCCGGCCGCGCAACTGGTGCAGGTCGGCCAGACCGAAGCGGTCGGCACGGTCGACGATTATGGTGTTGACGTTGGGCAGGTCCACGCCCGATTCGATTATCGCGGTGCAGAGCAGGATGTCGCTCCTGCCGGCCGCGAAGTCCGAGTAGATGCGCGCGAGCGCCCGGCCGGTCATCTGGCCGTGGGCGACCGCGATGCGCGCTTCGGGCAGCAGCCGCGCGAGCCGGGCCGCGACCCGGTCGATGCCGCGGATTTCGTTGTGGACAAAGAAGACCTGGCCCCCGCGGTTGAGTTCGCGGTGAACGTACTCGCGCACGAGCGCGTCGCTGAACGGCGCGACGTCGGTGGCGATGTCGCGCCGGCCCGGCGGCGGTGTGCTGAGCTGGGTGATGTCGCGCAGACCGGCCAGCGCCATGTAGAGCGTGCGCGGTATCGGCGTGGCGGTGAGCGTGAGCACGTCGACCGAAGCGCGGAGCTGCTTCAGTCGGTCCTTCTGCCGCACGCCGAAGCGCTGTTCCTCGTCGACGATGACGAGCCCGAGGTCACGGAACCGGACGCGCGGAGAGAGCAGCAGGTGGGTGCCGATGACGATGTCGACCGAGCCGCTGGCGAGTCCCTCAAGCACCGTGGCCTGGGCGCCGGAGTCGGCCAGGCGCGAGAGCATAGCGACCCGCACGGGCAGCGCGGCAAGCCGCCGGGTGAAGCCGGTGTAGTGCTGCCAGCAGAGGATCGTGGTCGGGGCGAGGAGGGCGACCTGTTTCAGGCCGGCCACCGCCTTGACCGCGGCGCGCAGAGCGACCTCGGTCTTGCCGTAGCCCACGTCGCCGCAGACGAGCCGGTCCATCGGCCGGGCGCGTTCCATGTCGGCACGCACCGCATCGAGCGCGGCAAGCTGGTCCGGAGTCTCGTCGTGGGGAAAGGAGGCTTCGACCGCCTCGGCCCACGCGCCGTCGCGCGGGAAGGCCGTGCCGGGCGCGACCGAGCGCCGGGCGTAGAGGTCAAGGAGTTCGCCGGCATAGTCGACGCTCGAGCGCGCGGCCTTCGCCTTTGCGTGGAGCCAGGAGCGGCCGCCGAGCCGGTCGAGCTGGGGCGAGCCTTCGTCGGAACCGACGTAGCGGTCGAGCAGTCCGATGTTCTCCACCGGAACGTAGACGCGATCGCCGCCGTGATAGCGCACGACGAGGTAGTCCTTCTCGATGCCGGCCGCGCTCATTCTCTTCGTGCCCTCGAACCGGCCGACGCCGTAGTCGACGTGGACGACGTGCTCGCCCGGCCGCAGCGCGACGAGATTGTCGAGGGGAAGACCTCTGAAACGACGGCGCGGCGCGCGCAGGACCGGCGCGCCGTAGATTTCCCTTTCGGTGAGCAGCGTGAGACCGGACGGTTCGTGAACGAACCCGCGCGAGAGCGCGGCTGCCGCAAACGCCGGCCGGTCGCCGAGCAGCCGGCGCAGCCGTTCCATCTGGTGGTCGGATGAGGCCGTGACAAGCCACCGGCCTCCCGCGGTCTCAAGCTGGGACCGAAGCAGGCCTGTGTTGCCGAGGAAGTTCGGGGCCGGGCGAAATCCGAAGTCGACGCCTGTGCCGGTGCCGGGGTGAATGACAGCGTTCGGGGTGAGCGTGGTGCAGCCCGGCTCGCCGACGACGTACGCGCCCTCAGGTATGACGGTCGCGGCCGGGGCATCGGAACGCGCGGGCGGGACGCGCGTCGTGAGCCGGGCCTGCTCTGCGCTGGACTGGGAACGTTGAGAGAGCGGGTCGAAGCGGCGCAGCGACTCGACGCCGTCAGGCCCGAACTCGATGCGCAGCGGCAACTCGGCGTCGTCCGAAAAGACGTCGACGATGCCGCCGCGCGCGGCGTACTCGCCCGGCTCGGTTACAAGGTCGGTGCGCTCATAGCCGTTGGCTTCGAGCCAAGCCGCCAGGTCGGTCGGCTGACAGGGCCTTCCCGGCGCCAGCTCAAGCGTCGAGTCAGGGCGTTCGTCAAGAGATGGGCCCGGGCCGTGCAGGACTTCCTCGACTGCGAAGAGCACGGCCGGTCCGCCGCGGGCCAGCTCGCGCAGAGTCGCGGGCAGGGCGGCACTGGCAGGCTCGAAGAGCGCGGCGCGCAGTCCCGGCGCGAGCACCTCGATGTCGGTCACTGCAGCCCGCGCGTCAGCCTCACGATCGAACACTGCAACGACCAGCTGCTCGAGGCGCGTGGAGAGCGCGGCGAGGAAGCCGGCACGAGCCGCGCCTTCAATGCCGCAGACGTCGGGGCTGGCCCGGTCAGGCAATGCCGCCAGTTTGTCGAGGTTGAACAGCTGCGGAATCGAGCCGAGGTCAGGCATGAAAAAGCGCAGGGGGGCGCGATGCCCCCCTGCGCAGCCCGATGCGGGCTACTTCTTCTTGGCGACTTTCTTCGCCTTCTTGGCCGGAGCCTTCTTGACCGCTTTCTTCGCAGTCTTCTTGACTCCACGTTTCATGCAAGCCATCAGACCTCCTTTGTAACGGTTCATCATAGGTTGCGGTGTTCGCATGTCAAGAGAGAATTTGCGTTCGGCTCACGCCGGCACAGGGCGACGGCGCCGCGCGCGCACGATTTCGAAGGCGAGCACCGTAAGAACCGCGACCAGCGCGCCGAGCGACAGGATCAACCCGAGCCGGTAGCTGGCAGAGGAGTAGATGAACGTCACCTCGTGCTCGCCCGGGTCGACACGCACCGCGCGCAGGGTGTGAAACGCGCGATAGACCTTGACGTCCTTTCCGTCAACCGTGGCGCGCCAGTCGGGGTGCCAGTTTTCGCTCAGCACCAGCAGGGATGGCGCGAGCGCCGAGACCTTGACCGTGACGCGGTTGGGGTCGAATAGCGTCACCGCGGCCGTGCCCGGTGAGGCGGTGTCGGCAGCGGCCGGCAGTCCGGGGTCCTCGTAGAGCAGAACAGTGCGCGCCGGGTCGAACCCGGGTGCGCGGAGTCGGGACAGAAGAGCGTCGGTGCCGCCGACGACCTCGGCGGAGGGCGCGAGGAAAGCCCGAGGCAGGGCCTGGGTGTTTTCGTAGACCGCGTACTGCCGTCCGATGAAGACGGGGCGGAAGCGCGGGTCGCTGAACAGGTAGCGCAGCTGCTCGATGACCTGCCGGCTGCGTTCGTCGTAGCGCGAGGGGTCGTCAGGCAGCGCCAGGCTGATGACATAGCGGATGTTGAGCAGGTTGGCGAACGCCGGGTGTATCAGGTTGCCGGCCGCAAACATCACGCTGGTGCCGGCGCCGGTGAAGTCCTGGTAGGACTGGAGCGGGTTGGGCATCTGGCCGCCCGCGCTCTGGATGCCCGCGCCCATCAGCCGGCCGTCGTCGGACTTCTCGTAGTAAAGCGGCAGGACACGGTAGAGCCCGGTATCGCTCTTGAGGAAGGCGATTGCTTCGTCGTCGGCGAAGTACTCGCGCGGCGGCGGCACGCCGCGGATGTAGCCCCGGTTCTCGTTCCACAGGTTCAGGGACAGGCCGATGTCGAGTGTCGTCAGCAGCGCGGCCGCGACGCCGGCGGCGAGCAGGCCGATGCGGCGATTGAGCAGCAGCAGTACGATGGCGCAGCCAATCGCGGCGAAGAGCGTTGCCAGCGCCAGGCCGCCGAGCAGGCCGGGGTAGTTGGCCGAGAGCGCCGCGAACCTGGCCTCGCTCTGAATCGTCGCCGAGCGCAGCAGCTCCTCGAGCGGGCCGCGCAGTGCGGCGAAGAGCAGCAGCAGGGCCAGCGGGACTGCCGCTGCGACGACAGCGGTGCGCGTACCCCGGCGCCGTTCCTGGTCCTTGTGTGACTGGACGAGCCAGTCAAGGCCGAGCCCGGCGAGGGCGGCGATGCAGAACGCGGCGACAAAGAAGATCATTGCCGGGCCGCGGAACTTGCTGACGCCCGGGAAGAGGTGGTAGGGGATGCGGTAGAGCGGGGTGTTGCCGCCCCAGGCCATCACGAGCGCGCCAAGGAAGCCGAACGTGAGGAACTTCGTGGACCGGTCGCGCCAGCGCCGGAACACGGCGAGCGCGGCGAGCAGCAGCGGCAGTATGCCGAGGTACTCGCTGTGCAGCTTGAACGGATTGCGGCCCCAGTAGGTTTCCAGACCGCCCGAGAAACGCGGCGTGAGCAGGTCCAATGTCTCGACTATCGGCAATGACCAGGAGGTGGCATATTCCCAGCCGCGTTCCGAGCCGCGCGCGGCATAGGGCATGTTGGCATAAATGGGCAGGTACTGGGCCGCGGCCAGCGCGCCCGCGGCCAGCATCCCGGCGCCGAACATCAGGCACAGGCGCAAGGCCAGTCCGAGGGACCGCTGGCGGCGGACTTCAACGACGAACATATAGATGAAGTAGGCGACGAGAAAGAGACCGGTGTAATAGACCTTCTGGATGTGCCCGGACAGCAGTTGCAGCGCCAGCGTCACGCCGACGAGAAGGAAGTGAACGAGCCGGTGCGTTGTCATCCCTTTGTGCAGGAAGTAGAGCGCGAGCGGCAGAAGGGCGGAGCCGATGAGTCGCCCGTCGTGGCCGGCGTAGGTCAGAGTCAGCAGGCTCCCGGCAAACATGTACGCGATCCC
The DNA here is from genome assembly GCA_965648935.1 of Caldifarciminota bacterium. Taxonomy (GTDB): domain Bacteria; phylum Hydrothermota; class Tepidihabitantia; order Tepidihabitantales; family Tepidihabitantaceae; genus CBFGJX01. The sequence continues at coordinate 19,233 of CBFGIY010000014.1, forward strand.
GGCCACTGCGGCCGGTATGGCGCCGGCCTTGAGCTGGCGCAGAAACAGATAAGTGCCGAGCCCGGCGATGGTGATGTGGAGCGTGAAAGTCCAGGTCCAGACGACATGCACAGGCAGTATCATCCTGAGCAGGGTGGTCGGGTAGAGCAGGTCGCCGAAGAAAGCGGCGAGCGTGGGCTGGCCCGACAGGATGCCGGGCATCCAGAATGCGATCGTGCCATGGGCGGCGATGTAGCGGGCCATGAATTCGCGCATCTGGTAGCCGCCGGCGCCGAGCCAGTCGGTGCCGAAAAGCATGCGGTCGCCGAACAGGTACTTGCCGTAGAACACCAGCGGCAGCAGGAACAGCGCGAGCAGGACGATGCGGTTCATGACCGCGTCGCTCAGGCTCGGCGCGGCGGCGGGCAGAGGTCCGGGCGCGCGGGTATGTGACTTGTTTTTCATTTCGCCTCCGGAATTCGGCGTCTGATGGTCACGGCGAATAACACGGCGGTCAGGCCCTCGCCTAGGGTGATCCAGATCCGCGACAGCAGGGCAGCGATTATCGCGATGGGGCCGGGCAGGACGAAGCCGAGCGCGAACGTGAAGATGCCCTCGCGGACGCCCAGACCCGCCGGGCTGATCAGGACGATGAATCCGAGAATCCACGACAGGGCGTAGCCGCCGACAAGCATCGGCAGCTTGGACAGCGACAGCGGGTAGAAGGAGTTGATGAGCGCGTAGCAGCCGAAGCCCTGGGCCAGCCACATCGCGACATAAAGAGCGAGGATGGCCGCGACGCGGTGCGTGGTCAGGCGCACGTCGAAGACCGGCTGGCGCAGGCGGCGGAGCAGGAAGCCGATGACCCGGTTGAGCACCGGGGGCCAGAGCAGGACAAGGCATACCGGCACAAGCAGGAAGGCGAGGTAGGTCTGGGCCGGTATGCCTGCCGCAGGCAGGAATAGCACGGCGAGGGCGAAGAGCAGCACGGCGGCGAGCAGGGCGAAGCCGGTCTCGATCAGCGCCGAGACCGCGGTCTTGGCCTCGGGGATGCCGTGGCGCCGGGCCAGGTACATGCGTCCGAGAGCGTACCACACTTTGCCGGGAACATACTTACCCATCTGGGACACGGCGAGGACGGAGATGGCGTTCCACGTCGAGATGCGTTCATCCATCCCTGCGAGTATGACCTTCCAGGTGAAGCCATAGAGGGGAATGTAGGCGAAGAAGATCAGCGCAAAGGCAATGACGAGCATTGGGACCGAGAAGCGCAGGTCGCTCCAGGGAATCTTGTGCCAGTCGCGGATAAGCCGGTCAATCAGGAAGTAGAAGGTTGCGGCCACGATCGCAAGGCCGAGCGTGTTGCGCAGCCATCGCGGAATGAACGGCCGGCGCGGGACGGGCGGGCTGTTCGCGGCCATCAGCCGCGCGCCGGGCGGTCGGCCAGCAGCCTGGTGTAGATATCGAGGTGTCGGTCGGCAAGGCGGGCAGCGCTCCAGTTGCGCTCGACCCGCTCGCGCGCGAGGCGGCCCATCGCGGCGCGGTCGCGCCCGAGCAGTACCTTCACCTTGGCCGCGATGTCGGCCGGGTCAGCCGGTCGGAAGAGGACGCCGATCTGTTCGTCGATTATCTCAGGCAGACCGCCGACATTGGATGCGGCGATGACCCGCTCACAGGCCATCGATTCGAGCGCGGCGATCGACGTCGCCTCCATCAGCGATGGGATGACAACCACGTCGGCCGACGAGAGGACGCCGGGCATCGAGTCGTGGGTCTGGCCGCCGAGAAAGGTTACCGAGTCCGCGACGCCGAGCCTGCGAGCGAGGTCCTCGAGTTCGCCGCGCAGCGGGCCGGGGCCGGCCATGTATAGGTGGGCGGGCGTGTCCTTGAGGATGTGGGGCATCGCTTCGATGGCGTAGCGGACGCCGTTCTTCTCGACCAGGCGGCGCGGACAGACGAGCAGGACCCTGCCCGGGTTGGACAGCGTCGGCGCGACACGGCGGAAGACACGGGTGTTCACCGAGTTAACGTAGCACTCGACCTGGCGGCCGGGCATCACCGCGCGCACAGCATCAGCCAGTTCATTGCTGGCGGCAAGCATATGGTCGGCTGGCCGAAAGAGGTAGCGGAACGCCGGGCCGAGCAGCTTCTTCGGCGCGAGCTTGAGAAAGTGCGACGAGTGTATCGTGATGACATTCGGTGTGCCGAACCGGGCTTTGGCCGCGCGCGTTGCCAACGCACTGGCGAGGTCCTGGGAGTGAACGATGTCAGCGTCAGCCGCGATGCGCAGGAAGGGGCTCACCGAGAGCATACCGAAGAGCACCCAACCCAGCCGGTGACGACCGTACCAGCGGACGCGTGTGACCCGGACGCCGTGGATTGTCTCCTCGGGGGCAAGGCCGGGCAGAGAGTCGGCACACAGGATGTGGACCTGGTGGCCGCGCTCGACAAACTCCTCAGCGATGTCCTTGATATGACTTTCCATGCCGCCGACCTCAGGATGGTAGTAGACGGCGTGGATGGCTATCTTCATTGGATGGAACGGGACCGGGCTCTGGCACGGCACCGGTACCGCGGGAAGGTCAGGGTCGGACGACTATGCTTTCTCAGTCTGCTGGCGCACGATACGTGATTTCATCCGGCTGGCAGTCTTGTGCCGGATGACTCCGTGCCGCGCCGACCGATCGATGACCGACTGGACTCTGGGCAGCAACTGAGCGGCTTCGGTCTTGTCCTTGGCCGTGGCCAGTTCTTTGAGAGCCTTTTTGAGTGCCGTCTTGCGAACGCGGTTCTGCAAGCGCCGGCGTTCGCTCTTGCGGACTTGCTTCTGAGCCGAACGGGTTCTCTTCGCCAATACTCCTCCAGAATACGATGCAGATGCCGGGACACAGAATTGAACTGTGGACACCGGGATTTTCAGTCCCGTGCTCTACCAACTGAGCTATCCCGGCAGAGTTGGGTCATTCTAGGATGCGTCAACGCGTTGTCAACTAACTGCGGGCTGTCAGCGAGGCGGCAACATGCGGCCGGAGTGGCACCGAGCTTACCTTGACAATCGTGGGTGTGGCTCTTAGAATCCGCAGCATCGTGCCCAGTCTCTCGGTCAACATCGACCACGTGGCAACACTGCGCCAGGCGCGGCGGGAGAGCTTCCCGGACCCGGCGCAGGCCGCGGCATTCGTTGAGTCCGGGGGTGCGGATGGGATAACCGTGCACCTGCGCCAGGACCGTCGGCACATTTCCGACAGGGATGTCGAGAATCTGCGCCGCACGATCCGCACCGAACTGACCGTTGAGATGGCGGCGATAGCCGAGATGGTGCGTGTAGCCCTGCGGGTGAGGCCAGACCAAGTGACTCTGGTGCCGGAAGTTAGGTCCGAGATAACCACCACGTCAGGTATCGACATGGTGTCGCAACGCCCAGCTCTGCTGCCGGTTGTGCGCCGGCTGCGCCGGGCCGGAATGCGCGTGTCGGCCTTCATCGAACCGGACCCGGCACAGGTTCAAGCTGCGGCGAAGGCCGGTGCCGACGTCGTGGAGCTGAATACCGACCGGTACAGCAAGGCCCGACGACTGGACAAGTCATTGCTGGCCGAGTTGGTTGACGCGGCGCATGTTGCAGGGGACTGTGGGCTCGAAGTTCACGTCGGGCACGGGCTGAACTACCGGAATGTCGTGCCGTTGCTCGAAGAAGGAATCGCTGAGGGTTACAGCATTGGATTCGCGATCGTCGCCCGGGCGGTGGAGGTCGGCCTGCCGGCGGCGGTCACGGAGATGAAGAGAATAATGGAGGTCTACTCTTGAAAGGCGCCAGGCTCAAATTCGCGGTCATTCTGGCCGCATTGGTGCTGGCAGTGTGGGCACTGCTGCCCACCTACCGGTTCTACTTTGTCATGCCCATGCAGCAGAAGGCGCTCAACGAGAAACTGGCGCGGGCCACGAGCCGCAGTGACAGCGCCCAGGTGCTTGTCGAGATTGCGCAGTTCGAGGACCAGAAGACAGCAGTACACAAGAGGGCGCTGAACCTGGGTCTGGACCTGGTCGGCGGCATGCACCTCGTGCTGGAGGTCGACAAGACGAATCTCAGCGTCGAGGATGCCCGCGATGCCGGCGACCGCGCGCTCGAGGTGATACGTAACCGCATCGACGAGTTCGGCGTCTTCGAACCAGTCATCCAGCGGGTCGGCCGCGACCGGATTCTCATCCAGTTACCCGGGGTCGACCGGGAGCGGGCCAAGAGCCTCATCGGCCAGACCGCGCAGTTGCGCTTCCAGCTCGTGTCCGAGGAACGGGCCGCCTACGACGCGTTCAAGACGATCGACGAGAAGCTGCGGGCCGCGCCGACGACCGCGGCCGACACAGAAGCCGCTCCTGCGGCAGTGACCAGTGATACTGGTGTTGCTATCGGCGACGAAGCAGAGGAAGGCAGCTTCCTTTCTTACATACAGACCGTGGGCAACGACTTTGGCGTCGACGAGGCCGATATGGTGGAGTTCCGACGGGTGTACGAGCGCTCGCGTCAGTTCTGGCCGGAAGGCTACGAGCTGCTGTTCGGCCCGCAGGAACGCCACGAGGGCAGGCGGGTGCGCCGGCTGTACGTGCTCAAGGCCGAACCCGAGATGCTCGGCTCGGCGATCAAGGACGCCCGGCCCGCTCCCTACCAGGGCTCGGAAGCCGGGCTGGCCAACACCTGGATTGTGAGCCTGAAGCTTGAGCGAAGAGACGCGGCGACGTTCAGTCAGGTCACGGGACGCAATATCGGCCGGCGGCTGGCCATTGTTCTCGACGGCGTGGTGAAATCAGCGCCGGTGATACAGTCCCGTATCCCGGACGGCAACGCGATGATTACTACCAACGAGGTCAACCCGGACGAAGCGCGGGACCTGGCTATCGTACTGCGGTCAGGCGCGCTGCCGGCACCGGTGAACATCGTGGAGGAGCGGTCGGTCGGCGCAACGCTGGGCAACGACTCGATACGGCGCGGCATCATCGCCGCGCTGATCGGCGCTGTCGCAGTGGTTATCTTCATGCTCGTGTACTATGGGGTCGGCGGCCTGCTGGCCGACATCGCCCTTGTTTTCAATCTCATCTTCTTGCTGGCCGTGCTGTCCGGGCTGCGGGCGACGATGACGCTGCCCGGTCTGGCCGGCATTGCGCTCACGGTCGGTATGGCGGTGGACGCCAACGTGCTGGTCTTTGAGCGCATCCGCGAAGAACTGAAGTGGGGCAAGACCGTGATGGCGGCGGTCGATTCCGGCTATGACCGCGCGCTGGTGACGATTGTCGACGCCAACGCGACGACCATCATCACCGCCATAGCGTTGTACTTCATCGGTTCCGGGCCGATTCGCGGCTTTGCAATCACGCTGGTGACCGGCCTGGTGATAAACATCATCACGGCGGTGTTCATGACGCGCTGGGTGTTTGACTGGTGGCTGGCACGGTTTGAGGTCCGGAAGCTGAGGATATGATATGCGACTAATCGGAGACACCAAGATACCGTTCGTGGCCAAGCGCCGCACCTTCTTCATCCTGTCCGGTTTGCTGCTTGCCGCCAGCATCGCGGTGATACTGATCCGCGGATTCAACTACGGGGTCGATTTCACAGGCGGTTCTTTCGTCCAGGTCAGGTTCACGCAGCCGGTGACGACCGAGGCACTGCGTGGGGCGCTGGCCGCGATGGGCGAGCCGAATGCCGGTCTGCAGCGTGACGACGAGGGCGATTTCCTGATCCGCGTCAAACCCAAGGAATTCGCCGGCGGCGAGACGTTCTCCACCATGCTCACTCGCCAATTCGCGACTTCGTTCCCGGGCAACAGCTTCGAGATCCTGAGCGAGGACACGGTCGGGCCGCAGGTCTCGCGCGAGCTGCAGGGCAAGGTGCTCCTGGCGGTGCTGCTCGGCATGGTCGGAATACTCATCTATGTCAGCTTCCGTTTCGACCTGCGCTTCGGCACTGGCGCCGTGCTCGCGCTGATTCACGACACAGTCATTGTGATGGGTGTCGTGGCGCTGCTGGGCCGCGAGGTGACCACGACGCTCATCGCGGCGATGCTGACGATGATCGGCTACTCGGTCAATGACTCCATCGTAGTCTCGGACCGCATCCGCGAAGACATCCGCAAGATGCGCAAGGAGTCTTTCCTCGATGTCTGCAACGCCGCGATCAATCAGACTATGAGCCGGACCGTTATCACGTCCCTCACCGTGCTGTTTGTGACTCTCTCACTACTCGTCTTCGGGGCGGCGAGCATCCGCGACTTCGCGCTGGTGATGACCGTGGGCACAGTAGTCGGCACTTACTCGTCGATCTTCGTGGTCGCGAACTCGGTGGTCGAATGGGAGCAGGTGTTACCGAGCAAGCGCCGCAAGTAGGCCGCTCTTCCGACAAAGCGCCGCGCCCCAGGGGCGCGCGCTTTGTCTTTGCCGCCCTGCTCGGGTCGGGCCTGTTCACGGGCTACTTCCCGTTCGCGCCGGCGACGTTCACGAGCTTCTTCGTGCTGTTCCCGGCATACTATCTGGCCCGTCTGCCGCTGTGGAACGCGCTGGCCGCGGTCGCGCTGTTCGCAATCGGCGTGCCGATATCCTCCTACCTTGAGCGGTTCTGGGGCAGGGACCCGCACCGCGTGACCATCGATGAGGTCGTCGGCACGCTGGTCACATTCTTTCTCAACCCGGTCTCGCCCCTGGGTCTGCTGGTCGGCTTTCTGGTCTGGCGCTTTTTCGACGTCGTGAAGTTGCCGTTCGTCAACAAGTCGCAGGAGCTGCCCGGCGGCTGGGGGGTGATGGTCGACGACGTCCTTGCCGGAGTCTGTGCCAACCTCGTGCTGCGAGTCATCCTGCTTCTGCTGCCCGTCTTGCGTTACGGCTAGCCAATGACGCATCAAGCGGACAAGGTCGAGATAGTTGCGGTCGGAGACGAGCTGCTCAGCGGGCGCGTCGTCGATACGAATTCGGCATACATCGGTCGGGTGTTGCTCGGACGCGGTTACGAACTCGTGCGCTCGACCCACATCCACGACGCTCCTGCCGACATAGGTGAAGCGCTGCGCTCCGCACTGGGCCGGTCCCAGCTTGTCATCGTGATGGGCGGGCTGGGGCCGACCAGCGATGATGTCACGGTTAATGCTGTGGCAGCGGCACTCGGGCTTCGAGTCAAAACCGATCCGGTTGTTCTGCGGAGAGTCCGTGCGGCTTTTCGCCGCCGCGGGATAGAAACGCCGCGTCCGGCCGAACGCCAGGCGCGGGTTCTGGACGGCGCCAGAGTGCTGGCCAACCCGGTCGGGATGGCGCCCGGGATGCTCGTCGAGCAGGCCGGCCGGCTGGTCCTGCTTCTGCCCGGCGTTCCGTCCGAGATGAAGGCGATCCTGCCTGACGCACTCGACCTGGCCGGCAGTCGCCTTGCGAGCAGGCGGCGGTACAGCCTGACCGTGCGCACGTTCGGCATCGCCGAGTCGGCAATCGCGGCCGCGCTCGGTCCCGTGCTGCGGAAGCACCCGGCGGTAAGGCCGGCGTTCTACCCTTCGACGAACGGGGTCGACATCGTACTGAGCGGCACCGATGCCGGTGCGGTACGGCGCTGCTGCCGGAGTGTCGCCCACCGGCTGGGCCGGAGCGTCTACGACATCGGCGAGCGGTCGCTCGCGGCGGTGGTCGGCGACCTGTTGAAGGCCCGGGGCCTGCGGGCGGCGACGGCCGAGTCCTGCACCGGCGGGCTGGTGGGCGCCGCGCTCACCGACGTGCCCGGCAGTTCGGAGTACTACAGCGGCGGGGTTGTCGCATATTCGAATGAAGCCAAGATCGAGATGCTGGGTGTGGCGCGCAGCACCCTGAGGGCGCATGGCGCGGTCAGCGTGCCGGTCGCGATCGAGATGGCCGAGGGCGCGCGCACGCGGCTGGGCGTCGATGTGGGAATCGCGACAACCGGCATCGCCGGCCCCGGCGGCGGGTCACGCGCCAAGCCGGTCGGGCTGGTCTGCGTTGCGGTCGCCGCGGGCGGCGTGACCCGGTTCGAGAGGCACGCACTGGGTGGAGACCGCAGGGCGGTGAGGGAACGCAGTGCCGCGGCCGCGCTCGACCTGTGCCGCCGCGCTCTGGAGGAACTGGAGTGAGCGAGCTTGTCCGCTGTTTCCTCGCGGTCGAAATCCCGGGCAGGGTTCGGGCCGAAGTCGCGGCACTGCTGGCGGAACTGCGCCAGAGGCCCGGTCCGGCGGTGCGCTGGGTGAAGCCGGATGTGATGCACCTTACCCTGGTGTTTCTGGGTGAGGTGGCGCCGGGACTTGTCCGCTCGGCCGATGCCGAACTCGCCCGTGTCCTGCCGGGGCTGGCGCCGTTTCCCTGCCGGCTGGCCGGCCTGGGCGCGTTTCCCGGTCCGGGGCGGGCGCGCGTCGTCTGGGTCGGGGTCGACACGGGGCGCGACGCGCTCATCGGCGCGCAGCGGGCCGCGGTACGGGCACTTCAGCGTATCGGCTTCACGCCCGAGCGCAGGCCGTTCAGCCCGCACCTGACCCTGGGCCGTCTGCGCGAGCCGGGCGATGTGCGCGAGGTTTCCGGCACGCGCTTCGAGTCCGAGCCGTTCCAGGTCGAGCGGGCAGTGCTGTTTCGAAGCGTGCTGCGGCCGCAAGGGCCGGAGTATTCGGTGCTGCACGAGTACCCGTTTGGCCGGGCAGAGCCTTGACAAGCGCGGCTGGCGGCCCATCATCTGGCGTCGGCGCCCGGCCGCTGCCGGCCGCGCGGCGTTGAGGAGAAGCAATGTTCAAGATGTCACCCGCTCTCTGGATCATCGTCGGGCTCGCGCTCGTCGTGCTGGAGATGGTCGTGCCCGGGCTGATAATCATCTGGTTCGGCATCGGCGCGATCGTCGCCGGTCTCGTCGCGCTGCTTGTCCCGAACCTCTATGTCCAGTTCGCAGTGTTCGTCGTGGTGTCGGGCGCGCTCGTGGTGCTGTCGCAGCGGATCGCACGGCGCATCACCCGGCCCGAGCCCGAGCCGGTCGGCGCTAACCGGCTGTCGGGCGCGCACGGCCGGGTCGTTGCGGACATCGTGCCGCCCGCGGCCGGCCGGGTCTCGGTGCTGGGCGAGGAGTGGCGGGCCGAATCGGCCGCGCCAATCAAGGCCGGCGCGACGGTCAGAGTGATTGCGGTAAGCGGAACCCGGCTGGTCGTGGAGCCGGCCGAGGAGAGGAGTGAGTCGTGATTGTAGCGATAGCGATCTTCGTGTTCTTCCTTGCCCTGCTGGGCATCAAGATTGTCCGGCCCTACGAGCGGGCCTGTGTCGAGCGGCTGGGCAAGTACCAGCGCACGGTCCAGCCCGGATTGAACTTCATCCTGCCGTTCCTCGAGCGGCTGATAAAGGTCGACATGCGCGAGCAGGTGGTCGACGTGCCGCCGCAGGAGGTCATCACCAAGGACAACGCGACCGTCACGGTCGACGCGATCATCTACTACGAGGTCACCGACCCGGTGCGGGTGCTTTACAACGTCGCCCAGTTCCGGCTGGCGACAATCAAGCTGGCCCAGACCAACCTGCGCAACGTCATCGGCGACCTGAGCCTGGACGAGTCGCTCACCTCGCGCGAGCGCATCAACGCCAAGCTGCGCGACGTGCTGGACGAGGCGACCGACAAGTGGGGCGCGAAGGTCACCCGCGTCGAGCTGCAGCGCATCGAGCCGCCGGGCGACGTGACCGAGGCGATGCACCGCCAGATGAAGGCCGAGCGCGACCGGCGGGCCGCCGTGCTGGAGGCCGAGGGCCACAAGCAGGCCCAGATTCTCAAGGCGGACGGCGAGCGGCAGGCGCGCGTGCTCGAGGCGACCGGCCAGGCCGAGGCGATCGAGCGCGTGGCCACGGCCGAGAAGTTCAAGCTGCTGACAGTGGCCGAGGGCGAGGCGCAGGCGATCGAGCGCGTGTACGCGGCCATCCACAAGGGCAATCCGACGCGCGACCTGATAACCATCAAGTACCTCGAGGCGCTGGCCAAGATGGCCGAGGGCAAGGCGACCAAGATGTTCATACCGTACGAGGCCTCGGGCGTCATCAGCTCGCTGGCCGTGGTCGCCGAGGCGCTGCGCGGCGGGGCGCAGCCGCCCTCAACTCCGGTCAAGTAGCGCCGCCGGACCGAGCTTCATTGACACCGTGAAACCCACGGACAAGAGGGGTAACGCGTCCGAGTGCTGGTACGCCCAGTCGGCCGATGCCGCGCTGGTCGGGCTGCAGAGCAGCGCGGCCGGACTCGACCCGACCGAGGCGGCTAGCCGTCTTGCCGAGCACGGCCCGAACGCGCTCATCGAACGCGGCGGCCGCAGCCCGCTGGCGATTCTCAAGGACCAGTTCACGTCGGTGATGGTGCTGCTCCTGATCGGGGCGGCGGTGGTGTCGGTTTTGCTCGGTGAGTACACCGATGCCGCGGTCATTGCCGTCATCGTCGTTCTCAACGGCGTGCTCGGCTTCGTGCAGGAGTACCGCGCCGAACGGGCGATGCAGGCGCTCAAGTCGCTCGCCGTGCCCGTGGTGCGGGTGCGGCGCGGCGGCCACGTTGTCGAGACCTCGGCGCGCGAGCTGGTGCCGGGCGACGTGGTGCTGCTGGAGGCGGGCAGCGCGGTGCCGGCCGACGGCCGGCTGCTTGAGGCGGCCAACCTGAGGGTGCAGGAGGCGACGCTCACCGGCGAAAGCGAGCCGGTCGAGAAGACGGCCGAAGCGCTGCCCGAGGGCGACCGGGCCCTGGGCGACCGGCGCAACATGGTCTACCTCGGCACGGCGGTCGTGGCCGGGCGCGGCGCCCTGGTCGTCACCAGCACCGGGATGAACACCGAGCTCGGGCGCATCGCCGAAATGCTTCAGTCGGTCGACCGCGAGCCGACGCCGCTGCAGCGGCGGATGGTCCAGCTCGGCCGCGGCCGGCTGCTCGCCGTGATCGTGCTGGTCGGGCTGGTGTTCGCGGTCGGGCTGCTCCGGCACTCGGCCGAGCTGCGCGTGCTGATTCTGACAGCGATCAGCATGGCCGTGGCCGCGGTACCTGAGGCCCTGCCTGCGGTCGTGACCATAGCGCTTGCTCTGGGCGCGCAGCGGATGCTCAAGCGGCGCGCGCTGATGCGCAAGCTGCCCGCGGTCGAGACTCTCGGTTCGGTGGATGTCATCTGCTCGGACAAGACCGGCACGCTGACCGAGAACCGGATGACCGTGACCGTGCTCGACGTGGCCGGGCGCCGGTTCGAGGTCACGCCGCAGACCAGCCGGGACGACGCGGCCGGCGCCGGCTCGCCCGCGCTCGAACTGCTGCTGGCCGGCGGCGCCCTGTGCAACGACGCCGAGCTGGAACTGGGCGCGGACGGCCGGCACCGCTACATCGGCGACCCGACCGAGGGCGCGCTCGTCGTGGCGGCGAGCCGGTTCGGGTTCGACAAGCCGGACCTGGTCAGGGCGCTGCCGCGCGTGGCCGAGGTGCCGTTCTCTTCCGAGCGCAAGCGCATGACCACGGTGCACCGGGTGGGCGCGGGGCGGGTCGCGGAGCTGCTCGGCGCGGCCGGGCTGGGCGATGAGTTTGTCGCGGTGACCAAGGGCGCGGTTGACGTCATACTGGCCGACGCGGCGAGCGTGCTCGACGGCAACAGCGTCGTGCCGCTGGACGGGGTGATGCGCGAGCGCATCGGAGCGGCAAACGACCGGCTGGCAGGCAGCGGGATGCGGGTGCTCGGGCTGGCGATGCGGCCGCTTGCAACCATGCCCGAGCGCGTCGACGAGGCCTCGGTTGAGCGCGGCACGGTTTTTGTCGGGCTCGTCGCGATGATCGACCCGGCGCGTTCCGAGGTGAAGGACGCGGTCGCGACCTGCCGGCAGGCCGGCATCAGGCCGGTGATGATAACCGGTGACCACCCGCTGACCGCGCGCTACATCGCGGCCGAACTGGCCCTGGCCGGGACGGACAGCGAAGTGTTGACCGGGGTGGACCTGGCCCGGCTGGGCCCGGACGAGCTCGAGGCGGTCGCGGAGAGCACTCCGGTCTATGCGCGGGTCGCGCCCGAGCACAAGCTGGCAATCGTCGAGGCGCTGCAGCGCCGGGGCCATGTCGTGGCGATGACCGGCGACGGCGTGAACGACGCGCCGGCGCTTCGGCGTGCCGACATCGGCGTGGCGATGGGCATCACCGGCACCGATGTTTCCAAGGAAGCCGCGGACATGGTGCTGCTCGACGACAACTTCGCGACCATCGTCGCCGCGGTCGAAGAGGGCCGGGTCATCTACGACAACATCCGCAAGTTTCTGAGGTACACTCTGACCTCGAACGCGGGCGAAATATGGGTGATGCTCGTGGCGCCGTTCCTGGGGATGCCGATGGCGCTGCTGCCGGTGCAGATACTTTGGGTGAACCTGGTGACCGACGGGCTACCCGGGCTGGCGCTCACGGTCGAGCCGGCCGAGCGCGACACGATGCGGCGCCGGCCATACCACCCTTCCGACAACATCTTCGGCCGTGGCCTGGCCGTGGACGTGATATGGGTGGGCCTTGTGATGGCGCTCGTCGCGCTGGCGGTCGGGTTCTTCTCGTGGCGGGCAGACCCGGCCGGGCGCTGGCAGACGATGCTCTTCTTCACGCTGACGGTCTGCCAGATGGGCAACGCGCTGGCGACCCGATCCGAGTTCGACTCGTTCTTCTCAGGCGGGCGGCGGTCCAACCACGCGCTGACCGGCGCGGTGCTCCTGACGCTCGGGCTGCAGATGGCCGTGACCTACGTGCCGTTCCTGCAGAGGATGTTCTCGACCGCGGCCCTGACGCCTGCCGAGCTGGGAATCTGCCTCGCGGCGAGCACGGTCGTGTTCCTGTCGATCGAGCTGGTCAAACTGGCCAAGCGGGCCGCGGCCCGGCGCTGAACGGCCGGCCGGGTTATCTTGACTCTTTCCGGCCGGGGTCTAGAATGACCGATAACGCCCCTGTAGCTCAGACGGATAGAGCGGCGGTTTCCTAAACCGCAGGCCAGGCGTTCGAATCGCCTCAGGGGTAGAAACAGGTATACGATGAAATCTTACGGCAAGCACCGGGTATCGAAAGAGGACCTCAAGGAAGACCGCTTTCAGGTTTTCACCGAGAAGGCGGTCGCCGCCTACTACAAGGACCCGAAGCGGTTCTGGATAATCGGCGGCGTCGCAATCGCGGCCATCGTCGCGCTCATCCTGCTGCTGCAGGGCGAGAAGCGGGGCGTGAACCCCGAGGCCGAGCTGCGGTTCACCGAGGCGGTCGGCATCTACTCGACCGGCAACTTCCAGCAGGCCGAGAACGCGCTGAGCGAGGTGGCGTCGCGTTTCGGCAACGAGTATGTCGGCACGAAGGCGCGTTACTACCTGGGTAACGTCTATTACCACACCCAGCGCTATGCCGAGGCCAAGCGCGAGTTCTCGCGTTACCTGAGCAAGGTGAAGAACGAGCCGCTGCTCTCGCCCGCGGCCCAGATGGGCATCGGCAACGCCGAGGAGATGCTGGGCAACCACGCGGCCGCGGCCGCGGCCTACGCCGCGGTGAAGCGGCGCTGGCCCAAGTCGCCGCTGGTGTTTGAGGCCGAGATGGCGGCGGCACGGGCATATCGCGCGGCCGGCGCTGAGGACAAGGCCGAGGCGGTGTACCGCGCCCTGCTCAAAGATGCGCCGCCCGGCGAGCAGACCGAGCTTGTCAAGCTCCAGCTCGCCGCGCTCGAGGCCCAGAAGAAGAAGTTCTAGTTGGCAATTCCCACCGGCCTCCCGTGGTGCAGACACAGCCGCGCGGAGGCCGGTCGGCTTTCGGGGCCGGCGCGCTGCCGGCCCGAACGGAGGCTTCCGTGGCGGTGAAAGAATCGCTGACATTCGACGACGTCCTGCTCGTTCCGCGGCAGTCGCGCGTGTTGCCGCACGAGGCCGATCTGCGCTCGCAGTTCACCCGCGGTATCGGGCTGGCCCTGCCGCTGGTGAGCGCGGCGATGGACACGGTCACCGAGGCGCGGATGGCGATCGCGATGGCCCGGGCCGGCGGCATCGGCGTCATCCACAAGAACCTCTCGGTCGAGGAGCAGGCGGCCGAGGTCGCCAAGGTCAAGCGCACCGAGTCGAGCCTGATCGTCGACCCGGTCTCGATACCGGTCGAGTCGACCGTGGCCGACGTGCGCGCGCTGATGAGCCGGACCGGCGTGTCCGGCCTGCCCGTGGTCGACCGGGCCGGGCGCGTGGTCGGCATCGTGACCAAGCGCGACCTGCTTTTTGAAGACAACCCGCGCAAGGCCCTGCGCGAAGTGATGACCGCCGAGGTGGTGACGGCGCCGGTCGGCACGACGCTCAAGCAGGCGCGCGAGATACTGCGCCGGCACCGCATCGAGAAACTGCCCATCGTTGACCGCAAGGGCGTGCTGCGCGGGCTGGTGACCACCAAGGACATCATCCGCCAGGTCGAGTATCCCAACGCCACGGTCGACAGCCGGCGCCGGCTCAGGGTCGCGGCCGCGGTCGGGGTCGGGGCCGACGCGGTGGAGCGGGCCCGGGCACTGGTCGCGGTCGAGTCCGACGCGCTGGTCATCGACACTGCCCACGGCCACGCCCAGAAGGTGCTCGAAACCGCGCGCAAGCTGCGCAAGCTGTTTCCGAAGCTCGAACTGGTCGTGGGCAACGTCGCCACGGCCGAAGGCGCGCTCGCCGCGGCTGAGGCCGGGGCAACTGGGGTCAAGGTCGGGGTCGGGCCCGGCTCCATCTGCACTACGCGGGTCGTGGCCGGGGTCGGCGTGCCCCAGTTCTCCGCGGTGCAGGAGTGCGCCGCGGCCCTGAAGCGGCGCGGCATCCCGGTCATTGCGGACGGCGGCGTGCGCTACTCGGGCGACGCAGCCAAGGCACTGGCCGGCGGGGCCGGCACCGTGATGATGGGCAACCTGCTAGCCGGCACCGACGAGAGCCCGGGCGAGGACGTCCTCCTCGAAGGCCGGCGCTACAAGGTCTACCGCGGGATGGGTTCTCTTGACGCGATGAAGAAGGGCTCGGCCGACCGCTACTTCCAGGAAGGCCAGGGCAAGCTCGTGCCCGAGGGCATCGTCGGCCGCGTGCCTTACCGGGGCGCGGTGCGCGACGTGCTGTTCCAGCTCGAGGGCGGCATCCGCGCCGCGATGGGCTTCTGCGGGGCGCGCACGACAGCCGAGTTCCAGCGCAAGGCCAGGTTCGTGCGCGTGACCGGCGCGGGCCTGCGTGAGAGCCACCCGCACGACGTCACCATTATCAAGGAAGCGCCCAACTACGAAGTGCCGTCCGACGGCCCGACCTGCTAGCGGCAGACTGACGCAGTTCGCCATCGGCCCGCGCGCTGCGCGGGCCGACGGCTTTCGGACGGACGCGGCGTGACGGCCGACCGCGGCCCTCAGGGACGGGCCGGCAACGGTGCCGCGTCGAACGCTCCGAAAGGTCTGGACGCCTATACCCTGCGTTGGATTGGGCGACGGGCAGCCAGTTGTGGCGACAACCGGACCGGCCAATTTCGGGGCAAGAGCCCGGCAAGATGGCCCGGTCGTTGTCGGCGAAGCTGGGATGGCAGTTGGGCCGGGCGCAGCGCGGATAGTCGGGCTAGGCGTTTGCCCCGATGTTGGAGTGCGGGTTGGCGGGCGAGTCGAGGCGATTCAAGGGGCGATGGAAGCGGCCCAGGGGGCGGGGGAGTCATCGACAGGCGCGACCCGCTGCGATGTGCAATCCCCAGGCTGGACTGCAGTTAGACAGCCAGGCAGTTTGACCTCCACTATAACCTTGGTTATAGTGGCTCTGCAAATGGCCAGGTACGATACGTTCAGGTTCGACGCGTTGCTCGGCGCGCGGTTACGCGAACTGCGCGACCGGGCGGGCCTCACCCAGCTTGCGCTGGTCGTAGCGATGGGCCGGCAGGGCAAGGGCTGGCACGTCTGGGTCAGTCGGCTGGAGCTGGGAAAGTACCCTAACCCGGCACTGGCCCTGATTGCCGACTACCTGCGCGCGTGCCGGGCGACGTTCGCCGAGATTGCCGACCTGCTCGACCGCTACACGACGCTGCCGGTGAAGGCCGAGGTGCGGACGAGAGCCGCGGTGCGAGCGGCCGTGGCGAAGCAGGCGCCCAAAGACCAGCTCGCGGCCATCAAGTATGACGTGAAGATTGCGCAGGCGCGCGAGCGCGCAGGCCGCAAGCCCGAGTCGGAAGAGAAGAGAGTTCAGCGGGTGCTGCGCCAGCAGGAGAGCGAGGAGCGGGCGCGGCAGTTGCGCCGGCTGGTGGTTGAAGTCATCGACCGGGAGAAGCTCGTGCCCGGGCTTGAGAACGAGCGGCACCTGCAGGCTTATGCGGCGAAGCTTGCGCGCATCCTGCGGCGGGCGTCACCCGCGAACCGTGCCGTTGCTGCGCAGGTCGAGTTAGAGAAGTTCATCGCGGCCAGCGGCCTGCCGCCAGACCTGGTTGGGCCGGTCCACGAAGCGGTGGCTCAGCTGTCACGGGATTAGGCAGCCCATACAACTGAAGCGGGGCGGCAGATTCCGCCCCGCTGCGATTTCAGACTCTCTCAGTCCGCGGGCGCTGCGGGGATGAAGCCGTCCTTCATCAGCGACTGCGTGAGCTCGCGGGCGTGTTTGATGGTGGCCGTGGCTTTCTTGAGCAGTTCTTCGCGGGTCATTGTTATGCGGGCGACGCCCTGCTCGATGGCTTTCATTCCGACCGCTACCGCTTCGCGCGGGTAGACTTCCCAGTCGTCCATCGTCGGCACGAGGTAGTCCTGCTTCAGGCCGCGGTCCTCGGCGACCTTGGCGAGCTCCAGGGCGGCCGCGATGCACATCTCGTCGGTGATGGTCCGGGCGTTGACGTCGAGAGTGCCGCGGAAGATGCCGGGGAACCCCAGCGAGTTGTTGACCTGGTTGGGGAAGTCGCTTCTGCCGGTGGCGACGACCGCGGCGCCGGCCTCAAGCGCGTCCCAGGGCCAGATTTCCGGAATCGGGTTGGCGCAGACAAAGACGACCGCGTCCTTGGCCATCGAGCTTATCCACTCGGGTTTCACCGTGTCCGGCCCGGGCGTGGAGAGAGCGATGAGCACGTCGGCGCCCTTGATGGCGTCAGCGATGGTGCCGCGTTCGTCCCACTTGTTGGATACCTCGCACATGTGCCACTTTTCCTTGAACTTTTCCTTGAGCTCGGTCCGGCCCTTGTGGAGCGTGCCCTTGGAGTCGCACATGATGCAGTTCTCGGCCGTTACGCCGCCCTTGATGCAGACGCGGGCGATGGCGATGTTGGACGCGCCGGCGCCGAGGAACACGACCTTGACCTTGGCGATGTCCTTGCCGACGAACTTGAGCGCGTTGACCAGCCCGGCGTAGGTGACCGCGGCGGTACCCTGCTGGTCATCGTGCCAGACCGGGACGTTCATCTCCTCGCGCAGAGTGTCGAGGATGCGGAAGCACTTGGGCTGGGCGATGTCTTCGAGGTTGAAGCCGCCGAAGGAGGGCTCAAGGAGCTTGGCGGTGCGGATGAACTCGTCCGGGTCCTTGGTGCGCAGGGCGATGGGCACGCAGTCGACGCCGCCGAGGTACTTGAACAGGATGGCCTTGCCTTCCATCACCGGCATCGAGGCCTCGGGTCCGATGTCGCCGAGCCCGAGCACGCGGGTGCCGTCGGTGAGCACGCAGATGGTGTTGGCGCGGTTGGTGTGGATGAAGGACGTCTCGGGGTTTGCCTGGATGTCCTTGCAGGGCGCGGCTACGCCCGGGGTGTACCAGATGGCGAAGTCGTTGAAGTCGCGGATGCAGCATTTGGGCACGGTCTGGTACTTGCCCTTGTAGAACGGGTGGAGCTTCATCGCGTCGGCCGCGGGCTTCTTGGCCTTGGCGACGAGCTGTTCGATTTCGGCCGGGGACAGTTTCTTCACTTGGTCACTCCTTGTTCACTTCGGTCAGGCCGCGGGCTTCTTCGGCGCGGGCGCCTTGAGGAAGAAGCTTGCCGCGGCGGCGGCGATGCAGAGCACGCCGGTGAGGATGAAGGCAAAGTTGTAGCTGCCGGTCAGCTCTTTCACGCGAGGGGCGAAGATGTTTGACAGCAGGCCGCCGACACCATAGGCGGTGAAAATGAAGCCGTAATTGACGCCGGCGTGGCGGGTTCCGTAGTAGTCGGCGTTGACCGCCGGGTACGTGGCGAGATAGCCGCCGAAGGTGGCCCCGACCAGCGCGATGCCGAACCAGAATACGACCGGCGCGGCGGGAATGAGGAAGTAGCCGAACACCGCGACGGCGTTGATGAGGTACATCAGGAAGAGCGTGCGCGCGCGGCCGATGGAGTCGGACACCCGGCCCCAGAAGATGCGGCCGAGCGTGTTGAAGATGGCCAGCACCGATACGCCGACCGCGGC
Source organism: Caldifarciminota bacterium (assembly GCA_965648935.1). Taxonomy (GTDB): domain Bacteria; phylum Hydrothermota; class Tepidihabitantia; order Tepidihabitantales; family Tepidihabitantaceae; genus CBFGJX01. The sequence continues at coordinate 37,556 of CBFGIY010000014.1, forward strand.
GGTCGCGCCGTCAAACTTCGCCAGTTCCTGGGCGATGGGCGAGGTCTGGCCGATCATCATCAGGCCGGCGGCGCAGCCGGCGAAGTACATCAGCCAGATGACCCAGAACTGCCAGGTGCCGAGCATCTGGCCCGTGGTGTAGTCGGTTTTGACCGCGGTCCCGGCCGCGGGCTGGGGCGGGTTCCAGCCGGCCGGCTTGTACCCGGCAGGCGGGTTGCGCAGGAACAGGCCGCCGAGCACGACGAGCACGAGATAGGCTATGCCGAGCCAGAGGAACGTCTGCCAGACGCCGAGGTTGGGCAGTTCGAAGAGACTCGCGCCCATGAGTTTGTAGGGCGTGCCCGATATCAGGCCCTGGGCCAGCGGCGCGGCGAAGAACGCGCCCGCGCCGAACCCGGCGACCGCGAGCCCGGTGATGAGGCCGCGCTTGTCGGGGAACCACTTGACCCCGGCGGCGATGGGGCAGACATAGGCGAAACCGATGCCGATGCCGGAGATGATGCCGTAACCGACCACGAGCATGCCGATACCACGGGCAAAGCTGGCCAGCACCATGCCGGCCGCGAGCAGGACGCCGCCGATGACGGCGACGATCTTGGGGCCGAGCTTGTCCTGGAGCCGGCCGCCGACCACGGTGGCCAGCGCGAACGATATCAGCACGACCGAGAACGGCAGGGACGCCTGGGTCGGGGAGATGCCCAGTTCGGCCTCGAGCGGCTTGCGGAAGACGCTCCAGGCATAGATGGCGCCGAGGCAGACCTGCACGAGCAGGGCGCCGATGACGATGAGCCAGCGATTGTATGCCTTGTTCTCACTCACTGAAAAGCCTCCTGAGGATAACGGCGCGGCGGATTGAGCAGGGCGGGGACGCGTTCGGCGTCCCCGCCCTGTCGTGTGGTTGCGAGCTTCTGGCCGTAAACCGCCAGCCTTCTACTCGTCGAGCGTCGAGATGTCGCCGACTTCCTTGCCCAGGGCCTCGGCCTTGAGCAGGCGGCGCATTATCTTGCCCGAGCGGGTCTTGGGCAGCTTGTCGCGGAACTCGATGGAGTCGGGCCGCGCGATCGGGCCGATCTCGGTCGAGACCCACTTCTTGAGCTCGTCCTTCAGCGCGTCGGTCTTCTCGAAGCCGACCTTGAGCGTGACGTAGGCCTTGGGCACGTCGCCCTTGATCGGGTCGGGCACGCCGATGACCGCGGCCTCGGCCACGGCGGCGTGGGCCACGAGCGCGGACTCGATTTCGGCGGTGCCGAGCCGGTGCCCGGCGACGTTGAGCACCTCGTCGGCGCGGCCGCGGAACCAGAAGTAGCCGTCCTCGTCCTTGGTGCAGGAGTCGCCGGTGAGGTACTTGCCCGGGAAGCGCGACCAGTAGGCTTCCTTGTAGCGCTCCGGGTCCTTGTAGAGGGTGCGCAGCATCGCGGGCCAGGGCTTGAGAAGAACCGCGAAGCCGTTCTCCATCGGCTTGACCGGCTTGCCCTCGCCATCAACCACGTCGGCGATGATGCCGGGCAGGGGGCGGGTGGCGGTGCCGGCCTTGAGCGGGGTGATGGGCAGGGGCGATATCATGAAGTTGCCGGTCTCGGTCTGCCACCACGTGTCCATTATCGGCAGCTTGTCGCCGCCGATGTTGGCGCGGTACCAGCGCCAGGCCTCGGGGTTGATCGGCTCGCCGACCGAGCCGAGCAGGCGCAGGCTGGAGAGGTCGTGCTTCTTGGGGAACTCCTCGCCGAAGCGCATGAACATCCGGATGGCGGTGGGCGAGGTGTAAAGAATCGTCACCCTCTCGCGGGCGATGATGCTCCACCAGCGGTCCGGGGCCGGCGTGTCGGGCGCGCCCTCGTAGAGCACCGAGGTGGCGCCGTTCATCAGAGGCGCGTAGACGATGTAGGAGTGGCCGGTGACCCAGCCGACGTCGGCCGCGCACCAGTAGATGTCGTTGGGCTTGATGTCGAACACGAACTTCAGCGTCGAGTAGGTGCCGACCGCGTAGCCGCCGTGGACGTGGACGATACCCTTGGGCTTGCCGGTCGTGCCCGAGGTGTAGAGGATGTAGAGCGGGTCCTCGGGGTCGAGCTGCTCGGTCGGGCACTCGTCAGACTCGCCCGCGGTGATCTCGTGCCACCACAGGTCGCGCCCCGGTTTCATCTCGACCGGGTTGCCGGCGCGCTTGAAGACGATGCAGTGCTCGAGCGAGGGGCAGTCGGCGATGCCCGGGTCGGCGTTGGCCTTGAGCGTGACGATCTTGCCGCGGCGGTAGCCGCCGTCAGTAGTGATGAGCAGCTTGGCCTCGGCGTCGTTGATGCGGTCGCGCAGCGAGGTGGAGGAGAAGCCGGAGAACACGACCGAGTGGATGGCGCCGAGCTTGGCGCAGGCGAGCATCGCCACGGGGAGCTGCGGGATCATCGGCATGAAGATGGTGACGCGGTCGCCCTTCTTGACGCCCAGCTTCTTCATCGCGTTGGCGAGCTTGTTGACCTCGCGGTAGAGCATCGCGTAGGTCCAGCGCTCGACCTTCTGGTCGGTGGGTTCGGGTTCGTAGATGAAGGCAACGCGGTCCTTCACCTCGGTCTTCATGTGCCGGTCGAGGCAGTTGTGGACGATGTTGAAACTGCCGCCGGTGAACCACTTGTAGAACGGGGCGTTGGAGTCGTCAAGCACCTTCGTGTAGGGCTTGTACCACTCGAGTTCCTTTGCGACCTCGCCCCAGTACCAGTCGTGGTCCTCGGCCCGTTTGAGAAGCCCGTCAAGGTCGGCGATGCCGTGCTTCTTCATGAAGGCCGTGATGTTGGCGTTGTCCACCAACTCCTGCGGCGGTAGGTATCTCTCTTCTGCCATTTCGCGTCCTCCTTTTGGGCTGGCGCTGGTAAGTTACGTTGTTATCGTGCGGTACCGGCCGACTCGGCCCGGGACTGACCATCCGGCCGGATG
>CBFGIY010000015.1:0-39387 GCA_965648935.1 Caldifarciminota bacterium
TCCCCCATTGGCTGCCGGGTTCGGCGCGGCGGCAGGTGCCGGGGCGAGTTGCGCTCTGAGCGAGTCGGCGACGCGCGGTTGGAGCCGGGTGGCCAGCGCGCCGGCGAGTGTGCGGCAGAGGCACTCTTTGAACCGTATGGCCGGCAGCGGGCCGAGCGCGCCGGCAGGGCCGCAGTCCAGCTGCCGCGCCAGCCGCCGGGCCGGGCGCCGGGAGAGGTCTCAGGCCGGCGGCGCGGACAGGCACGGCGAGAGGTCGGTTCTCGCGTTCTGGGTTCTGCCGGCGGTTGTCGGTCAGGGCAGAATCTTGCCGGGGTTGAGGATGTTGTCGGGGTCGAGAGCGTGCTTGAGCCTCTGCATCAGGGCGAGTTCGCTGGGGCCGACCGCGCGGTCCATCAGCCACTTCTTCGTCGAGCCGATGCCGTGCTCGGCGGAAACCTGCCCGCCGCGCGCGAGGATGAAGTCGGCCAGTTCGCTCACGACGGCGCGTTTGGTTTCGAGGAAGCTCTCGCGGTCGAGCGAGCAATCGCGGCAGAATCCGACGTGGATGTTGCCGTCGCCGATGTGGCCCCAAGGCACGATGGGCAGGCCAGATCGCCTTTCCAGCACCGCGAGATACTCGATGGTCGGGGGAATCGCGCTCAGAGGCACGACGATGTCCTCGGTGGCGAGGCCGGCGTACGCTTCCTTGAGCACGTTGTGGAGTTCGCGCCGGGCGTGCCAGATGCGGGTCTGGTCAGTTGGGTCACAGGCCACAAGCGGCTCGCGCGCGCCGAGGCTCATCGCCAGTTCGCCGATGCCGACCGCGTCCGCGCTCACGCGCTCGAGGCTGTTGCCGTCGAGCTCGATGAGGAGCTGCACTTCGGCGTCGGGGAAGGGCAGGTCGCTTTTCAGCACCTGGTTGCAGGCGCGGATGCCCTTGCGTTCGATGAACTCGACGCAGACCGGGGTGATGCGCTCATCCGCGAGCACGCGCGCGACAAGTTCCATTCCCTGGCTCATCCGGTCAAAGGGCACGAGCAGGTCGGCCGTGGCGCGCGGCCGGGGGATGAGCTTGAGCGTGACCTCGGTGATGACCGCGATGGTGCCCTCGGTGCCCACGAGCAGGCGGCAGAGGTCGTAGCCGACCGTGTTCTTGTGGATTCTTCCGCCGTGACGGACGATGCTGCCGTCGGCGAGCACCGCCTCGATGCCGCGCAGCCAGTCGCCGGTGACGCCGTAGCGGAACGCGCGCGCGCCGCCCGCGTTCTCGGCGACGTTGCCGCCGATGGAGCAGTCTTCGAGCGAAGCCGGGTCAACCGGGTAGTACAGGCCCTGCGCGGCGCACGCGGCCTGCACCCGCGCGGTGGTGGCGCCGGGCCGGGCGCGGACAACCATGTCCGCGGCGCTGACTTCGAGCACCTCGCTCATCAGCTCGAGCGAGAGCACGACCCCGCCCCAGAGCGGGACCGAGCCGCCGGTGAGCCCGGTGCCCAGGCCGCGCGGGGTGACCGGCACGCGCGCGTCGGCGCAGAGCCGGACCACGGCGGCGACCTCGTCGGTCGACACGGCGCGCACCAGGGCCTCGGGCAGGCGCGGCTGCTGGGCGCTCTCGTCGTGCGCGTAGTCGGCGAGCTGGTCGGGTTCGGTGATGACGCGGCCGGGCGCGGTCAGTTCGCGCAGGCGGGCAAGGAAACCGGGGGTACAGGGACTGAAGCTCACGGCATCAGGCTAGCGGCGTCGGCGTCGGGGTCAATGGCGCGCCGGGCGTGGCCGCCGAAAAAAAGAGGCTACCCGGCCGCACCGGGCCGGGTAGCAGAGCAGGCTGGGAGTCGGTCAGCTGACGATGCCGTCAAAGAGCGCGGCGACCTGGCTCTCCGGGGCGTAGCCGACGTGGCGCTTCACCTCGGCACCGTCCTTGAACAGCACCAGCGCCGGAATGCCGTGGATGTCGTACTTGTGCGGCGTGTCCGGGCCTTCGTCGGTGTTGAACTTGCAGAACTTCACCTTGCCTTCATACTTCGCGGCGAGGCTGTCAATGACCGGGGCAAGCATCCGGCACGGGCCGCACCACGGCGCCCAGAAGTCCACCAGCACCGGGCCCTGAGCCTTGATCACTTCGGAATCGAAAGTCGCGTCGTTTATGTGTTTGATGTCCGCCACGGGCTACACTCCTTTGGGTATCTTGCTGAGGGTCCGGTTGAGCGCCTTGACCCAGGGCTGCCTGATCCGGTAGATAACCTGGTTTCCCTTGCGTTCGAACTCGACAATCCGCACCTCACGCAGCACTGCAAGCTGCTGTGAAACCACTGGTTGCGGCAGCTTCACCGCCGCCGTCAGGGTCTTGACGTTGCAGTCGCGTTCACAGAGCAGATTGATCAGGCGCACTCGGGCCGGGTGGCCGAACGCGCGCAGAAGCCGGGTAAGATGCAGGGCACGCTTGGTATCCATAATGTCCTCCATTTATAAGACGAGCCTTCGGCGAAAAGGATTCGGTCCGGCTAACGTGCTTGTACTGTAATATTACCGTTGGTCGTGGCGAGGTCAACGGCCGACGCGCCTGTACCAATGATGCCGACGACCGAATCGGGGCGCTGGACCTCGTAGCGCACAGTGAAGCCGTGAAAGGTTATTGTCCCGCTGGTCGTGCGCGCCGTGACCCGGGCCGAAACATCGGCCGGCAGGTAAAGCGTTATCGGTGCGTTCTTTGTCTCGAGCCGCGCCGACTCGACCGGGCCGAGCCGGGCGAGTTCGCACTCGACCGGGCCGTTGCTGGTCACAGCGTCAAGCGGCCCGCGGTGGACCTGGACCTTTATCGGAGCAGAGCGGGTCGAGAGCGCGGCCGTGCCCTCGGTGTCGAGCAGGTTCACCGGGCCGCTGGCGGTCGCAACCGACAGCTCGCCGCGCGTGCGCGTGACGCTGACCCCGGCCGAGGAGGTGGTGATGCTGACCGGCGCGCTGATGCCGGCGACCGAAACCGGGGAGAGCGTCGCGGTGATGGTCAGCGCGAGGCTTTCGGGCACGGCGAGCGCGAAGCCGCAGCCGAGGGGACGGCGGGCATCGGGCAGCCGGGCCGCGAGCTTCGCGGTCGTGCCTTCGACCGTGTCGGTCAGCTCTATTGAACCGAGCGCGGCCCGGGCGTCGGCCCGGGTCCGGCCCCAGGCCTTGCGTGTCGCTCTGCCGGCTATCGTGTCGGCGGCCGTGCCCGTGACCGCGACCTCGCCGCTTGCGGTCGAGAGCTCGAGCGCGGTCAGGCCGGCCGCGGCACGGCTGACCGGCACCTCGTCGGTTTCGAGGAAAGTGTACAGGCACGCCGAGGCGAGCAGCAGGGCGAGCGGGAATATGCGGCGCATCGCATGCCTCCTAGCGCAGGCCGGCCGGGCTCGAGGCGACCTCGGCGGCGGGCAGGAAGAGCAGGCCGACCGAGGCGAACGGGCCGGCCAGCCTCACGTCGGGCGTGCCGGTGACGCGGCTGCCCGTGCCGGTGCGCCAGACCGGGGCGAAAGGCGAGTAGAGGTATCCGCCGCGCAGGGCGAGGCCGAAGCGGCCGGCATCGGTGCTGGCCGCGAAGCCGATCTCCAGCGCGGCCATGCCGGTCAGCTTCATTTTCGTCGCGAAGTCGACCTGGGACTCGGGCCGGCGCAGCAGGCTGTCGAGGCTGATGCCGTCGGGCGTGGCCCGGCGCAGGTGCCAGCGCTGGTCCAGGCCGCCGAGCCCGACCATCGGCACGATCGTGATGACCCGGGCGATGCCGATGCGGTAGCCGAGCTCGCCGAACACCCCGGTCGATGCGACGCGCAGGTGGAAGCTGTCGTTGTGCGCCTCGTCGGCCGAGGTGAAGAACAGCGGCCCGACAAGGAAATTGCCGCCGACGAGCGAGCGCAGCTCCATGCCCCAGCCGAAATGGTCGGTGCGCGCGCCCGGCGCGCCGGCGCCGGCGAGCACGCGGTTGAACCCGGCAACGGGCGGGCGCCAGGCCATGGCGAACGGAATCAGCCAGCCCTCGGGCCCTTCTTCGGATGAGGCCGCGGCGGCGAGCGCGGCGAACGCAATCAGCAAACCGATGAGTTTTCGCAATGTCGCTCCTTTGGCCCAGTATAGAACAGGGCCGATGGGTGTCAACGCGGCAGGCGCGGGCGGCTTGACCGAGCGGGCGGCCGCGCTATCCTGCCTCAGGCAAAGCAGACCGCACCACAGGAGGACCATTTGAAGAAGATACTGATTGCCCTGGCCGCGCTTGCCGTTTTCGCGGCGGCGGCCAGCGCAACGCCGCTCATCGGTCGGGCCGCGCCGGTGAGCAAGCCGCTGCAGGCTTTCGCGTGGGTGAACGGCGGGTACAACCGGCAGGCGAAGGTCTACAACTGGGAGGAATCAAGATACGTGGGGCTGGGCGAGGCTCTGCCCGTGGCGACCTATGGCGCCGAGGTGTGGGCCGCGGTCGGCCTGCCGTTCCGCAGCGAGCTGGACATCATCGTGCCGGCGTGGCGCAAGACCAGGGGCGACGCGAAGTCGAAGGGCATCGGCGATGTCACGGTGATGGCGCGGCACGGCCTGCCGATCCCCGGCGTCGTTCCGCTGAAGGCCACTCTGGCCCTGGGCGCGAACCTGCCGACTTCGGACCGGACGTCGAACCCGGCGCTGGACGATGGCACGTTTGACTTCGGCGCCGGGCTGACCGCGCTGGCCGGCCCGTTCGGGCGGCTGGCCGGCCACGCCCGCGCCGCATACTGGCTGAGCGGCAAGACCGACGACACGACCAGGGTCGGCAATCTGCTGGAGTATGTCGCGGTCTTGGATTTCAGCGTCACCAAGGCGATTATCCCGGAGGTTGCGCTGTCAGGCTCGATGCGCGCTCCCAAGGAGGTCAACGGCGCGACCGTGGCCAACAGCGAGGTCGTTCAGCATTACGCCTCACTGCTGCTGCTGACCAGACCGTTGCGGTTTCTCGTGGTACGGCCGAAGGTCGGCCTGCCGCTGGAGTTCGTCTCCAGGGGCGGCAGCCTGCCCGCGTTCACTCTCGGGCTGGACGTGTGGGCCAGTCTTCCGTGAGCATCGCGCGCGCGGGCCGGAAGGTCAAACAGTCAGGAGGATCCGATGAAGACGATGAAGAAAGGCGATGTGATGGTGTGCGGTTCGTGCGGGCTCGCAGTGACGGTGTGCGACGAATGCGGCTGCCGGACCCACGAACTTGTCTGCTGCGGGACGCCGATGGAGAGAAAGCCCGCACCGAAGAAGAAGGCGGTCAAGAAGACGGCCACAAAGCCGAAAAAGAGATAGCCGTTCCGAAACGTGCGCGCGACCCGGCCGAGCGCCGGGTCGCGTCTTTCGGGCGGCTTGACCGGGCCGCGGCCGGGTCTAGACTCAGGCGCAATGGAGCCGCACGTCGCGCGAATCGTCGATGTCAACCTGAACCGGCTGACCGAGGGACTGCGCGTGGTCGAGGATATCTGCCGGCTGGCGCTGGAGGACAAACGGCTGCTCGTTTCGGTGCGCGCTTTGCGGGGCAGAGTCGGCAGGGAGATGCGGGCTTTGCGCCGAACGGTCATCGCGCACCGGTCGAGTGAGACTGACCCGGGCCGGCCCGAACGGTTCGACCGGGGCCGGCGCGCAAGCCTCGAAGACGTGCTGGCGGCCAATCTCAAGCGGTGCGAGGAGGCGGCGCGCACGCTGGAGGAAGTGCTGAAGATTGAAGAGCCGAAACTGGCGACGCGGTTGAAGGCGGCCCGGTTCCGGCTGTACGACTTGGAGAAGCGGGCGGTGCTGGCCGCGCGGCGAGGGTCGGTTGACTAGGCCGGGCCCGGTTCTATACTCAGCCTGAACCAAGCGAACGGCGGAGGCATAATGGCTAAAGACGAGAAAAACCAAGCGCTGGGTAACGCGCTCGGCCAGATCGAGAAGCAGTTCGGCAAGGGCTCGGTGATGCGGCTGGGCGGCGATACGGTCGTGCCGGTCGAGGCGATTCCCACCGGCTCGATCGGGCTGGACGCGATTCTGGGCATCGGCGGTGTGGCCCGGGGGCGGTTCGTGGAGATTTTCGGGCCCGAGGCGTCGGGCAAGACGACGCTGGCCCTGTCGATCATCGCCCAGTGCCAGAGGCTCGGCGGCAACGCCGCGTTCATTGACGCCGAGAACGCGCTCGACCCGACCTATGCCCGGGCGCTGGGCGTCGACCTCGACAGCCTCCTGGTTTCACAGCCCGACTCGGGCGAGCAGGCGCTGGAGATTGCCGAGATACTGACCCGCTCGGGCGGGCTGGACCTGTTTGTCATCGACTCGGTCGCGGCGCTGGTGCCGCGCGCCGAGATCGAGGGCGAAATGGGCGACGCTTTCGTCGGGGTGCAGGCGCGGCTGATGTCGCAGGCGTTGCGCAAGCTGTCGGGCGTGGCCAGCCGGTCCAAGACCTGCGGCATTTTCACCAACCAGCTCAGGCAGAAGATCGGCGTTATGTTCGGCAACCCCGAGACCACGACCGGGGGGCTGGCCCTGAAGTTCTACGCGACGATGCGCCTCGACGTGCGCCGCATCGCCGCGATAAAGCGGGGCGAGGATGTCGTCGGCAACCGGACCCGGGTCAAGGTCGTCAAGAACAAGGTCGCGCCGCCGTTCCGCGAGGCCGAGTTCGACATCATCTACGGCCAGGGCATCTCGCGGCTGGGCGAGCTGGTCGACATCGGCGTAGAGCACGAGATATTCTCCAAGTCGGGCACCTGGTGGTCGTTCGGCGAGCTGCGCATCGGCCAGGGCCGCGATGCCGCGATCGAGTACCTGAAGGCGAACCCGGAGGCGGCGCAGAAGGCCGAGGCGATGCTGTACGACAAGCTCGGCATCCCGCGGCCGCGGCGGGCCGAGCCGCAGGATGAGGATAACCGGCCTCCGCAGCCAAAGAAGAAATAGCCGCCGGGTTTCAGTCTACATCGACGGCGTCTTCGCTTTCTCTCTGGCGCAGGAAACGGTCCAGGCGCTCGGGCTCGCCGAGGGGATGGACGTCGAGCGTGCCGAGCTTGACCGTATCTGCCGCGAGGACCAGCTTCACCACGCCCGCAATCACGCTTACCTGCTGCTGTCGTACAGGGCCCGGACCGCGGCCGAGCTCAGGACCCGCCTCGCGCGCAAGGGTTTCGGTCCGGAGGTCGTGCAGGCGACGCTTGACCGCCTGCGCGAGCTGGGGCTGGTCAACGACGAGCAGTTCGCCCGCCAGTTCGCCGAGGACCGGGTCAGCCTCGGACAGAAGGGCAAGTGGCGCGTGCGGGCCGAGCTTGCCCGGCGCGGCGTTGCGCGCGAGCAGATTGAGCAGGCGATTGCCGGTGCGCCGGACGAGACCGCGGCGGCGCGTTCCGCCGCGCTGAAGTTCCGCGAGCGCAACCGGCGGCTGGAGCCGGACGTGCTCAAGCGCCGGCTGTACGGATTTCTCGCCCGGCGCGGTTTCTCGCTCGATACCATCCGGCAGGTGCTGGACGTGACCGAGGAAGACGACTGACCGGCGCCGGGCCGGTCAAGGACTGACCAGGCGGATTCAAACCCAGGAGGACTGAATTGAAGAACGGCAGAGTCGTGATGTTGATTGCGGTGTTCGCTGCCGCGGCATCGGGGGCCTACGTGGTCGAGTGGACGGCAAGCGGGATGAACTACGCGTACTCGACAGTGTACAGCTCGGACACGAGCGCGCGCTACGACGCCAACGGCGACGGCATACCGGACATATTCGTGACCGACAGCGCGGCATTGAGAATATACAGCGGCGTGTCGCGCAGCCTCATCTGGACCGTGCCGAGCGGCGGGTATTCGACCATCGGGTTCCCCTACATCGCCAACACCGACGGCGACCCGGCCAAGGAGCTGGTCATCGCCGCGTACACCTACAACTATCCCAACTACGCCGGCAAGTTCTTCATCTACGACTGCGCGTCCCGCAGCCTCGAATACTCCTGCCCGCAGAAGAGCGGTTACCCGTCGCTGTCAGTTGCGGACGTGGACGGCGACGGCAAGAGCGAGATACTGCTGCTCAGCGGCGCGACCAGCCGCACCCTCGAGGTCTATGGCTGGGACGGCGCCGACATAATGGAGGCGCCGGAGTCGCCCGCGCTCGAACGGGTGGCAGCCGCGCCGAACCCGGCGGCCGGGCACGTGATGCTCTCACTGCCGGCATCGCCGGGCGGGCCGGTCGAGGTAGTCGACGCGGCCGGCCGTGTCGTGCGCCGGCTCGAGGCCTCGGGCAGCGTGGCCTGGGACTGCCGGGATGACGACGGAACGCCGGTGCCGGCGGGTAATTATCTGTACCGGCAGGGCGCGTTCCGCGGTCGGGTCGCGGTAGTTCGCTAGAGCTGTGGCGGTTGCGCGGCCTTCGATAGCGGCTAGAATGCTGCCGTTATGAACCACAGAGAGCTGCGTCGGACCTTTCTGGAGTTCTACGCCAAGCGCGACCACAAGGTGGTCGCGAGCATGTCGCTCATACCGCGCGACGACCCGACGATGCTGTTCACCTCTGCCGGGATGGTCCAGTTCAAGCCGCTGTGGGCGGGCGCGGTCGAGCTGCCCTACCGGCGGGCCTGCTCGGTGCAGAAGTGCCTGCGCGCATCGGACCTCGACCAGGTCGGCAAGACCCCGCGCCATTGCACGTTCTTCGAGATGCTGGGCAATTTTTCGTTCGGGGACTACTTCAAGTACGAGGCGATTCCCTGGGCGTGGGAGTACCTGACCGAGGTCGTGAGGTTGGACAAGTCGCGGCTCTACGCCTCGGTGTTCGAGGCCGACGACGAGGCCTACAACATCTGGCGCACCCGGGTCGGCCTGCCGGCCAGTCGGCTCGTGCGGCTCGGGGCCAAAGACAATTTCTGGGGCCCGGTCGGCGGCGGCGGGGCGTGCGGGCCGTGCTCGGAGATATACGTAGACCTGGGGCCGGAGTTCGGCTGCGGCAAGGAGACCTGTGCGCCGGGCTGCGACTGCGACCGGTTTTCCGAGGTGTACAATGTCGTCTTTCCGCAGTACAACCAGCTCCCCGACGGCTCGCGCGAGCCGCTGAAAAACCGCGGCATCGATACGGGCATGGGGCTGGAGCGGCTGGCGATGGTGGCGCAGGGCAAGCGGACGATTTTCGAGACCGACCTTTTCGCGCCGGTCGTGAAGGCGACCGCCAAGGCGCTGGGCATCGAGGTGAACGAGGCGACGCGCCAGATGCTCTGGGTCGCGGCCGACCACGCGCGCGCCCTGACTTTCGCGATTGCCGACGGCGTGATACCGTCGAACGAGGCGCGCGGCTACGTGCTGCGCAATATCCTGCGCCGGGCGTTGCTCTTTGCGCACCGTGCCGGCGTGCACGAGCCGTTCCTGTTCCGGGTTTCGGGCGAGGTGGCGCAGTTGATGGGCCAATGGTACCAGGAACTCGAACCCAAGCGCGAGCAGGCTGCGCTTATCATCAAGTCCGAGGAGGAGCGTTTCCTGCGCACGCTCGATGCGGGGCTGGAGCGCTGGACTGAGGTCGCGGACCGGCACCGGCGCGACGGCGTCGTGCCGGGCGAAGAGCTGTTCCGGCTGCACGACACTTTCGGCTTTCACGTCGAGCTGGTGCGCGAGCTGGCTGCGGATACCGGTCTGCGGCTGGACATCGACGGCTTCGAGAAAGCGATGGCCGAGCAGCGCGAGCGGAGCAAGAAGGCAACGTCCTTTGCTCCGTCGAGCGCGACCATGACCGCGCCGACCGCGCAGGTCTTCGTGGCGCACGATGAACGGCTCGAGCGCGAGACCGAGCTGGTCAGCGTCGCGAAGGGCGACGACGGCACCCTCAGCGTGGTGCTCGCGGCGACGCCGTTCTACGGCGAGATGGGCGGGCAGGTCGGGGATACTGGGCGCATCACCGGCGACGGTTTCGAGCTCGAGGTGACGGACACGGTGGTCGAGCACGGCATCAGGGTGTGCAAGGCGAAAGCCGTCAGGGGCGAGCCTGCGCCGGGGCGCGTGACGGCCAGCGTCGATGTCGAGCGCCGGCGCGAGATCGAGCGGGCCCATACCGCAACGCACCTGTTGCACTCGGCCCTGCGCCGGGTGCTGGGCGATTACGTCAAGCAGGAAGGTTCGCTGGTCGAGCCGGGCCGGCTGCGGTTTGACTTCGCCGCGTTCGAGCCGATGAAGCTTGAACAGGTCGCGGCGGTCGAGCGGCTGGTCTATGACCAGGTTCTGGCTGACCTGCCTCTGGAGCGCGCCGAGAAGAGCCTTGAAGAGGCCAAGGCCGCCGGGGCGCTCGCGTTCTTCGGCGATACCTACGGCGAGCGCGTGACCGTCGTGAAGATCGGCGAGTTCTCGCAGGAGCTGTGCGGCGGCACCCACCTGCGCTCGACCGGCGAGATCGGCCTGTTCCGCATCGTGTCCGAGACCGGCGTGGCCGCGGGCATCCGGCGCATCGAGGCGCTCGCCGGCAAGGCGGCGTTCGAGGAGGCGGCAGCCGAGCGGGCCACGGTGACCGAGCTCGTCGGCCGGCTCGGCGGCACGAGCGACACGCTGGTGAAGAAGGTCGCGGGCCTGACCGAGGACCTGCGGCGGCTGGAGGCGCGGGTGCGCTCGTTGTCGACCCAGCTCGCGCGCGGCGCGGCCGCCGAGCTCGCGGCGCGGGCCGAGACCATCGGCGGCGTCAATGCGGTCGCGGCACACCTCGAGCAGTTCGAGGGCGATGAGTTGCGGGTCGTGGCCGACCGGCTGCGCGAAACACTGCCCGCGCCCCATGCCGGGATGCTGACCGGCGGGGTGAGCGGCGAGCGGCTGCGCTATGTCGTCTTCGTGTCGGCCGACCTCAAGGACCGGCTGCCCGCGGGCAGGCTGGCCAAGGCCGTGGGCGGCGCGATGGGCGGCGGCGGCGGCGGCAAGCCGGACATCGCCGAGGGCGGCGGCCGGCTGGACAAGCTCAGCGATGGGCAGGCCGCGTTCCGGGCCGCGCTCGGGCAGTAGCGCGAGTCAGACCCGAAGTCAGAATCCCGAAACTCGAATCCGCCGGAGAGCGGCTAGCGGCCCGAGTCGGGCCGCGGCGCGGCGGGCCGTTCCCGCTGCAGCTCTCTGAGCAGGGTCGCGCGGCGGGCGCTGTCCATACCGGTCGTGTCGAAGGGCAGGGCGGCGGGCGGCGGGGCGGAGTCGGCGGGCGCAGTCGCGTAGTCGGCCTCGAAATATGCCGGCACGCGGAACGGCTGCTGGGTCATGAAGTCAAGCGCTTCGACGTCATCGCGGTCGCGCAGGAAGCGATCGGCCTGGCGCTCGATCTCGCGGTACACCGGCAGGTAGGTCGAGAGAACCTGGCCGTAGCGGGCGAGCATCACGTCCTTGCCCTGGGCCACGAGCACCGCGGTCTGGATGCGGGCCGGGCGGAAGCCGGCGCGGTGCAGTCCTTCGACAATCGCGCCGACCTCGGCCGCGGTCAGGTCGGTGTCCTCGCCGACGATCGCCAGAACGCGGCTGATGAAGCCTGCGCCGGCGCGGGTGCGGGCGAGGCGCCAGGTGCGGGCGATGACCGTGCGGACGAGCGTGACCGCGTTGCGGCAGCGGTCGGCGTCGTCGAACTCGAGGCCGTGGCGCCGGCGCGCGAGCCGGAGCGCCGCGTGGCGGTCGGTCGCCACTTCGCCGCCGATGCGCAACGCCCCGAGAAAAGGCCGCAGCAGGCCGATAGTCATCCGGAACGAGTCGAAGTCGAAGGCGATGGAGCGGTGTATCTCGATTCCCAGGAGGTGACCGACCGTGCGGCGCAACAGGCGCTCGCCCCCGATGGCGTGGACATGGGTGATTTTCTCCATCCGAGCGAAGTCGGTGCTGGACGCGGCCGCGGTGACGCCCGGGACTTCAACCAGCAGGTCGCGCGGGATGCCGACAAGGTTGAGCGATGGCTTGTCGTAGCTTAAGTGGCAGACGATGATGATGTCGGAGTGGGACCGCTCCTCGCGCCGGTTGCGGCGAAAGCCCTCGGCCTGGACCAGGCCGACCGCGCGCGCGTCCTTGCCGATGATGAGTATGTTGAGTTCGCCCGCAGGCCGTGGTCCGGCTGCCGCGCCGTTGGCGGAGCGCGTCGGGACGAGGAAGAACCAGTAAAGCGCGGCCCCGAGCAGGGCGAGCCCCGCGAGCGCGGCAAACAAGGTCCAGCTCTTTCGGCGGCGGGCCATCTAGCGGGTGACGCGCAGTCGCACCGGGTGGCCCTCGAACTTCTCGATGCGGCGCAGCGCGGTGATGACGCGGCGCTCCCAGACCGGGTTCAGCGCGTCGGGCCGGGAAAGGCGTAGCCGGAAAGTCGGCGGACGGGTACCGACCTGGGACAGCCCGAGCACGCGGCAGTCGTGCGCCGGCGGGCTCTGCTGCAGTTTCTCAAGCAGGCGCTCGCGCAGCAGCGCGTTGGGCAGCTGGCGGGCACCGGCCTGCCAGACTTTCTCGGCACGGCGCAGCGCGGTGCCGACGTTGCGGTTCTCGATCACCGACGCGAAGACGACCGGAACATGGTCGACGAAAGCCAGCCCCTTCTTCACCCAGTCGCGGACTCTGTCGTGGAGGTGCGCGGGCACGAGGTCCATCTTGTTGGCGATGATGACCATACCCCGGTCGCGTTCGGTGACGAGGTTGATTATGCGCTTGTCCTGGGCGGCCGGGCCGTCTGTGGCGTCAAAGACAACCAGCGCGACATCGCACCGTTCGATCTGGTCGATGGCGCGGGTGACCGAGTAGTACTCGACCGGTTCGTCGACGCGCGAGCGGCGGCGGATCCCGGCGGTGTCGAGCAGCCGGAAGGTGCGCTCGCCGATGGTGCAGTATTCCTCGACCACGTCGCGAGTCGTGCCCGGTGTCGCGGTGACGATCGAGCGGTTCTGGCCGAGCAGGCGGTTGAGCAGCGACGACTTGCCGACATTGGGCCGGCCGAGAATCGCCAGGGCCAGGGCCTTGCCCCGACGCCGGGTCGAGTCGTCGGGCAGGCGCTCGACCACTGCATCGAGCAGGTCGTCGATCCCGGTGCCGTGCTCGGCCGCGATGGGAAACAGCTTCTCGCCGCCCAGCCGGAAGAAGTCGGCCTCGTCGAACTGGCGCCGGCGGTCGGACTTGTTGACCGCGACGAGAAACGGCCGGTTCTGCCGGCGCAGCCGGGCCGCGATTTCCTCGTCCATCGGCAACACCCCGGCCGTGCCGTCCACGACCAGCACGACAACCGCGGCGCGCTCCAGCGCGATCTTCACCTGGCGCTCGACCTCACGGTCGATTTCCTCGCGCGAGTCGGGCACGAGCCCGCCGGTGTCGACGACGGTGAAGCGACGGCCGACCCACTCGGCCTCGCGGATGATGCGATCGCGCGTGATGCCGGGCTGCTGGAGCGTGATGGCGATGCGGCCGCCGACGATGCGGTTGAAGAGCGTTGACTTGCCGGTGTTGGGCCGGCCGAGGATGACGACCACGGCCGATTATAGGGCAGGCCGGGCCGATGCCAAGACCGACCGCGCAGTTGCATAACGCCGGGCCGGCGCTAGTATTGGCCGATGCGCGCGAGTCCACGCACCCCCGGACTGGAATGCGAGCTGTGCCGGTTTGAGACCGGCGACGGGCTCGAGCTGCAGGGCCTTCTCTACCGCCCGCGGCGCCGCACCGGTCAGGCCGTCGTTCACGTCCACGGCTGGGACGGCAACTGCTACGAAAACCGGTTTCTCGACCACGCGGCCCGCGCCTGCACGAAGACGGGCTGGGCGTTTTTCGCCTTCAACAACCGGGGCCATGACTACATCGCCGACATCCTGCGGCCGCAGAAGGGCGACTACCTGCAGCTCGGCGGGATATACGAGCGGCTGGCCGACAGCATCCCGGACATCAGGGCCGCGCTCGATTTCGCGGTGCGGCGCGGGTACCGGCACCTCGTGCTGCAGGGTCACAGCCACGGCGCGATCAAGGCGGCGCACTATTGCGCGACGCAGGCCGATCCGCGGGTGCGCGGGCTGGTGCTGCTCTCGCCGTCCGATGACCTCGGCTGGGGCAAGGAGCTCCTGGGCAGGCGGTTCGCGGCCGCGCGGCGACTGGCCGGCAGGCTGGTGCGGGCCGGGCGCGAGCGCGCGCTGCTGCCCGAGGGGATGTTTCCCTGCCCGGTTTCGGCCGGGACCTTCCTTGACGCATTCGGGCCGGGTTCGATCACCGGGATGTTCAACCTGTCGCGCTCCGAGCGGCGCGAGTTTGCGGAACTCGGCCGGATCGGCGTACCGGTGCTTGCGGCGGCGGGCACGGTCGAGGAGGCTTTCGTCGGGCCGGCCGCGGACTACCTTGAAGCAATCAGGGCAGCGCTGGTGAGCGCGCCTTCGGTCGAGACCGCGGTCATCAGCGGCGCGCCGCACAACTACCTCGGCAAGGAGACCCGGCTGGCCGGGGTTCTCGCGCGGTGGCTTGCCGGTCAGGGCCGGACATCAACGGTCGCCAAGCGGAGACACACGCGTGATTGACATATTCGCAACGCTGCGGGAGCGCGCCCTGGAGATGCTGGCCGGGGCCGGGGCCGAGGAGTTCCTGGTGCGCGGCATCTGGAAGGTCGAGCTCGCGTTCAAGCCCAACCCGGCCGAGCGGGTCTTCAAGTACACGTTCTGGCTGGCGATGACCCGCGGGCAGGGCTGCTGCTACTGCACGGGCGACGACGAGCGGGGCCGGGAACTGGTCGGGTCGGACGCGCGCGAGCTGACCCGGGAGAAGACCTGCATCAGCATCGCGGCGCTCGATTCGCTCTACGCGTCGCTGCCGCGCCGGCCGGTGGCGAGCTTCCAGCTCGTCGGCAATCCGGTCGAGAAGACCGACGCGCGGACCGAGATAATCCTGCACGAGGCCGAGCAGCTGGTGTCGGGCATCTGCAACCGCAAGCCGCGGGTGGTCAACGTCGGGCTGGTCGGCAACGTCGTGCGCGACCTGGCCGCGCGCGGCTGGGACGTGCGGGCGAGCGACATGGAGCGCGACACCGTGGGCACGACCGTCCACGGCGTGCTGGTCGAGGACGGCACGCGGACATTCGACCTGGTGCGCGATTCGGACCTGGCCATCGTCACCGGCATGACCATCGCGACCGATTCGCTCGAGCTCATCGTCGAGGAGGCGCGCCGCGCCGGGACGAAGCTGCTGGTGTTCGCCGAGACCGGGGCGAACTTCGGGGAGGAGTACTGCCGCACGTTCGGCATCGACGCGGTCGTTGCCGAGCCGTTTCCTTTCTACATCTTCCAGGGAACGAGCACGATCGAGGTCTACCGCAAGTGATGGAGGGCCGGAAATGCCGACAGCGAAGCGCAGGGTTGAGCGCTGCAGCGAGTCGGACCGATGATGGGCACCGCTGAACGTTTCTTCATCACCGAGGGCCGGTTCGCGGTGGACGGTGCGGGCCTGGAAGAGCTGGCGCGCTGCGGCGGCCTGCCCCAGTACGCCTATTCAGCCGGGGTAATCCGCGCCAAGCACGCGCGTCTGGCCGAGAGCTTCGCGGGCTGCGACGTGCTTTACTCGCTCAAGGCCAATCCCAATCCGCGGATAGTGCGGCTGCTGGCCAAGTGCGGGGCCGGTGCCGAGGTGTCTTCGGCCGGCGAACTCGAGACCGCGCTCGCGGCGGGCATCGCGCCCGAGAACATCATCTGGGTCGGGCCGGCCAAGACCGAGGCCGATATCAGGCTGGCCGTGGAGAGGGGCATCTACGCGGTGGTCGCGGACTGGACAGGCGAGCTGGAGTGGCTCGAGGCGCTGGCCTGCGCCGCGGGCAAGACCGTGCGCGTGTTGCTGCGCATCAACACAGAGGAGTCGCGGCCCGAGGCCAAAGAGGTGATGGTCGGCGGGCCGAGCAAGTTCGGGTTTGACGAGGAGAGCGTGGTCGAGTCGGTCGGCGCGCTGGACCTTTCGTGCGCCCGGGTGTGCGGGATACAGGTCTACTCGGCGAGCCAGGTGCTGGACGCGGCCTGGCTGGACGGTCACCTGGAGTACGTGGCGGCGCTGGCGCTGCGCACCGCGGCCCGGCTCGGTTTCGAACTCGAGTGCATCGATTTCGGCGGCGGGTTCGGCATTCCCTACGCGGACGGCGAGCCTGAGCTCGACCTGCGGCCGGCGGCCGCGGCGATGCGCCGGTTGCGCCGGCTCGACCCGAAGCGGCTGGGCCGGTGCCGGGTCATCTTCGAGAGCGGGCGCTACCTTGTCGCCGAGTCGGGCGTGTTCCTGACCGAGGTGGTGCGGGTGAAGGAGTCGCGCGGCCGCCGCTTCGTCATCACCAACGGCGGGATGAACGCGTTCTCGCGGCCCGTGTTCATGCGGATACCGCACCCGGCGCGGCTGGTGAGCCGGCCGGGCGAGCCGCCCGCCGGGACCTTCGACATCTGCGGCCCGGTGTGCACGCCGCTGGACTGCATCGGCAAGGATGTGGCGCTGCCCGAGCCGCGGCCGGGCGACGTCATCGGGTTCTTCAACGCCGGGGCCTACGGCTACTCGATGTCGCTGCTGGATTTCATGAGCACCGGCCGGCCGGCCGAGGTGATGGCCGACAGCGGCCCCTGCGAGCTCGTCCGCGAGCCGGTGCGCTACCTCTGAGGGATGATGCGCAGTCCGGCCCGTTCGCGGGCCGGACGGGCGACCAGCGAGTCGTAGGGCAGGCCGAGCCAATCCTTGACTTCCATGAAACCGGCCAGTTCCTGCGGCACTGCCTCGCGCAGGCGCTGGGCGAAATACCAGTTCCAGATGCCGTCGGTGAAGCCGTAGGTCGGCACCGAGGTGAAGCCCATCACCGACAGCGCCGTGCTCTCGGCCGCGACCGAGGTACCGAGCCAGCGCGCCGCGGCGCGGGCGGTGTTGCGCGCGTGGTTGTTGGTGTAATGGGTGGCAACCGCGAGCAGTTCGAGGAAGCGCTCGATGTCTGGCTGTCGCTCCTCGATCGATGACCTGATTGACGCGGCCACGACACCGGGCCGGTTGGCGAACCAGTTGGGCGGGATGTCGTGTATCTCGCACACCCGCCTGACCCCGCGCGCGGCCGCGAGCCGGACCGCGTCCGGTTCCTGGACCACGGCGATGTCAATCCGGCCGGCGGCGAGCTCGGAGGAGAGCGCGGCCGGGTCGTCGAAGCGGCGGAGGTCGACGCGGGCGGTGTCGGGCACGCCTTCGCGCGCCGAGGAGATGTTATCGAGCTTGAGCGCCCACTCCAGCGCGAGCATCGACATCGGTTCGTGGCCGAGGTAACCCGCGGTCACGGTGCGGTCCGCGGTCTTGAGCCACTCGAGGAAGCCGGCCCACGACCGGGCCGGCATCGCCTCGCCCGCGACGAGCATGTCGCCCTTGTTCTGCAGCGGCGCGACTATCCGCACCGGTTCGAAGCGCAGCACCGCGGCGAGCACGGCCTCGGCGTTCAAGAGGCCGAGCGGGCTGGAGCCGTCGAGCAGGCGCGAGAGCACGGCCGAGTCGGAGTCGCACGGGTCAAGCTCAACCGTCAGGGTTCTTGCCCTGCCGTCGTAGAGGTCGTAGCGGGTCCCGGGCGCGACCTCGGCAAGATGGAGCCGGTAGCGCGCGCGGAAGTCTTTCGGATACAGGCAGGCGTTGTAGAGCGGGGCGCAGCGCAGGGTCTTGGCGTAGGACACCCGCAGGGTCGGGACCGCGGGCTGGGCCGACACCAGGGCGGCAAGGACGAGTTGAAGTGCAGTCATAACACCACGAAGATAGCCCGAACCGCGGCCGGGTCAATTGACGCGGCACGCACCACCGGTTAGTCTTCGAGGTCTAATCTAGCACAAGCCGAAGCCGACGACTGTCTGGACAACAATCGAGAGGAAGTGACCAATGGCGACCGGAGTTGACCCCAAGGACCAGCAAAGGCTTGATGCGAGCCTGGAGAAGATTCACAACCGCCTGCTGGTGTTTTCGGGCAAGGGCGGAGTGGGCAAGACGACCGTGGCCGTGAATCTCGCGGCCGGGCTGGCCCGCGCGGGCCTGCGCGTCGGCGTGCTCGATGCCGACCTGCACGGCCCGAACACGGCCAAGATGCTCGGCGTCGAGCGCACGCAGCCCGAGGTGGGCGAGTCGGGGCGGATGAAGCCGGCGACCAGCCCGGACGGCGTCAAGGTGATGTCGATGGCGATGCTGATGCCGACCGACGACGCGCCGGTGGTCTGGCGCGGGCCGATGAAGATGTCGGCCATCCGCCAGTTCATCACCGATGTCGACTGGGGCGAGCTCGACTGGCTGGTGATCGACTCGCCGCCCGGCACCGGCGACGAGCCGCTGACCGTGGCCCAGCTCATCCCGGCGACCGCGGCCGTGGTCGTGACAACGCCGCAGGCCGTGGCCCTGCTCGACTCGCGCAAGGCGCTCAACTTCGCGCAGCTGCTCAAGCTGCGCGTGGTCGGCGTGGTCGAGAACATGAGCGGCCTGGAGTGCCCGCACTGCGGCAAGGGCATCGACCTGTTCAAGCGCGACGGCGGCGCGCAGATGGCGCGGGCGATGCTCGTGCCGCTGCTCGGGCGCATTCCCATCGACCCGGCGATTGTCGACGGCGGCGACGAGGGCCGGCCGTTTGTCGTGGCCCGGCCTGATTCGGCCGCGGCCCGATCGATGGCCGAGATAGTCAGGAAAGTCATCGAGTTCGCGGCACCGCGGACACAGGAGGAGAAATGAGTCCCGAAACGGCAACCGCACAGACCAAGCCCAGGGTCGCGATATTCACCTTCTGCGAGAACCCGGGCTGCTTCGTTCACATGCTGCTCAACGCGATGGACATGAAACTGCGCGGCTGGGACGTGAAGATAATCATCGAGGGCGACTCGACCAAGCTCGTATCGCTTCTGCGCAACGAGACCAAACCGGGCGCGGCCGAGTGGCGCAAGGCGCTCGCGCTCGGGCTGGTCGACTGCGTGTGCAAGGTATGCGCCGGCCGCAACGGCACCCTGCCCGCGGTCATCGAGCAGGGCCTGCGCACCTGCGACGAGATGGACGGGCACCCGGCGATGGCCCGCTATATCGAGGCGGGATACCAGGTCATAACGCTGTAGGCGGCAAGCGAAGGCGGTCTTGGAGCCTTCTCCTTTCGATTCGCTCGCCGCGCGGTATGACGCGTGGTACGACGGCAAGGGCAGGACGGCCTTCGCCACCGAGCTGGCCGCGCTGCGGCCGCTCCTCGGAGGATTGCCCAGACCCTGGCTTGAGATAGGGGTGGGTACCGGCCGCTTCGCACAGGCGCTCGGCATCCCGCTGGGCATCGACCCGTCGGTCGAACTGCTCGCCCTCGCTCGCGCGCGCGGCATCGAGACCATCTACGGCGAGGGCGAGGAACTGCCTTTCAAGGCGGCAAGCTTCGGCACGGTGTTCCTGCTGACAACCTGGGAGTTCCTGACCGACCCGGCAAAGGTGCTCGCGCAGGTGCGGCTCGTGCTCAGGCCCGGCGGCAAGCTCGTCAACGCTTACCTCGACCGCGACGGGGAGTGGGCGAGAAGCTACATTGAGAAGGGCCGGGCCGGGCACCCGCTGTTCAGCCGGGCGCGCTTCGACGACTACGATACGGTTCGGCGGCTGACCGAGGCTGCAGGACTGGTCGTCGAACAGACGGTTTCGACGCTGTTTTGCGGGCCGCTCGAAGCGGCCAGAGTCGAAGAGCCGCGCCCGGGCTATCACAAGGGAGCGAGCTTCATCGTCATCGTCGCGGCCAGACCGGCGGAGTGAAAAGTCCGGGGTGAAGGCCGGCCGCACAGACCGCGCAGGGCTTCAGGACGCGGAAAACGCACCGACACTTAGCGCACTGCGACCGGGTCGAGTTCTGATTTCTTCAAGTGAGGGATTCTGTCAGCGACGGAGAGGCCGGTTGTTGTGCTGATCTCGACACCAGGTATGCTAACAAATTGACCGACCTGGGCTTAAGCCGTCTCGGTACCGACTGAACGATCCGCCGGGGGAACGGCTCCCCCAGCGGTTTGTGGCTTCAACTCAAGCGTGAACCTCTGTCAGACAATAGCGCCAATCGTGATATACTGATATGGCGTAAGTTGTCGTTCAGCCGGCGCACCCTGCAGTCGTCTGGCGGTGGTTCCAGCTCGGTGCTTGCACGCGGAGAGACTGACGCGCGGCGGCGGGCTCATCGCCCGCCGCCGTCAAACAGGTCGCGTGTCCTGCCCGGCGGCCGGGCTGCGCGTCGGTGCCGCGCCGCCGGGGCTTTCTTCCCGCTAACGCGCCAGCGTGACCCGCCCGGTCTGGCGCACCTCGCCCGCCACGAGCCGCACGAAGTAGACGCCCGCGGCAAGGCCGCGGCCCTGCGCGTCGCGGCCGTCCCAGGTCACCGCGCCGTCAGGAGTCGGCCTGCCGCCCACTTCCCAGGCGCGCACAACCCGGCCGGTCCGGTCGTACACGCACAGCGTCGCCGCGCCGGCATCGGCCAGGGCAAACCGCAGCGCGGTGTGCGCGCGGAACACGCTCGGCCGCGCCGGGCGCAGTTCGGTGCAGGCCCCCGCGGCGCCGGGCTGCCGGGCCGCCTCGCGCACGCCGACCTGCAGGTCGGTCAGCCAGAACCCGATGAGCGCGGAGTAGGCCGCGCCGGCGAGCGTGCCGGACGCGGTCTGGCCCGCGGTGACCCCGGCGCGATGGGCCGGGCCGGACATCTCGCCGCCGCCTGAGCCGACCACGCTCCAGTCACAGCGGTAAGTCTGGGCAGACGCCAGCGTCGCCACGACCGCAACCAATGCGATGGCTTTCATTGTCTACCTCCGTTCGATCGAGGCCTTCAGCGCCTCGATTTCGGCCATCATCTGCCGGTTCTGGTCAGACAGCTCGCGGTTCTGTTCGTACAGGGCCTGGACCGCGGCGAAGAGGACGCCGTCGGCGTCGGCCATGTTGATGGTGGTGTTGTTTTCGCCGACCCCGAATGCGGCCGCGAAGTCCTGCGCCACCGGCCCGATGTGGCGCGTGCCGTCGTCCTGGTCGCGCATCTTGTAGTTGCGCACGCGCAGGGCGGCAAGCTTCTGCAGTACCTCCTGCCGGTCAACCGCGCGGAAGTCTTCCTTGTTGAGGCTGTCGCAGGTCGAGGCCCAGGCATTGGAGTTGGATGCGAGCGTCACGCCGGTGGTCTGGTTGCCGTTGGAGTAGAACCAGGTGCCGCCGCGGGCGCGGACCCGGAACTGGTTGGCGTTGGTCGTGTACACGGTTTCGGCCTCGGTCATCGCCGAGTCGCTCCAGACGAAAGAGCCGCGGTGGTTGGCCCGGGCGTAGTAGCCGGCCGCAAGGCTGTGAGTGCCCCGGACTATGTTCCTCTCGCCGCCCGGCACCACGGCCTTGTGGGCCAGAGCCTCGTTGTCGATCCCGCAGCCGACCGCGGAGTAGCTGCCCCACGCCCGATTCTGCGCCCCGCCGCCGACGAACGACGACGAGCCGCTCGCAGTGTTTTCCGAGCCGCCGCCGACCACGGAGAGAGCGCCGCTGGCGGTATTGACCTGCCCGCCGACGACCGTGGAGGCGGAGTTGCTAGAGGTGTTGGTTGAACCGCCGCCGATAGTGGCGCGCTCACCGGTTGCCCTGTTGTTCCAGCCGCCGCTGACCGTGGCCCACCGGGCGCTTGCCTTGTTGCCCAGCCCGCCATTCACCGCGGCGTAGGGGTTGTTCTGCCCGCTGACCCCGGTGGTGCAGGCGATGCCGAGATTCACGAATGATGACTTGGTCGAGTCGAGGCCGTACAGCACATTGCCCGCCCCGCCCCGCACGATGCCCAGCCGGTTCACCGTGTAGAGCACGCTGTCCGAAGGCGTGGCCCGCACCCAGGTGTTCGCCCCGCCGCCGCCGATGCTGTCGTTGCGCGGCGCCCAGGCCGAGCCGGTCCACTTCAGCACCTGCCCGCTCGCCGCGCCCATCTGGTTCAGGTCGGCCGCGCCGATGGTGGCGTCGACGATCATCGCCGAGGTGATGGAGTTGGCCTGGGCCGAGCGGACAAACCCGGTCGTGTCCTTGCCCTGCAGCAGGTCGGCGCCCGCCGCACGGCCGGAAAGATACGCATAGGCCGCGCTGGCAATGCGCAGCCGCGGGGTCAGTTCCGCCCCGCCGGAAACCGCCATCCCCAGATACACGCTGCCCCCATCCGGCATCGAGCCGACGGGCGTGACCGAGCCGAGCAGGGTCGAGAACAGCCCGTTTCTGGTCCGCACCGTCTGGGTCTCGGTCCAGAACGCGGTGCCGCCCGAGGCCTGGGTGTAGAGCCGGAACAAAACAGAGTAGGTGGTGTCAGGCACCGGGTTGCCGGAGTTGTCGGTCAGCTTGCCCTGGTATGAGAGCAGTTGCGGTATCGTGATGGCGTCGGTCTGAGCGGTCACGGCAGGGGTCGCCGCGGCCGGCAGATCGCTCTGCGCAAACGCGCAGACACAGAGCAGCGCCATCAGCATTGCGGTTGTCTTCACGGGTCCTCCTCGGGTCGTGGCGGGCGTTTCGACGGACAACTTGCGGCTGGCCAATGGTCAGTCCCGGCCGCTGTCAGGCTGACACAGATAGTAGCGTCTGGAAACGCCAAGTCCACGATTACCGTTGTCAAGAGCGCGCCGGGGCGGCAGAGCCGCCCCGGCGGGTAGGTGGCCGGTGAACAGCTACTCGACAACCAGTTTGCGGGTCAGGTTCGCGCCGCCGGTGACGCGGAGGAGGTAGACGCCGGGAGAGAGAGGAATGTCGAAAGTCGCTTGCCGATTGTCGAGGGTCCGGCGGTGGGCAAGGCGGCCAGAGGCGTCGTACAGGGTCAATGTCGAACTGCGACTGCCGATTGGCGATTGCCAGCGGATAGTGACAGAGCCGCGGGAAGGATTGGAGAGAACCGCCAATCGCTGATTGCCGATTTCCGATCTGCCCTGCATGCCGTTCATGCCGGGCTGCGCCAGTCGGCCGGCGATGAGCATCCCCGGTTCGTAGCGCCAGAACTCCATCGTCTTGTTGCCTTTGAGCGCCCAGGCCGCGCCGCCCGCATAGCAGATTGCGCCGCCCGCCTTGGTGTAGCGGCCCGAGGGCAGGGTCGGCATCGGGTCGAGCGCGGTCCAGGTGCGCGCCTCGGGCCAGTAACACCAGAGGTCGGCGGTCCCGCCCTTGAGCGCGTAAATGCGGTCGCCGGCAAAGGCGATGCTGGTGCCGGCCTTGGCCTTGCGCCGGCCACCGACCGGGCCGAACATCGGCATCGGCTCAAGCGTTTCCCAGGTGCCTTGATCGGGTAGATAGCGGTAGAACTCGTTTGTGCCGCCCTTGAGCACCCAGACCGCGCCATTGCCACAGGTGCTGGCGCTGCCGTCGGACAGGCCCTTGCTCGTTCCGCCGGGCGGCACGTCCGGGCACTGCAGCCAGGAGTCGGCCGCGACCCGGTACGCCCAGAACTCGTTCGACCGGTTGCCCTTGAGCGCGTACACCCGTGCTTCACCCGAGTCCGTGATGCCGAACGCCAGCCCGGCACCGCCCTTCGGTTTCTTGCGGCTCGGGCCAAGTGGCACGTCGGCCAGAGCTCGCCAGGAGTCGCCCGCGATGCAATAGCGCCAGAACTCCTGGGTGTTGTTGCCCTTGAGCGCGTAGACCGAGGAATCATCGGCCGCGAGCGCGCCGCCCTTCTTCACCGACTTGCGCCGCGCCGGATTGACGCCCAGTGTTTCGAGACGAGCCCAGGTGTCGGCCGCGATGTCGAAGCGGTAGAACTCGCCGGTGTTGTTGCCCTTGAGCGCCCAGATGCACTCGCGGTCGGCGACGCGGCCGGCGCAGAGCGCGCCGCCGTCCTTGACCGGCCGGGCGCGCAGGCCGCCGGGCAGGTCGCGTCGCTGGTTCCAGCCGGGCAGCGATGTCCAGGCCAAGGTGAACGCGGCCTCGGCCGCGTCGTTGGCCGGATTCAAGTCGCCGGCCAGCACGGTGGAGCAGCGCAGCGCATAGCTGCCCTGGCCTAGGGTGAGCGTGCCGAACCGGACAGTGGTTTCTATGTCGGGCCCGAGCTCATTCACGACCGTCGAATCGCGCCAGGTCACCTGCTCGCCGTCAAACACCGTCGCGTACACCGTGAAGCTCGCGGGCCGGACCCCGCAGTTGCGCACCCGGGCGGTCGGCACGAGCGGCATCGGCGGGAGGGTGTCGCGCGGCGCGACGAGGTCGAGCACCGCGGCATCGACCTCCGGGCACTTCATCGTGAACCAGTCGTTGTTGGCGCTGGTGCGGCTGTAGCCGGCGGCGTGGAACGTGCCGGGCCTGCCCGCCGCGACTGCCACCGCGGCGTCGTCGCCGCCGGCCGGCCCGTCGTAGGTCACGGCCCAGAGCTCCTCGCCGTCGGGCGAGTAGACGACCACCCGCGCGTCGCGGCTCGACCCGGTGCTGAATCCGGCGACATAGCAGTTGCCGGCCCGGTCGAGCGCCAGCGCCGCGGCGCTGTCGTTGCCGCCGCCCGGCCCGTTGTGGCGCCGGGTCCAAAGCGTTTCGCCGTCCGGGCTGTACTTGATTGTCAGGTAGTCCCACCCGGTTGCGCCGGCCGAGAACCCGGTGACCCAGCCGTTGCCCGCGCTGTCAATGACCAGCGCGGACGGAACGTCGGCGCCGCTGCCCGCGTTGCCATAGCGCGCGGTCCAGAGCCGCTGGCCGGTCGGGCTGTACTTGATCGTGGTGTAGTCAAGGCCGGTGCCGCTGCCCTGGCTGGCACCGGTCACCCATACGTTGCCGGCCGGGTCGAGGGCCAGCGCGGTGGCGTAGTCGTTGCGCCCGGCCGGCCCGTTGTAGCGCCGGGCCCAACTCAGCGCCCCGTTCGGGGTCAGCTTCGCCACGAGGAAGTCGTGTTCGGTTGAGACAGCGGTGTCGCGCACCCGGCCGCAGATGTAGCTGTTGCGCGCGGCGTCGAGCGCGAGCGCGACCGCGCCTGAGGCCGAGTCGCCGCCGGGCAGGGTCACTGCCCGCGCCCATATCTGCAGGCCGACCCGGTTGTACTTCACGGTCAGGGCCTGAGAGCCGGCATCCATCTGCGCGGTGCCGGTGACGTAGACGTTGCCCGAGTCGTCGGCCGCGACCGCGGCGGCGCGGTCTTCGCCGTTGGCCGGCCCGCTGTAGCGCCGGGTCCAGAGCGTCTCGCCGGTCAGGCAGTTGATCTGGACAGTGTAGTAATCGGGCGCGCCGACCGTGGCGTAGCCGGTTGCGACTATGTTGCCCCGGCCGTCGAAAGCCAGGGCCCGCGCTTCATCGTTGTTGGAGCCAGAGCTTGTCAGCCGCACCAGCCAGAGCGAGTCACCCGCCGATGAGTACTTGCGTACCGCGAAGTCGCGGCCCGCGCCGCCGACATATCCGGCGACATAGCAGGCGCCGGCGCTGTCCAGCGCGAGGGCCGCCGCCCGGTCGTGACCGTTCGCCGTTCCGTTGTAACGCCGCACCCACTCGATGCCCTGTGCCGCGCCGGCGCAGAGCACGAGCACAGACAGAACCTTCGCTGTCGCACGCATTGCCGTTCCTCCCGATGACCCGGTCCGGCGGCCGCCACACGCTGCCGTTCTGAGCCTGTACTGCCGCTGAATTGCCGAAAGAAGGGATTCAGACCGCCAACCGATGGCCGGGTCGGGCCGCTCGCCCGCGGCCGAGAGCCGCCGCACCGGTTCACAAGGCGCGGCCAGCGTTTCGCGAAGCAAAGAACCAGATCGCGCCATGCTCGCTCCTTTGGGCCCGCCGCCATGCCAGGGGCGGACCGCGCAGTCAGGCTGCATCTCTGCCGGTCAAACCTCAACCAGTCACATTAATTATACCGCATTCGGGATGATGGGTCAAACTGCCGGGCCGACGCGGCATCAGGCAAAGCGGCGGGCGGCCCGAGGGCCGCCCGCCGTGCCTATCCGCCTCTGTGGTCCCTAGTGCTCTATCACCAGCTTGGCGGTTGAAGTCAGGCGTTCGCTCTCGAACCGGACAAGGTAGACTCCCGCGGCGAGCCCGCGCAGGTCGAGGTCGAGCCTGCCGGTGCGGTCGGCGAGGAAGCTGCGGCTCTCAACAACCCGGCCCGCTGCGTCGAACACGCGCACGGTGGCCGGTCCGGCGCCGGGCAGGCTGTAGCGCAGCGTGGCGCGGCCCGAGGCCAGCGGGTTGGGCGAGAGCGCGACCGTGCCGAGTCGCTCGACCGGCGCGGACTGGACCCCCGCGCGCGGCGCGGCGGCGAAGACGCCCGGCACCTGGTAGTAGCGCCAGAACTCGAGGGTCTTGTTGCCCTTGGCCGTGAAGAAGCCGCCGTTGCCGAACGAGACCACGTCGGCGCCGGCCTTGATGCGCTTCTTCTTGGCCGTGGAGCCGACCGCCGGGATGGTGTCAAGCTCCTGCCAGGCGTTGCCCGCGATGTCGTAGCGGTACCAGTCCTGCGTGTTGCCGCCCTTCAGCGCCCAGATGCCGCCGTCGAAGTAGGCGGCCGAGCCGCCGTCCTTGCTCTTCTTGCTCTTGTTCGTCTGGCGGTTGGGCAGGGGCACGCCGGGCAGGCCCTGCGCGCTCCAGGTCTGGCTGACAAGGTCGTAGTAGTAGAACTCGTGATACTTCGCCTTGTGCGCGTAGAGCCGGCTGGCCTCGTCGTGGACCAGCCAGGAGCCCTTGTCCCACTTGGGCTTGGACCCGGCCGGCGCGTCGGCCAGCGTCTGCCAGACCCCGGTCGCGACATTGAACCGGTAGAACTCGGTCTTGTAGCCTTTGAGCAGGTAGACGTAACCCGAGTCGCCGGACTGGACGTAGACCAGGTCGGTGCCGCCCTTGACCTTCTTGTTGGAGGCGCCAAGCGGCACGTCGGCAAGCTGCTGGAACGAGTCGCGCTGGGTGTCGTAGCGCCAGAATCCGACGGTGTTGTTGCCCTTAGTGAAGTAGACGTAGCGGTTGCCGTCGGCGGTGCCCGCCGCGCCCTTCTTGGGCAGCTTGTTTTCGGTTCCAGTCGGCACCTGCGAGTGTGTTGACCAGGAGTTGGCAATCGGGTCGTAGCTGTAGAAGTCGCCGGTCTTGTTGCCCTTGGCGATGTAGATCCTGCGGCTGCCCGTCATCATCGCGGCCCAGCCGCCGTCCTTGACCGCTTTGCCCGAAGGCGTGAGCGGCACGCCGGCCACCTCGTGCCAGCCGGCCGGCCACTGCGGTCCGCGCGCCACGAAGAACCGGGCTTCAAGCACGTCATTGGCCGGGTTGGGGTCGCCCGCGGCATAGGTCGAGCAGCGGGCGGTCCAGCGGCCGGTGTCCTGGCCCACGTTGTGGACCGGGAAGCTGATGACCGTGTCGCGTCCGGCGCCGAGCGCGTCGATGGTCACCGAACGGCTGTAGACCCGCGCGCCCGCGGGGTTCTGCAGGATGAACCACGCCCGGAATCCCGCCGGTACCGCCGCGTTGTTGCGCCAGCGGCCCTGGGGCACGATGTCGGTCATCGTGTCGACCATACCGGTCGGGGCGACAATCGCGCTCATCGCGATATCGGCAATCTGGCGCGTCACCGTGAAGCTGCCGGTCCGCAGGTCGTTGGTCGTGTTCTGGTCGCCGGCAAGGAAGGTCGAGCAGCGCGCCGAGTAGGGGCCGGCCATCGGGAAGCTTGCCGCGGCAAAGCTGACCGTGTCGACCGCACCAGCGGCCAGGCCCGTGACCAGCGCCGAGTCGAGGTACTGGGTCGAGCCGTTGGCGGTGTTGACGCAGCGGAAGTAGGTCCAGAAGGTCTGCGCCTCGTCTCCGTTGTTGACCACTACGCCCTGCGGCGTCACCACCTCGGCGGTGTCGAACGAGCCGGTCGGCGCGAGTATCGCGCTGACTCCGACGTCGCGGGCGATAGTGCCAACGACCCAGAAGGTGTCGAACTTGATGTTGTTGGCCGGGTTGAGGTCGCTCATCAGCAGTTCGGCCCGGTCCAGCCACATCCCGGGGCTGGACAGCAGCGAGTCGCTGAAATTGACCCCGGTGAAGCCGCCCGGCGCGAGCCCGAACACGGTCTCCTGGTCAAACCAGGAGCCGATCGTGAAGCGTACCGGTATCATCGGCTCGGTCGTGTTGCCGTAGTTGCGGATAACGCAGATCGGGTGGAGCCAGGTCGAGTCGGGCACGGTGTCGACCGGCGCATCGATGCGCACGATGCCGATGTCGCGCACCGCGACAAACACCGAGTCGCGCTTGTAGTCGTTCCAGACGGTCGAGTCGAGCGCGAACTCCGTCGAGCAGGTCACGGCGTGCCAGCCGCGCGCGGTGAGCGTTATCTCCGGGAAAGTCACATGCCACCGCTCGCCGCTGGGCTGTGCCGTCACGGGCACGACCTGGTTGTAGCTCGAGCCGACCTTGAGCCGGACATTGTAGGTCGCGGTCTGGGTACCGAAGTTCTCGACCGTGCAGGCCGGGGTCACCACCGTGCCGGAATCAATCTGGCCCACCGGCGCGAGGAGCTGGTACACGCCGACGTCATAGGGCACGCGCACGATGACCGTGTCGGTGAGCTTGTCGTTGGCGTGGTTGACGTCGGTTCCCAGCCGTGTCGAGCAGGCGACGATGTGGACGCCGCCCTGGTTCATCCCGACGATCCAGTCCTGCGGGAACGTGACGTTGCGGGCCGTGCCCGGCGCGTGGTTGAGCACCATCCCGAGCTGATCGTAGAACGAGCCTATCTGCATCCGCACCGAGTAGGACACGACGTCGGTGCCGTAGTTGAAGGTCGAGCAGGACGGCGCGATGGTGTCGCCCGGGTTGGCATAGCGGCCGGGCGCATTGATGCGCGTGACACCGACATCGATGCCGACAACCTCGAACGGCTCGGTCCAGGTATCGTTGGCCGGGAACGCGTCGCCGGCCATCCCGAGCGAGCAGCGCGCGACATACGAACCCGCGGGCGAGGCGACCCAGACCGCGAAGTTGATAGTGTCCTCGCGGCCGGGCCCGAGAGTCTTGTTACGGGTATATGTCTGGGTGCCGAATCGCATCGTTGCCGGGAATGTGCGCGCCTGCAGGGTGTCGTAGTTGCGCGCGGTCACCCGCACGCGCACCGTATCGCCGACGTTGTAGGTTGCGCGCGGCGCCAAGAACCCGGTGATGCCGACATCCGAGGCCAGGTTCTGGTACCAGCCGTCCATCTTGTAGACCTGGTTGTTCAGGTTCTGCATCACCCCGATCCAGTAATCGCCCGTGCGCGGGTCCCAGGCCACGCCGCGGACGTTGTTGATGTAGCCGCCGAGGCTGGGCAGTTTGACGCTGTTGATGACCGAGAAGTTGTTCCGGTTGAGCTCGTAGAGATAGACCGAATCCAGGATGCCCGACGATGAGAAGTACGTGTATATCATCAGCAGGCTGGGCATGTTGGGGTTGGTTGTCGAGTAGTCGAAGTCCATACACCGCGCCCCGGCATAGGAGTAGCCGAGGTGCCGGAGCGTGTCGGTTTGCAGCACCGTGCCCATCGTGTCCATAACATAGATGGTGGCGAACGAGTCGCCCTCCCAGCCGCGGTCCACGATGTAGAGCTTCTTGTTGCGCTCGTCAAACGCCAGCCCGGTCGGGTAGCGCACGGCCGGCGACTGGAACTGGCGCGTGACGCCACCGCCCGCCGCGTCGACCTTGTAGACCCGTTTGAACTTCGAGGAATGCACCCACAGCGAGTTGTCGTAACGGCAGTAGGCGATGTCCTGGAACGAGTCGTTCACCGGGCCGGGAATCGTCGTGATGGCGATCGTGTCCTTCATCATCGGGTTGGTCGAGTCCGACGACCGATAGCGATGGAATACGCTCTGCCAGAAGTAGACGCCGTGAAGCTTGTCGGTCAGGCCGTTGTAGGCGAGGCCGTAAAGGCCCCAGTTCAGCCCGACGAGATCGCTCAAGTATGACGGACCCCACAGCACGGTTGGCGGCGGGTCCTGCTCCGGCACCTTCACCGGCGCGGCCCATTCGCCCCCGCCGATCCACTGCATCGGCTCGGCCGATTCGCCCGCCCGGGCGACGGCCGGCAACGCGACCAGTGCCAGCAGCAGGGTCAGCATTGTGATGTATCTCTGCACCGAAAACCTCCTGTTTCGTCTTTAGGACGCTTAGGGTGGGATTGTATCGGGAATGCAGTCGCGGACAGGACCAACCCACCCGGCTTGGTCAGTTCCCCTTAAGTCTGACGACGGTAGCCCACGTCGCCAATGTGAATCCTAACCGACAAGGTTCGCCTGTCAAGCAGAATCGGCAGGCGACTTGAAGCCCGCTCTCAGCCGTTAGCGGCTGATCACTCCGCGACCACGACCCGGCAACGCGCCCCGGTCCCGCTCACGCCGGCAACATAGACGCCGGGCGGAAGAGAGGGAAGCGAGAGCATTCCCGTGGTCGAACGGTCGAGCGGTCGAACAAGAACAAGACGACCGGCCGCGTCGTGTACGGTTAACAGCAACGGGGCGGCAGCCGGCAAATCGGACCAGCGGAGCGCGGCAACGCCGCGCGCCGGGTTCTGGACGGCCTGCAGTCCGCCGCCCGGGACTCGGGTTCCCGCACCCGGTTCTTCGATTCCGACGACGAGCTTCTGATAGATCTCCAGGCCGACCGTACCCTTGGCCGCATAGACATAGGGCCGTGCCGCGACAACGTCCGAGCAGAACGGCGGGGTGAGGTAGTAACCGGCCGGCCGCGGACTGGCTGGATTGTTGATGTTGACCGCGATCACCCCTCGGTCGCCATCAGCGACCCAGGCGAGCGAGTCGGCCACGGCCACGCCCCGGGCCGAACCGTTCGTGTCGTAGGCGCCGACCTCGACCGGCTGGGCCGGGTTGGCGACATTTATCACGCGCAAGCCGGTGTTGTCGGCCGCGACATAGGCGTGGTTCCCGCTGGCCGCCACCGCGTAGGCCGTGCCCGGCGTGCTGATGTACCCGGACTCCACCGGGTTCTGCGGTGTGGATACGTCAACCACGCGCAGCCCGGCAAAGGCGTCGGCGAGATAGACGTAGTTGCCTGAGAGCGCAGCCCCGGTGGCGTAGCCCGGGCTGTCAAACGAGCCGACTTCCTGCGGACTGGCCGGGGTCGCGCAGTCGATGACGCGCAGTCCGTACGCCTCGTCGCAGACATAGGCCCAGCGCCCGGATACGACGACATGGTAGGCGACGCCCGGCGTGTTGGCCGTGCCCACGAGGGTCATCGCGGCCGGGTTGGCCACGTCAACGATGTGCATTCCGGCGGTATCGGCCGCGACATAGGCATAGGTTCCGGAAAGAGTCACGTTGCGGGCGAAGCCGGGCAGAGCGAGGCGGCCGACTTCGCGCGGCTCAGCCGGATTCGATATGTCAATGGCCCACAGCCCGGACCGGCCGCTGGCGCAGTAGGCATACGACCCCTGAACGCCGACGCCGTTGGTCACGCCCGGCACTGAGAACCGGCCGAGCTCGGTCGGGTTGAACGGGTCGATCGTTTCGATGACTCGCATCCCGCCGCTGCCCGCGGCGACATACACCTTGGTGCCGGCTGCGGCCGACTTGTAGGCCGGGCCGGCCGTGATGAAGAATCCCAGTTCCATCGGATTGGCCGGGTCCTGAATGTAGACGATGCGCAGGCCCGAGCCCAGGTCCGTGACATAGGCATAGGCCCCGGCGAGATTGACGCCGCTGGCCGTACCCGGCGTGTCCACGAATCCGACCTCGGCCGGGCTCTGCGGGTTGGCGACGTTCACGATGCGCAGCCCGGCATCGCCGTCCGCCACGTATGCATAGGAGCCGGATACGGCGACGCCGTACGCAAACCCCGGGGTATTGTAGACGCCGACCCTGGTCGGGCTGGCCGGGTTGGACACGTCGATTATCTGCAGGCCGCTCGCGCCGTCCGCCACGTATGCGTACTGGCCCGATACGGCCACGCCGAACGCGTAGTCCGGAGTGTTGTAGCGGCCGACAATGCGGGGGTTGGCCGGGCTGGACACGTCGACCACCGCGAGGCCCGCGCCCTCCTCGGCGACGTAGGCGTAGTTGCCGCTCACCGCCACGCCCAGTGCCAGTCCTTCGGCATCGTAGGCGCCGAGCAGCGCCGGGCTGGCCGGAGTCGCCACGTCCCATATCTCAAGGCCGGCTTCGCTGTTGGCGATGTACAACCGCCGTGTCGTGTTGTCATAGTGCAGACCCTGGACCACGGCCCGCGTGTGGATCTTCTCCGATACCTTGACCGGCGCCGAGGCGTTCTGGATGTTCAGCGTGTACACCCCGCCGCCCGAACCCAGGTACACGAGGTTGCGGGGAATATCAAGCGCCACGGCCTGGGCCGGGCTGAACGGCCAGTTGCCGACGAACCGCACAGCGGACGATTCCGGCGCGAACGGCTCGGCAGCAAGGACACCAACAACAAGAATCAATGAAGCTGACACGGCAAAGCGCACCATTTCCTCCTTGTGCGTTAGGCTGACTGAAACCACAGACCGAAAATTATACCCTGAAACAGGCGCGAGATAAAGCCCGGCCGATGGGTCCTAGCGAACCCGGCGCGAGCCGCTCCTGAACCAGCCGGCGAGCACGGCAAGCAGGAGCGGGTCGGCCAGCGAGCGGAATCGCATGTTCTCGCCCACCTCCAGCAGCGTGCCGGCAAGCCAGACGTAGGCCAAGGCGAGCCCGACGGCGGCGAACCCCGCGGCCCGGGCCGGCTCGCGTCGCCTCAGACGGATTGCCTGCACGAAGCTCGCCGCGGCCGCGGCGAAGAACAACAGAGGCAGGACAAGGCCCATGTTCAGCGCCTTCTGCCGGTAGAAGGCGGCGCGGTTCGTGCGCTGAAGCTCGGGCTCGATGTAGTACATCACCCGACCCTGCAGCAGCTCGGCCCCGAGCACCGCGGCGCGCGCCCGCAGTCGGTTCTCGCCCAGCCCGCCGAAAGCGGTCGCGGGCATGAAGAAGATGAGATTCGCGTCAAGCACGCTGCGCCGATAGGCCTCTGGCCGGTGCCGCATCAGCCAGAGCGCGTCGCGCCGGTACAGCCGGGATATTGCCGGCCAGTCGCGGTGGTTGAAGTTGGGCGCGCCGCCCGGCCGCCGCGGCTGGTCGAGCGCGGCGATGCCGGTCAGCGGCGCGCTGGCCGGGCTGCGAACCGACGCCGGGTAGGCCTCAAGCGGGCTGAACGGGTCGACCGGGGCGACCGGCGACAGCGTGCCCGCTCTTGCCAGGGACTCGCGCTCGGGCCGCGGCACGAAGGTGTGGGTCATCCGGGCAAGGTTCATCCCGAACCAGCTCGATGCCGAGAAGGTGCCGGACTGCGCCAGGTTCTTCGCGTACCAGCCGAGCACGACCAGCAGCGCGATGCCCGCCGCCGTTACCGCCCGGCGCCGCGCCGGCCCGGTCAGGCCCGCGGCAACGAGCCCGAACAAGACGATGAACCCGGCGTGAAAGAAGCTCATCGTCAGGCACAGCCCGGCCAAGGCTGTCCCGAAAACAGCGGCCCAACGCCGCCGACCCGTGGCCGCGATGCGCTCCAGCGCGAAGACGGACAGCAGCAGCAGCGTGATGACGGGCAGCGTGTAGTGCAGCCAGTTCTCGTAGAGCACGAGTGTCGGGCTCGCCGCGTAGAGCGCGGCCGCGGCCAGCGCCGGCACGCGGCCCGCGCCCAGGCGCCGCGCGAGCAGGTAGAGCATCGTCACGGCCGCAGCGCCCAGCGCTATGCCGGTGATGGCGTACCCGGTTTCGGCGGGCCGGGCCAGCCTTGGCACGATACCCAGAAACAGGTTGTACAAAGGCGGCTGGCTGTGCAGGTGCCACAGGCTGCGCCAGAGGTCCTGCGCCAGCCACTGCGGCGCGAGGTACTGCCAGTAGGTGTCCAGCGGCGTTGCGTCGAACCTCACGCCGGCGAGCCGATAGAGCATCCGCGCCAGCGCGTAGAGCGCGGCAAGGCCGGCAAGCGCGGCCCACTCGCCACCGGTCCGCGGGGTCTGCGCGGTGCCTCTGGCTCTCTTCACGACACCGCACTCACCGGGCCGGCCTGATGTCAAACACCCGGCCGCCGCGAACGACCGCCACCTGCCGGAAGTCGACGCCGCCGGCTTCGAAGTACCCGGAGCGCTCAAGGTAACAGAACACGCCCAGGTCGCGCGGGTCGCCATCCACCCACAGGGCCAGGGCCGGCAGGCAGTCTTCGAGACGCATCCGCCCGGACTGCGCCGCGACGCCATAATCGTGATACGACAGCACCCGCGTCTGGAATCCGGCCGGCACAGCATCGCGCAAGGGCCAGAACAGGCAGCGATACCCGGCCTGGCGCGCCCGGGCTTCCGCCTCAAGCGCGGCCAGGGTCGCGGCCAGTCCCGACCCGTTGTATTCGAGCGCGACCGGGCGAATCGGCCCGCCCTTGGCTGCGACAAAGCTCTGCCGGCCCGGGAAAGCGCGGGCGAGCGCCGGGTTCAGGGGGCCGAGGTCGCGGGCATACACGACCGGACCGTCCAGCTTCAGCGCGTTGGCGTTGAACGCGTCGCCCAGTTCCGCAGTGAACACCAGCGCATTCTGCAGGTTCTGCGCCTTGACCGCGCGCAGCAGACGGCCGTCCACGCCCCAGTAGCCGCGGTACCAGCTCACCAGCGGCGGCAGCCCGGCGACGAGCGCGAAAACAAGCGCCAGCGGCACGGCGCGAGCCGCGAAGTCATAAGCCCGCGGCTTCTTCGCGCCCGAGACAGGCAGGCTTACCGGGCCAAGCCCGCGCGCGACCAGCACCAGCACCGGGCCGAGCGCGTCGTAGAGAAACCGCGGCCCGAATGCGACCCCGTGCGACCAGTAGAAGAAGTAGGCCGCAGGCAGCGCGAGCAGGCTCGCGAGCAGCAGCCAGTCGCGCCGGTCGCGCGTCCCGCGCAGGAATGGCAAGAGCGTCAGCAGCAGCGCCGGCGCCGGCCATTCCAGAACAAACCGGTTGAGCATGTTGAGGTCGTGGCCGATGTTGAGAAGGCCGCGCAGCGGCGTGTGGGCCGCGCCCCAGCCGCTGCGGCCGAACCCCAGCTCGTGGCCCGGCCCGTACTTCGCAACGTAGCCGAACAGGAATGGGCTGCCGTTGGTCAGAGCGTTGTAGGCGAGCAGCAGCGCGCCCCCGCCAGCGCAACCCAGCAGCAGCAGTCCGGCCCGGCGCGCCCCGCCGGGCTCGCGCCCCCGCAGCGCCGCGTAAGCGACCAGCGGCGCGCCGAACGCGAGCGCGGTCAATGGCCGCACGCAGGCGGCCAGCCCGAGCAGGATGCCTGAAAGCAGCGCCGCGCCCGGTCGGGCCGTGCGCAGAGCGCGCAGCCCGAGGGCAAGGAAGCAGGTCAGGAGCACGAGCGAGCTCGCGTGGTTCATATACTCGCCCGACATTGCCCAAAGCCAGGGCGACGCGCACGCGAGCAGGGCCGCGCCCCGGCCGACCCGCTCGTCCGCAGCCTCCCGTCCCAGCCACCAGACCGTTACCGTGAACGCCGCGCCGAGCAGCGGGTTGACAAGCCAGGGCGCGCCCGCGAGCACGCCCGGCGCGAGGATCAGCGAATGCAGGAACGGGTAGACCGAGTACCACCGGCTGGCGAGGATGGTGTGGCCGTAGTCGAAGAACTCGGCAAAGGGGGGCGCATCGAGCCAGAGCCGGCCCGCGGCGAAGATGCGGGCCTGGAAGAGCTGGGCTATGGAGTCCTGCACGTGGGGAATGCGCTCGAAAACCAGCATCGAAGCGAGCGTCGCCGCAGCGAAGGCCAGACCGGCGCAGAGCAGCAGGAACCGCGTCCGGCCCAGTCTCATCAGCCTTTCGTAGGAGTTCCGCGCCGAACGGCCGACCGGCTCCAGCCATGGCCACGCCCCGAACACGATCAGCCCGGCACCGAGGCTTGAGAGCACGGTATAGAGCACGAGGTGGGTGCGGCTCGGCCGGGTCCACGAGTACTCCCACGGCACGAGGCTGAACCCGAGCAGCGCGGCGACGAAAGCGAGACGCAGACGCTGGCCCGGCGCAAGCCCGGCGCGGGCAAGGGCGCGGCCGGTGCGCGTTGTCAGGACGCACGCCGCCGCGACAGCGAGCAGACCTGCGACAACCGCCCACACCGGCAGGGCGAACGCGGACCTGCCGAGCGCGACATGCAGCCGACCGGCATCGGCGAACAGCGCGGCCGAGTCCCGGCGCAACAGGCCGGAGAGCGCGAGGCAGGCAAGGCCGGCCAGCGCCGCCGCCCTTCTCAAGTCGAAACCTGCACGCCACAGTATCAGACCGCCCGCGCGCCAGTCAAGCCGTTCGATTGCCGGCTTGCGCCTCGGCCGGGACGCGGTAGAATGACTGACCTGTCCCCCAGAGGAGGCCTGATGCTGCGTGGTAATGTGCTTTTCACCTTGTGCCTGTTCGCGCTCGCCGGGGCGCCGGCGGTCTGGGCAGGGCCTGCCCGCCTGAGCTTTGTCCAGGGCTACAGCTTCGACCCGCTGGCTGAATCGCCTGACCTGCCGCCTGCTTTGCGCGCCGCCGACCCGGACCCCGGGTCCGCTGCTCCCGGCTACTACATCCTGCAATTCCACGGCCCGGTGCGGCCCGAGCACAGGCGCGCGGTCGAACGCGCCGGGGCCGAACTGCTGTGGTACCTGCCCGACTACGCTTTCATCGCCCGCATCCCCGGAGCCAGGCTCGCCGCGGTTGCGGCCCTGCCCGAGGTTCGCTGGCTCGGCCCGGACCAGCCGGCGTGGAAGCTCTGCCCGGGCCTTGACCGGCTTGCGCTGGATGAGTCGCGCTCGGACGAAGTGCTGCGGCTCATAGTAGTCTTCTTTTCGGGCGAGGACGGCCCGGCACTGGTTGAGAGGCTCAAAGCGCTCGGCGCGGCCGAGGTTGCGACCGAGTTCAACCGCTGGAATCTTTCCTGCCGTATCGATCTGCGGGCCGGGGCCCTGGCCGAACTGGCGCGCATCCCGGGCGTGTACTGGGTCGAACCCTACGGCGAGCTCACCCCGGACAACGAAGACGTCCAGTGGGTCAACCAGCGCGGCTGGTCGGCTTCGGACACGACGCGCACGGTCTGGCGCAAGGGCGTATCCGGCCGCCGCCTGATTGTCGGGATCACCGACACGCCGCTGTGGACCGGCCACGACCTGTTCCGCGATCCGGTCAACAACACGCCCGGCCCGAACCATCGCAAGATCGTGCGCTACACCGGCACGCTCGGCGCCGACGCTCACGGCACCCACACGACCGGCACGCTCTGCGGCGACGACGGCCCGGTCGGCGGCACCTCGCCGGACGACGGCCTGGCCAGGGACGCCCGTGTATATTTCCAGAACTACTCGGCGCTGGCCGCGAACTGGGACATGAACAACTGGCTGGCCGGACCCGACTCGGGCCTGAACATCGCGGTCGACTCGCTGCGCGCGCTCAACCACTCGATGAGCCTGTCACGCAAGGACACATTCAATATATACATATTCACCGATATGACCGCGGACCAGTTCATCTGGAACCACCGCAAGTTCATGCACTGCAACTCGATGGGCAACTACGGCACGAACCAGATGGGCCACCCGGTGATGGCCAAGAACATCATCTCCACCGGCGGCACCCTGAACGGTACTTCCTGCCGCACTTTCTACACGACCTCCTCGCGCGGCCCGACCGCGGACGGCCGAAGGAAGCCCCAGCTCATATCGCCGGCCGACGGCATCGTATCGGCGGCCTCAAGCGGCGCGTCGAACTACGTCTCGATGTCCGGCACCTCGATGGCCACCCCCAATATGACCGCGGCCACCGCGCTCATCCGCGATTACTTCCGCAAGGGCTTCTACCCGACCGGCGACACGCTCACCGGCACCCGCCGGGAGATCTCGGCCGCGCTCAACAAGGCGGTCGCCATCGTCGGCGCCGACAACGACATCACCGGCTACACCGTGCCCGACAACAACGTCGGCTGGGGCCGGGTCAACCTCGACGCCTCGCTTCACTTCGCCGGCGACACTTCGAAGCTCTGGGTGCTTGACGACACCGTCGGCCTGGTAACGGGCGATTCCTCTCTCTGGCCGCTCGAGGTCACCTCATCGGCGCTGCCCCTGCGCGTCAGCCTCTGCTGGACCGATTACCCCGGCACGATGCGCGCCGCCCGCATAATCGTCAACGACCTTGACCTCACGCTCACTTCGCCCGGCGGCACGGCTTACCGGGGCAATGTATACGCGGCCGGCCAGTCGGCCACCGGCGGCGTGCACGACTCGGTCAACGTCGAGGAGTGTTGCCGGATAAACTCGCCCCAGGTCGGCACATGGACCGTGAAGGTGCGCGCGCGCAACGCGCCCCAGGGTCCCCAGCCCTACGCGCTCGCCTGCATCGGCGCGTTCGGCACGGCCGCGGCCGGCGACGTCGGGGTGACGCACATCGTCGCGCCGACCGGCACGATCGACTCGACTCAGAGCGTGACCCCGGCCTGCTCGGTGTACAACTACGGCGCTCAGCCGGCGAGCTACGGCGTGCGGATGCGCGTCGGCTCGGGCTACAATCAGACTGCGGCAGTAAGCGGCCACGCGCCCGGCACGGCCCGCTACGTGACCTTCCCGGCTGCGGCCGACTGGCCGCGCGGCACGCTCGCCGTGTCCTGCTCGACCGAGCTTCTGGCCGACGCCAACCCGGCCAACGACCGCCGCGCCGGCTCGGTCACGGTCCGCGTTGCCGACGTCGGGGTGCAGAGCCTGGTTCTGCCCGTGGCCGGCATCGACTCGGGCGCGGTGTTCGTGCCGGCCTGCACGCTGTTCAACCGCGGCACCGCGGCCGCGTCCTACCCGGTCCGGCTGACAATCGGCTCGTTCTACGACCGCACCGCATCGGTTTCGAACCACGCCGCGGGCGCGCCCTACTACCTCCAGTTCCCGGCCTGCACCGCGCGCGTGCGCGGGGCGCAGACCGTGGCCTGCTCGACCCGGCTCGACGGCGATATGAACCGCGCCAACGACCGCATGGCCGGCCAGGTCTACGTTGATGTCAACGACGTCGCTCTGCGCGTCCTGCTCTCGCCGGCCGGCATCGTCGACTCCGGCGCATCTGTCGTGCCGGCCTGCTCGGTCGCCAACAACGGCACCGGCCCGGCAAGCTTCGCGGTGCGGCTGCGCGTCGGCACCGAGTTCGAGCGGGTCGAGAGCGTCCCTTCGCTGGCCGCGGGCGGGCGGGCGCTCGTCAGCTTCCCGGCATGGACCGCGACCGCGCGCGGCGCCTTCACCGTCGCGTGCAGCGTGCGCTATGCCCTTGACCGCGTCGCGGCCAACGACACCCTGTCCGGCGTTGTGCTCGTCCGCGTGCTTGACGCCGCGGCGACGGGCATCGTCACGCCCGCGGGCAGTGCACTGCCCGGCCAGGCCATCACGCCCCGCGTCCGGGTGAAGAACTGCGGCAACACGGCAGTCGACATACCGGTCAGCCTGCGCATCGGCACCGGCTACTCCGATACGCGCACCGCCGCGGCCATCGGCCCCCAGGCCGAGGTTGAGGTCAGCTTCGCCGCGTGGACCCCGGGCATCGGCGTGTTCGCGACCCGCTGCTCGGTCGGCCTGCCCGGGGACCGCTACCCGGCCAACGACCTTGTCGCCGGGCAGGTGTCCACGCTCG
>CBFGIY010000016.1:0-37685 GCA_965648935.1 Caldifarciminota bacterium
CCAGCACGGCCCGCGGGTCTTCCCAGTCGAACCCGACCCGGCGGCACCGCTCCTGGATAAGCTCGGCCTGTTGCAGGGCGGGCAGCGCGACCGGGATGCCGTCAAGCAATGCGCGCCGACGCTTCTCGCGACGCTTGATACCCTCCCAGTTGGCCAGCACTTCGCCTGAGTCTCTAGCCTGCGCGGTGCCATAGACGTGCGGATGTCGAACCTTGAGCTTCGCCACGATGCCGTCGAGGACGGACCGGAGCCTGATGCCCCGCTCTCTTTCCAGCACATCGGCCAGAAAGAGACCCATGAAGAGGTAATCCCCCAGCTCCTCAGCTATGTCGGTGTCATCGCCCCGGCGTAGCGCGTCCTCCAGCTCGTGCGTTTCGTTGAGCAGCAGCGGCCGCGTGCTAGCGACTGTCTGTTCACGGTCCCAGGGACAGCGCCGCCTGAGCGTGCGCACGGTTTCCATAAGTTCTTCGAACATACGCCAGTCTAGCAGCGATGCCGCGCGCGCGCAAGTCAGCCCCGGAGTTGACTTGGTGGCGCGGGCCGATAGCCTTACACTCGCCGGCCGCCCATAGTTCCAAGGAGGATAC
The DNA here is from genome assembly GCA_965648935.1 of Caldifarciminota bacterium. Classification (GTDB taxonomy): domain Bacteria; phylum Hydrothermota; class Tepidihabitantia; order Tepidihabitantales; family Tepidihabitantaceae; genus CBFGJX01. The sequence continues at coordinate 588 of CBFGIY010000016.1, forward strand.
TCGATGAAGCCCGACATACTTAAGTCTGTCGACCCCGAAGTGTTCGACGCTGTCGTCAAGGAGACCAACCGGCAGCACCTGCACCTTGAGCTGATCGCCTCTGAGAACTTCTGTTCCGAGGCGGTTCTGGCCGCTCTCGGCTCGGTGCTGACAAACAAGTACGCCGAAGGCTACCCGGGCAAACGCTACTACGGCGGCTGCAAGTGGGTCGACGTCGGCGAGAACCTCGCCATTGACCGGGCAAAGCGGCTCTTCGGCTGCGACCACGCCAATGTCCAGCCCCACTCCGGAACCTCGGCCAACCTCGCCGCATACCTGACCCTAGCGAAACCCGGCGACACGATTCTCGGGCTCTCCCTCAGTCACGGCGGCCACCTCTCACACGGCCATCCGCTGAATTTCACCGGCCGCTACTTCAGAGTTGTCCAGTACACCGTCGACCCAAAGACCGAGACTCTGGACTACGCCGCCATCCGAGCTCTCGCGCTCGAACATCGGCCCCGGGTCATCGTTTCGGGCGCGTCAGCCTATTCGCGCACGATAGACTTCGCAAAGTTTCAGGAAATCGCTGACGAGGTTGGCGCGGCCCAGCTGGCCGACATCGCCCACATCGCCGGCCTGGTCGCGGCCGGACTTCACCCCTCGCCGGTGCCGCACGCCGACATCGTAACCACGACCACCCACAAGACCCTGCGCGGCCCGCGCGGCGCTATCATCATGGGCAAAGCGAAGTACGCCGAGGACATCGACAAGACAGTCTTTCCCGGAACGCAGGGTGGACCGCTCGAGCACTGCATCGCAGCCAAAGCGGTCGCGTTCAAGGAAGCGCTATCCGACGACTTCAAGGCCTACCAGCGTCAGGTGCTGGCCAATGCAGCGGCTCTGGCCGATGCACTCGCCGCGCTGGGATTCCGTCTCGTCTCGGGCGGCACCGACAACCATCTGATGACCGTGGACCTGCGTGCCAAGAAGGTCACCGGCCGCGACGCCGAGCGCGTGCTCGGCAAGGTGCGCATCACGGTCAACCGCAACACGATCCCCTTTGACCCGGAGAAACCGTTCATCGCCTCAGGAATCAGGCTCGGCACGCCGGCACTGACCACGCGCGGCATGAAAGAGCCAGAGATGAAGAAGATCGCCGAACTCATCGACCGCGCCGTCACCTCGGGAGGCGACGAAACGAAACTGGAAACGGTCAAAGCCGATGTCGCAGAACTGGCCCGTGCATTTCCGCTCTACGCCGAGCGCCGCGCGGCGTACGCAGCGCTGTAAGGAGGACTCACGATGGCTCAGCCGACCATAGCCACGATCGAGGCCCGCGAGATTCTCGACTCGCGCGGCAACCCGACTCTCGAAGTCGACTGCATACTCTCCGACGGTACGATGGGCCGCGCTTCGGTGCCGTCGGGCGCGTCCAAGGGTGATTCCGAGGCGCTTGAGCTGCGCGACGGCGACCCGAAACGCTACCTCGGCAAGGGCGTGCTTAAGGCCGCGGGTCACGTCAACACCATCATCCGCGAGAGGCTAGTCGGGATGGTCGCGACCAACCAGTACCGTATCGACAAGACATTGCAGGAGCTGGATCCGAGTCCGCGGAAGGAGAGAATCGGCGCTAACGCCACGCTCGGCGCATCACTGGCCTGCTGCCGGGCCTCGTCGATAACCGCCGGCATCTGCATCTATCGTTTCCTCGGCGGCGTCGGCACCAAGACCCTGCCCGTCCCTCTCCTGAACATCATCAATGGCGGCGCGCACGCCTCCAACAACCTTGACGTGCAGGAGTTCATGGTCGTGCCGGCCGGGTTCGCCACCTTCCGCGAGGCGCTGCGCGCTGCGACCGAAACCTACCAGCACCTGCGCCTGCTGCTCAAAGACCGCAATCTGCCGACCACGGTCGGCGACGAGGGCGGGTTCGCGCCCGACTTCCCAGACAACGAAGCACCGCTCGGACTGGTGATCGAGGCTATTGAGAAGGCCGGATACAAGCCGGGCGAGCAGGTCTTCATCGCACTCGACGTCGCGGCGAACGGATTCTTCAGCAAGGAAACCGGCCGCTACACGTTCACCGTGCCCGAGCGCCGCGAGCTGACAGCCTCTGAGCTCGTCGACCTTTACTCCGAATGGATCGACCGCTATCCGATAGTCACCATCGAGGATGGCCTCGCCGAAACCGACTGGGACGGATGGACGATGATGACCCGGCGGCTGGGAAAGCGTATCCAACTGATCGGCGACGACATCTTCGTCACGCAAAGCGACCGTCTGCGTCGAGGCATCGAAGCGGGTGTGGCCAACTCTATTCTCATCAAGCCCAACCAGGTGGGTACGGTTAGCGAGACGCTGGACTGCGTAAAGGTCGCGACCGACCACGGATACCGCACTCTGATATCGCACCGCTCCGGGGATACCGTCGATCACTTCATCGCCGACCTCGCGGTTGCGGTCAACTCCGGCCAGATGAAGTCGGGTGCCCCATGCCGGGCCGAGCGAGTCGCCAAGTACAACCGGCTGATCCGCATCGAGGAAGACGACGTGCTGGAGTTTGCCGGCATGAGTTGCGTGCGGCGATGAGCGACCGCCCGCCGCTCGGGTTGCGACCAGCGATACGCCTCGCGTTCACGGTTGGCGGATTCGCGGTGCTGGCCGCGGTGTTTCTTATCGGTCCAAGCGGCCTGCCGAGCGTCTGGTCCCGCAGCCGCCGCTCCCGCCGCCTGGAACGTGAGATTGCTCGGGTCCACGAAACCATCCAGGACCGATCGGCGGTGCGGGCGAGGCTGGCCGACCCGGAGACTGCTGGCCTTCTCGCCCGACGCATCTTCGGTTCGGACTCTCTCAGGGATTCTGCACCGGACCGCTAGAGAGGTGGCGCCGGGTAGAGCACTTGGGGCCGTCCGGCCTGCGGGTGCGTGACTACCAGCGCGGCCGTCCCATAGACTTGCGCAAGCAAGCCCGGCTTGATGACCTCGGCGGGTATACCGTCGGCCACCACCCGCCCTCGGTCCAGCATCACCAGCCGCCCACACCACAGCGCCGCGGTGTTGAGATCGTGCAGCGAGACGACCACTGCGCGGCCCGACCGGTTCAGCTCACTCAGCGTCGCCATCACCAGTTCGGCATGGGCAATATCAAGGTGCGAAGTGACTTCATCCAGCAACAGGGAGTCCGGTTCCTGTACCAGAGCCCGGGCAACAAGCGCACGCTGGCGCTCGCCTGATGAAACGCGGTTGATGCCCTGCCTAGCCAGTCCGGCTACGCCCAGCCGCGCCATCACCGACAAGGCCATCTCCCGGTCAGTCGTACTGGGCCGCTCGAACGTGCCGAGGTGCGCGTGTCGGCCCATCAACACGACGTCAAGCACGGTGTAGTCGAACGCGAAGTGGCTCTCCTGCAGTACGAGCCCGACCCGCCGGGCAAACTCACCGCGCGAGAGCGAGACGGCCGCCCGCCCGTCGACCCTGACGCTTCCCTGTTCAGGGACGACAAGGCCGGCGAACAGACGCAGAAGCGTTGACTTGCCTGCGCCGTTCGGCCCGATCAGGCCGACAAACTCGCCCGGGCTGATTTCGAGATCCAGCTTCTCGAACAGCTTTGACCCGCCGTACCCGAAAGTAACGCCTTTGAGTTTGAAGCTCACTTCAGGCTCCGCCTGAGCAACCAGACGAAGAAGGGCACGCCAATCAGCGCGGTCACAACTGACAGGGGCAGGCCGCCGCGAACGATGTTGCGAGCAGCCACATCGGAAAGAAGCAGCAGTGCGGCTCCGGCCCCGGCCGATGCAGCCATGACCCGGCCGTGGCCCGGGCCGAAAAGCAGCCGCACGAGATGGGGAACGACCAGCCCGACGAAACTCACCGCGCCGGTGAACGAGACAACGATGCCGACCATCGCGGAGGTGATCACAAAAGTTTCAACCGTGAGCCGTCCTGTGTCCACGCCCAGTGACCGGGCCGAGTCCTCGTCCAGCGAGGCGACATCGAAACTTCGGGCGCGTGAGAGCAGCCACGCGCCACAGACTACCACGGCCCCGGCTCCCGAGACGAAGACCCACAGAACAGGCCGCGTGAATACCACGCCGAGGTGACCCATCATCACGTACACAGCCTCGCCGATAGTGCGCCGCCCGAGTATGACGGCAAGCATCGTCAGACTGGACAAAAGGAAGCTGGCGACTACCCCAGCCAGTATCAGGCCCGTCGTCGTGACACGACCGTGCACACGCGCCAGCAAATACACCATGAGCACGGTCGCGGCCGCGCCGGCAAAACCCCCGATGGGGGCGAGCGGCGCGAACCCGCGGCCGAGAGAAAACGCCACTGTCGAGCCGAAAGCCGCGCCGCTGGCCACGCCCAGCGTGAACGGATCGACCAGGGGATTGCGGAGCACACCCTGCAGGGTAGCGCCGGCAAGGCCGAGAGCGGCCCCGGCAAGTAAGCCGAGTGCGATGCGCAGCAGGCGCAACTCCGACAGGGCGTTGCTGGTCCCGCCCGGCCCGACCAGCGCGGCCAGCGCCAGCGCGACGATGAGTCCAGACAGCACCAGCATCCAGCCGACGAGCGGCTTGTCGCGAAACATCAGGCAGAGTTCGCCATCAGCGAAGGACAGGGCATTGCTCGATCAGCGGCTGGCAGCCGGTGTCGTCCGCAGCAGGTTCGCAAGCACGCGCACACCATCGACGACGCGCGGTCCGGGACGAAAGAACAGATCCTCGTCCAACCCGTCATACACTCGGCCGGTGCGTACCGCGCTGATTCTGTCCCAGCCGACTCTGGCGCTCACATCAGCCGCGGTTGAGGCCGGGTACATCACGAGAATCACCTCGGGGTCAAGGCCTTCGAGCCGTTCCGGGTCAACAATCGGGTATTCCTGAAGCGCATCGGCGAACACGTTACGCCCCCCGGCGCGGCGCACGACGTCGTTGATGAACGTCGCCCCACCCACGGTCATCAGCGGGGCTGACGATATCTCGATATAGACTCGCGGCGAGTCGCTAGCCGGTTCAACAGCGGCCAGGTCGCGGCGCATCGTCCTGGCCAGCGACTCGGCCGCCGAACGGTATCCGAGCAGTGCGCCCACCGACTCGACCTCGGCGAATACCGCTTCGAGACTGGCCGGTCGCGACGCGTACCAGCGTATGCCCAGCTCGGACAGCCGCTCGGCCAGGGCAGCATGCGCCGGCAGCGCGAGAAACACCAGGCGCGGTTTCACCGCCAGTATCCGTTCGATGTCTGGGTTGACGAAATCTCCGACCTTGTAGACTCGTCGCGCAGCCTCGGGCCAGTCACACTCCGTTGTGTTGCCGCCAAGCTGGTTTGCGGCCCCGAGGGCGAAGACAATCTCGGTGACGCTCGGCACAAGCGACACGAGGTTCCGTCCGGCGCGTCCGACCGGCTGCGCGGCGCACCCGATCAGGACTATCAGCGCCAGCCCAGCTCGGCTACTCATTGCGCAGGTCCTGCGGCTCGTGTTGCGACTCGCAGTCCAGGACCGGGTTCGCGGCCTCGCTGGGCGACCCGGGTTCGTTGGTCTTGTGAGCGGTGACAACGTACACCGTGTGTGCGACCATTCGGTCGGCGGGCCTTATCCCCGTATCTCGCAACAGGATCGGCCGCTCGAGAGTTTCGCGGCAACGAACCCGGGCGAAACCCTGCATCTGCAACGCCGAGACCAGCCGGCGCAGCTGTTCAAAGGTCGGGATGATTGCGGCCATTGCGTTGCCACCGCGCAAGGCGCGCCACGCCGGCGCGACCAGAGTCCACGGTTCAGGCACGTCCAGTATCACAGCGTCCACGTCCTTCTGCGCGAAGCCCTCCTGCTCCGGGTCGCGCACGAAGAACTCGCAGAAATCCTCCAACCCATACCGCCGCACGTTCTGGCGGGCGTTCGCACTGAACTCGGGCCTGCGCTCGTAGGTGAAGACCCGGCCCGCAGGCCGCACTGAGTTCGCCAGCAGCGTGGTCAACGCGCCCGAACCCGAACCGCACTCGATCACGCGTGCGCCAGGGTGGATGTCAAGCTCTAGCAGCATCAGCCCCGCATCCTTCGGGTAAACGACGGTTGTCAGACGCTTCACCCGCATCGCTAGGTCAGCGGTTACCGGCCGCAGCAACGCGAATCTGAACCCGAGATGGGTTTGCACCCAGTCGCCGTATTCGCAGCCGGCGACTCGGGAATGCTCAATCTGGCCGCGGTGGGTGGAGAACACCCCTTTCGCCTCGACGCGTATCATGTAGTTCATCCGCTCCGAGTGAAACAGAAGCACGTAGTCGCCAACGCTGATCACGACGCCATTCTAGGTCGCCCGCGTCATCAGTCAAACGACGGAACACCGGCTGGACGCGGGACTTCTCTCGAGACCGGACGGCTGCGTTGCGCTGCTCCAGCACGCTGATGTATTCACAGAGCGCACGCGCGCCTGCTTTGCTCCGGCCTGCGTTGCCCGATCGCCGAACTCGATCAGGCCTGTCTTGCACCCTGAGCAGTCTTGCTGTCGTCCATTCTGATGGCGATTTACCCCCTCTGTTCCCCGGCAACCTTGCGTCCTCATTCGCCGAACACAGGAGACCAGAATCCACATCGCTCTTGTAGAGCAGTCATCTCAGAAATGCGACCGGCTCCGTAGCCCGCATAACTGCGATTGCTGTTCAGGAGTGTATCTCCAAAGCCCCCTATCCATCCGGACCCTCTGGACAGATGCTGATCGAGTTCTCAGTCCGCCGTCAGGACGGGCTTCGACTATGCTCCTCGCGCTGCCCTTGTTCGCCCCAGACTTCGGCTGGTCGCAGACCGTATCCATCTCACAACGCGCCGGGCGGTCGCCGTCGCGGCCGCCCGGGGAAATCGGAACCTGCGACTACTTGTTCTTGACGAACAGTATCGAAAGGGAAGTCTTGCCGTCGTCGGTACCGACCGTGATCGTGGCGAACTGCTTCTCGTCGGCCGAACCGTAGATGAGCACAGTGGCCTCGTCGCCTTCCATCGTCGAACGGCTCTTCCAGCTTTCCAGCGCCTTCTTGTAGAAAGCGACCACTGTCGGACGCGGGTCAGTAGTCTCGAAAACATAGCTGGTACCCTCGCCCTCATCGGTGGTCATCGTCCAGCTTGCCTTTGCTTTGGCTCCGGGATAGCGCAGGAACTCGGGCAGGCCCGAGATGTCGATTGACGAACCGGTGTCGAGATCGAGCTTGCCGCCGGTGGCGCCCTCAACTGCCTTCTCGACAGCCCTCTGGGCGATCTTCTCGCCACAGCCCTTGCAGCCGGTCTCGGTCGTCGCGACAAACACGAACAACAGGGCGGTCAGGATCGTTGCAGCGTTCACGGTGGTGAACCTCCTAGGTTTTGGCCGATACTAGCCTGCCGGACGGGTTTGTCAAGCCGGCGTCCTAGCGCGAGACCCAGTCCGAGCAACAGACCCAGGATCGACAGCGCTGTCGCGAGCCGCACCAGGCGTGTATCGTAAAAGAACTCAATCTCGCTTCGACCGGGTGAGAGAGCCACAGCGCGCAGAGCGCCATTGGCGCGCAGTACGGGCACGTACCGGCCATTGATTCGCGCCCGCCAGCGCGGGTGATACATCTCGGAAAGCAGCAGCAACCCGCCACTATCAGCCTCAACGACCAGTCTCATTCGATCAGCAGTGCGTTCGGTAACTGCCACACTGTCGCGTCCCCCGAACCGGGCAGCGATGCCCGGCTCGGCTTGAAGCAGCACCACGCTATGCAGGTCATACATCGGATCGGACAACCACGCCAGAACTGTGTCGCGCTCAGGCAAAACGACCCACTGGCCGAAGACTCTCGCCCGAGGCAGAGCGCGCGGGTTGGTGTCCACGGTCATCACGCCACGCTCGTGGTCAACATTGACGCGCCACTCAGCGTTAAGCAGGTCAGCCCTGCGCTTTGGATCGAGCCGGTCCAGCGCCGCGTGGTCGGCCAGACGCAACGGCGAGAACCCGTCTAACAACTCCACCCCTTCAAGCATCCCCTGGTTGGCACGCAACAGCGTCACGTCACCAGAGCGCGAGTCGACACGAAACGTCTTCTCCTCGGCGGCGACACGCAGTCTGCGCACGATGCTGTTCTCGGCGTAGTATTCGCCCGGTGCGATCGTGCCTCGGCTGAAGTTCCAGCCGAAAACCCCAAGGTCGAGCGCGACCAGTCCGACGGCGAACGCAACCCCAAAGCGGCGTCCGCGCGACAGCAACCAGAGCATCCCGACCGACACGATGACCAGACCAAGCGCGACTGCCGACTGGCGCACCGCATTAGAGTAAAGCTCCGGCTGAGCCATTCCATCGCCGAGCGAGTTCAGCGCGCCCGACGCAAGCAGGCCAAACCCAAGCGCACAGACCACGGCGAACGCCAAACCGAAGTGCAGCCAGCGCCGCGCGCGCCATGGCTCACTCTTCAGGATGTCCAGCCCGTATCCAGCCAGTACCCCGACGGACAACGCGAACACCGCGCCCAACCGCGCCGGCACCCGAAAGAGCCTGAACCCGGGCAACAGCTTGTAAGCCAGCCAGTGCAGAGGGGTGAGCCGGCCCAGCGCCAGCAGCAGGGCCGACGCGCCGAGGACGGCGAAGAACAGCCGTCGTCTGTCCCGCCCCAAGGCCGCACCTATGGCCAGCACAAGTGGCAATATGCCGGCGTAGATGCAGGTCTCCCAGTAGAGAAACCTTTGCCCGCCGCCCCAGTAGCGCACCGTATCGTTGATACCGCCTGCAATACTGCCGAAGAACTTGGGCACAAACAGGAGAAGCGGCAGAGTTGGGGGCAGCGCGCCCGCGGCCGCATCCGACCAGCCCATCACGGCACGCACGGTCCAGCGGGCGTTGTCCAGAGCGGGAAGAAAAGCTGGAGCCGAAACCAGAAGCCCGATACCGAGCAGCACGCAGAGCCCAAGCAGATGCCCGACGATACGATGGCGCTCGACTCGCCAAGCCGTGCCGACAGCCCAAGTCCGATGCAGCACCACTGCATAGGCAATCATAGCCGCGGCCTGCGGATGCCCGGCAAGACAGGCCGTACCAAGCGCAAGGCCGGCAGAGGCCGCCGGCTTCAATGAGTGTCTCTCAGCAGAGCGAATCTCCAGCAGCAATACCAGCGGTAGCCAGGTCAGCGTTGAGACGAACGAAACGTGCACTGTATGGGTGACAAAGAAGCCGCCCAGGCCGTAGACCATTCCCGCGACCAGCGCGGCCGGCTGCGATAGCCTCAGTTCCCTGCCAAGCAGGAACGCGAAAGCCGCGGCCCCGAACACGTGCAGGACCACCTTGAGCTCGACCAGCCAATACACCCATGCCCGGTCTGGCGAAGACAACGCGGCCAGAAGCCAGTTCACCGGGTAGAACACGCCCGACTGCACGTCGGCGAGGAACGGCATCCCAGCGAAGACATACGGATTCCACATAGGAAGGCTCAGTCCGCGCAGGCACGCGAACAGGTAGTAGTGGTACGGATAGTAGAAATAGAGCACGTCGTCCCAGAGCCAGCGCCGCCCCAACAGCACTTCAAGGAACAGCGACGCGGCTCCGGCACCGAGCATTGCCAGCGCCAGCCAAGACGGCAGCCCGCGCTCTGCCGACTGGTCACGCCGCGCCGGCTGGAGACCTGCCTTGCTCCGCGCCCGGTTCTGTTTCATCCTAACGCACCGTGACCAGCGCGCGCAGGGTCTCGAGTTTCTTCGGCCCGATGCCGCGCACGTTCAGCAGGTCATCGACCGAACCGAACCGACCGAACTTGCTCCGGTACTCGACAATGCGCTCCGCCGTGCGCGGCCCGATCCCGGGCAGGGCGATCAAAGCTCCAACGCCGGCAGTGTTTATGTTGACCAGTCCAGACGTAGCGGCAGGCCGCGTCAGGCCGGGCCCGGCCGGTAGACGACGCGGTATCGGTTCGGGTCGCAGCGTGTCGCTCGCTAGGGCCGCGCTTATCCAGTCCAAGGTGAGGTTGGCAGGCAGGCCGTGCGCGTCGAACCCGAGCTCGCTGCGGGCATAGAGGGCTGCCGTCGTGACCACGCGGTAAGGCCCGAGCTTGCGCTGGCGCACCCGCGGCCGCATGACGCGCCCCGCCGCAGGCCACGCCGCCGTGTCCCCTTCAACATAGTAATCGATGCCCCAAGCAGGCAGAGCAGGGCTGTTTGCGTCCGAAGCCGCGTTCGCCACAAGCCGGGCCAGAGCTGTATCGTCCAGTCCGACCACGATCAGGCGCTCACCGTAGGGTACCGCTGCGGCCAGATCACGCATCCCGGCGCGGCCTGCCGCAAGGCCACCGGCCAACGCCGACCACGGGAGCAACGCCAAGTCGGCTCGGTGCCGGGCCGCAACAAGGCGGCAGACGGTAGCGCCCAGCGACAGGACCCCGGCGCTGTCCAAACCAAACTCGACCGCAACGACACAACGGACCGTGTCCGGCCCTGTAACCGAGTCAGCCCTCGCGACCAGCCGGCCGACTCGCTCCGAGCCCGGCTCGCCCGGCTCGACCACGACTGAATTGTACTCAAGACACTGCACCGAGCGGGTGGTCCTGTCAACCAGCAGGTCAAGCACGCCGACACGCTGACCCAACCTCCCTGCCGGCACCACGGCGCACGACTTCGACCCGAACCGCATCAAGCTGCCATCGGCCGCCCCAGCGACGACGATGTCGACTCCGTCAACGCTGTCGGCAATGAGCCGGGCCCCCTCTGCCCCGATATACCCGATCACCAAAGTGACATGGGCTGATTCGCGGGCCGCAGCAGCGACAAACCGACGACACTGGGCGAGCACCGGCTCGTCCGGAATGCCGGGTACATCAGAAGGATGGTTCAACGCACGGGTCTCTGGGTCCAGCAGCCCGACCACGGCAACCTTCAAGTCGTTACGCTGAAGCAGGACGTAGGGCCGGAACAGCGGCGCGCGCCGGCGCAGAGCCACGTCGAGCATCGGGTCCGAGACGACCGGGAATGCGGCCGACAAGGCCAACATTTCGAGGTTCTCGAGTCCTCCCGAGAAGTCGCGCGCGCCGACCGCGGCCGCGTCACATCCGACCGCGTTGAGCAGCTCGACACCGAGCCGGCCGCGCGAAGCATCGCCTTCGAGCGACCCGAACGCGAAGTTGCCGCAGTCAAGGTGGAGGGCCGGCCGCGCGCGAAGGCTGTCCAACGTGCGTTCCAGCCCGGCCCAACCGCCCAGACGGCGGCGCGGAACCCCGCTCGAAAGGAAATCAGCCCCGTCACGGCTTCGTGCGCAGAGGTCCGCGGTCAGTAGCAGGCGCAGCGACGCAGGGGGCTGGGCCGGCAGCGCGCAGACAAGTGACACCAGCAGCACGAGCATACCCTGAATATACCCTCCCGTGGCTGTTGTGCAAGGCACGGCGGCCAGCTTGACAGCCTCCGGGATGCTCCTAGAATGGCCGGCGATGGACCTCTTCACCAAGTGCGACGAGTTCTACCCGATCGTAGACCGAGCCAAGAAGCAGGGCTACTACCCGTACTTCATCCCGCTTGATTCCGAGCCGGACCGACGCGTGGTGATTCACGGGAAAGAGCTGATAATGCTCGGATCGAACAACTACCTCGGCCTGACCACGCACCCGAAGGTCAAAGAAGCCGCCCTCGCAGCGATCCGCAAGTATGGCACCGGCTGCACCGGCTCGCGCTTCATGAACGGCACGCTCGACCTGCACGTCAAGCTCGAGGCCGAGCTCGCGCACTTCTACAAGAAAGAAGCCTGCCTGGTCTTCTCAACCGGATACCAGACCAGCCTCGGCGTTGTCTCGGCCCTCGCGCGCAAGGGCGACGTCGTTATCGCCGACAAGCTCGACCATGCCTCAATAATGGACGGATGCCAGATGTCATTCGGCACGGTCAAGCGCTTCCTGCACAACGACCCGGCCTCACTCGAGAAGGTCCTTGCCGGAATTGGTCGCGACTCGGGCAAGTTCATCGTGGTTGATGGCGTGTTCTCAGTCGAGGGCGACCTTGCACCGCTGGACAGAATTGTGCCCGCCGCGCGGCGCCACCACGCCAGGGTAATGGTCGACGACGCCCACGCGGTCGGCGTTGTCGGCAAGCACGGCCGCGGCACCGCCGAGCACTTCGGCGTCGAAGACAAGGTCGACCTGGTGATGGGCACCTTCTCCAAGTCCTTCGCGACCATCGGCGGCTACGTCGTCGGCGCGCACAAAGTCATCACATTCATCCGCCACAACGCCCGTTCAATGCTATTCTCGGCCGCGATACCGCCGACCGCGGCCGCGACCGTTCTGGCCGCGCTGGAGATAATCAAGTCCGAGCCCGAACGCCGGGCCCGGCTTTGGAAGACCGCCCGCAAGATGATTGACGGACTGAGCTCGATGGGTTACGACATCGGCACCACGGTCACGCCTATCATACCGATTCACATCGGCGACCAGATGAAGACGCTGCTCTTCTGGCGCCAGCTCTACGACGCCGGCATCTTCGCCAACGCCTTCGTGCCGCCCGGTGTGCCGCCCAACCGCTCCTGCATCCGCACGTCCTACATGGCGACTCATACCGACGAGGACACTGACCAGGCACTGGAGATATTCGAGAAGGTCGGCCGCGCCACCGGCATCATCACTTGAGCCCGGTCACGGTTCGCCCGGTCGCGTCCCGCTCGGACCTCGACCGATTCATCAAGCTCCCTCATGAGCTCTACCGCACCGACCCCAACTGGGTTGCGCCGCTCTCCGGCGACCTGCGAGCCGCCCTCACCCCGGGCCGCTCGCCGTTCTGGCTCCACGCCCGGCGCGAGTTGCTTCTGGCCGAGCGTGACGGCAAGACTGTGGGTCGGGTCGCGGCCATCGTCGACGACAACTACAACGAACACAACCGCCACCGGCCGGTGCGCACCGCCTTCTTCGGCTGGTTCGAGTCGATCGACGACGAAGCTGTCGCACGCGAGCTGTTCGCCGCGGCCGACAGGTTCGCCCGGACCCAAGGCTGCGGCCGCATCGTCGGTCCGGCCAATCCGTCGCTGGGTGACGAGGCCGGTCTGCTGATCGAGCCATTTGACTCGCCGCCGATGGTCAAAATGCCCTACAACCCGCCGCACTATGCCCGTCTCATGGAGCAGTGCGGCTTCACCAAGGCGATGGACCTTCTCGCCTATCTCGTCCCGGTTGACCAGCCCGTGCCCGAGAAGGTCGAGCGAGTGATGCGGCGGCTCAAGGCCAAGCCCGGGCTGGAGGTGCGACCGCTTGACCTCAAGCAATTGGGCCGCGACGTGCGCCTGATCAAGGATGTGTACAACGACTCCTGGTCCGGCAACTGGGACTTTGCTCCGATGACCGAGGCCGAGATGGACGACCTCGCGCGCCAAGTCAGGCCGATTCTCGTCGCGGACCTTTGCCCGCTGGTGTTCTACGACGGCGAACCCGCCGGTATCTGCATTGCCCTGCCTGACTACAACCAGATTCTCCGGCCGATGCGCGGCCGGCTCTGGCCCTTCGGGTTTCTGCGCCTGCTCTTCGGCCGGGGATCGATCAGCCAGTGCCGGCTCTGGGCACTGGGAGTCAAGCAGAAGTTCCACAATCTGGGTTTCGACGCCCTGCTCTACTACGAATCATTCCAGGGCGCGCGCCGGCTCGGTTACCGACGCGGCGAGGTATCCTGGATTCTGGAGACCAACGAGGACATCATCCGTCCCATCAGACTATGGGGCGGCCGCAAGTACAAGACCTACCGCGTGTATCAGCGGTCCGTCGGCACAACCTAGCGCGGCAGGAAAGTCTGCATAACCGCCTCGACCTGGCTCACCTGGTCGAGCTTCTTCTTTCCCGGGTTGAACACATAGCCATCGAGTAGGTAGTAGCGGTCCTGGAAGTTGAAGGCGTAGGTCACAAACGGCCCGCCCGCGGTGATAGCGTTGTTCTGCCAGATACCTTCGACCCGCAGCGCCGCTACGCCGAGAAACTCGATCGACTCGGACCGGCAGCGCGAGCGGTCGGCCGAATCGCCCTTGTAGAATCGACCGGTCAGGTTGTCACGCAAGTCCAGCACCGAATCGGGATCGAGCGGGCCGAGAGTGTCGCGCCAGTGAATCGCCACACCCTTGTCCGGGAAATGGCCGAAGACGTAGACAAAGTGTTCTGCGGCGGCCGCATCGTTGACCAGCCAGTCCTTGGGCACGTCCACCGCGAACGAGAATCGCTCCGCAAGGCTATCGGTGCGCGCGCGGTCTGCCCCACGCAGGTAAGCTGCCCTTGCGGCCTGGGCCAGCACTACCTCGCGCACAGTGTGACGCAGGCGCGGCCCATAGAGCTCCAGCCCGGGCACAAGCAGACTTTCGGCCGCGGCCGCGAACACGATCACGACCTGGTTACGCACCCACGCGTTGGGGAAGCGGAACAGGCCGTACTCGCCCATTGGGAGCGAATCCAGCCGCGCACCTAGGATGCCGCGCAGTAGAGTGTCGCGCGCCGTGCCGACCAGCAGGAGCAAGCGGAACTTCGAATAGGTTTCGAACTTGTCCTCGGTGCCGACACGCAGGCGAAACTCGGTCTCAGGCTGGGGCGTCACGACCGCTCGGCCGAAGAGCGACTCGACCACTGGTTGCACCAGTTCCCAGTGCGGCGAGACCACGGTCACCTCACGCAGCGGCCCGACCGCCATCGGCGGCAGAGTCTGGCATCCGACCGCGGCGAAGAGCAGCAGGCTAGCCCACGCGCAGCAGTTCGGCACGGTCCTTGAACTTCGTGGCAATGGTCCTCCTCAGCGGCTGATTCTCCGGACGCGAGAGCGCCGGGTCAAGCTCGATTACCCGGAAGGCGTCGCGCCGCGCCTGCACCAGCACCTCCCGGTCGCGTACGATGTCGGCCACGCGCAGGTCGGGTAGCCCGTGCTGGCGCGTGCCCAGAAGCTCGCCCGGCCCGCGCAGCTCCATATCCTTCTCGGCCAGTTCGAATCCATCGGTGGTCAGAGCAAAGAAGCGCAGGCGTTCGGCAGCCTCGGCCGCGGCCTCGGGCACTATCAGCAGGCACCACGACTGGCGCGGCGAGCGCCCGATACGGCCACGCAACTGGTGTAGCTGGGCGAGGCCGAACCTCTCCGGGTGTTCGATGACCATCACCGTAGCGTTGGGCACGTCGACCCCGACTTCGATGACCGATGTCGCGACGACGACGTCCAGCTCACCGGCCCGGAACTGGGCCATCAGCCGGTTGCGTTCGCCTGACTTGAGCCGGCCGTGCACGAGCCCGACGCGCCGTCCGGGAAGCGCGGCCCGCGTCTCCTCGAACACGCGGACTGCCGAGGCCAGGTCAATCTTCTCATTCTCCTCTATGACCGGGCAGACCACAAAAGCCTGCTCACCCGCATCCAGCCTGCGCCCGACCGCGTCGTACACCTCGCGCCGCCGCCCCTCAGGAATGAGCCGGGTGTCCACCGCTTTCCGGCCGGGCGGCTTCTCGGCAAGCACCGAAACATCGAGGTCGCCATAGAGCGTCATCGCCAGAGTGCGCGGGATCGGGGTCGCGGTCATCACCAGGAAATCCGGATTGGAGCCCTTGCTCAGGAGCGACGCCCTCTGCATCACACCAAACCGGTGCTGTTCGTCAACAACCACCAGGCCAAGTCGCCGGAACCGTACGTCACCCTCGATGAGCGCGTGGGTACCGAAGGCCATGTGGACGCAGCCCTCTGCGAGCCCGTCCAGAGCGGCGCGGCGCCCGGCCGCCCTGGTCGAACCGGTCAGGAGCATTGCTTCAACCCCGACCGCAGCCAGCGGCCCCTGCCACGCACGAAAGTGCTGTTCGGCCAGTATCTCGGTCGGCGCCATCAGCACGGACTGACAGTCATTCTCGGCCGCAACGAGCATCGCCAGCAGGGCGACCACGGTCTTGCCCGAACCGACATCACCCTGGAGCAGACGGTTCATGCAGCGCTCGGCGGCCATGTCCGACAGTATCTCGGCCAGCGCCTTCTCCTGCCCTCTGGTCAGTCTGAACGGCAGGGCGGCGCGAAAAGGACGGGTCAGCCTGCCGGTTTCGGGCTGGCGCCGGACCTTGACCGCGCCGGCGGCGGCACGGCGGCGCAGAGCCAGAAGCAGCTGCAGGTAGAACAGCTCCTCGTACGCCAGTCTGCGCCGGGCGGCCAGTGCCTCGTCCAGCGAGGCAGGCAGGTGCAGAGAACGGACGGCTTCAGCCGCGCCTGGGAACCCGTATCGACGCAACTGCTCGGCGCTGAGCGTTTCCTGTATAGCACTACCGCACGCCTCAAGCGCGGTGCGCACGGCCCGGCGCACCGCCCACAGCGACAGACCGGCAGTCAGCGGGTAGACCGGGATAACCGCGTGCGCGAAGCTGAACTCGCCGCCCGGCTCGATGACCTCGAACAATGGGTTGACAATCTGAAGCGTGCGATAGAGGGAAACACGACCCGAGAGCAGAATCTCCTGGTTGGCCCTGAACCGCTCCTTGAGGTCGGCCCGGTTGAACCACACTGCGTCAAGCGTGCCGGTGCGGTCAGAAACCACCACCGAAACCACGGTGCGGAAGCTGCGGCCGCGCCGCGCGCCAGCCGCGACGACCCGGCCGATTACTGTCGCTTCGTCGCCCGGGCGCAGCGAGTCAATCCGGGCCAAGCGCGAACGGTCGATGTAGCGGCGCGGCGCCAGTTCCAGCAGGTCGCGCACGGTCTCGACACCGACCCGCGCCAGTAGCGCTGCACGCTTCGGTCCGACGCCCTTCAGAAACTGAACCGGGCTGTCGAGCGCGCAGTCGGCCGGGGTCAACTCCGCCCGCCTGTCAGCTCTTCGAACGCCGCCTCGTCAAGCACGGTCACCCCAAGCTCGCGCGCACGGTCAAGCTTTGCCCCGGGCGACTCGCCGGCCACGACATAATCGGTCTTCTTCGAAACCGATGACGCCACGCTGCCCCCGAGGCTCAGGATGAGCTCGGTTGCGGCCTCGCGCGTGTGCCGTTTCAGCGTACCGGTGAGCACGAACTTCCTGCCCTCAAGCGGCCGTGGCCCGGTCGAGGCCGGCTCATCCAGGCGCAGACCTGCCTCGCCCAGCCGCCTGACCAGGTCAAGATTCTCATGGTCGGCAAAGAAGTTGCGGACCGATTCGGCCACGACGTCACCCACGCCGCTTATCCCGGCAATCGCGCTGCGGTCCGCCGCCGCAAGCGCCGCCATCGAGCCGAACCGGGCCGCGAGCAGCCGGGCCGCGTGGATGCCCACGTGCCGGATGCCGAGACCGTAGAGCACGCGCGAGAAGGGTCGCGCCTTGCTCGCCTCGATTCCGGCCAGCAGCTTGTCGGCCGACTTCTCGCCCATCCGATCAAGCTCGACCAGCTGTTCGCGGCGCAGGGCGTACAGGTCAGCGATGCTCTGCACGAGCCCGCGCGCGGTGAGAGTCTCAACCAGCCTCTCCCCCAGCCCGACGATGTCCATTGCGCCGCGCGACGCGAAATGCAGCAGCCGCGCCCTGACTTGCGCCGGGCAGGAAGCATTGACGCAGCGCCACGCCACTTCATCGGACTCGCGCACGAGCCTTGTGCCGCAGGCCGGGCACTTGCGCGGCATCCGGAACCGCTTAGCGCCCGGCGGTCGCTTGCTGGTCACCACGCCCAGAACCTGCGGGATAATCTCGCCCGCCTTGTGGATGCGCACCGTGTCGCCGACGCGCACGTCGAGCCGCTTCACCTCTTCGGCGTTGTGCAGGGTCGAGTGAGTCACGGTCGTGCCCGATATGAACACCGGATCCATCACCGCGACCGGGGTCACGGTACCGAGCCGGCCGACGTTCACGGCTATGTCGCGCACGACGGTTTCGGCCTCCTCGGGCGAGTACTTGTAAGCCACGGCCCAGCGCGGACTCTTGCCGGTCATCCCCAGTTCCTCGCGGTCGCCGAACCGGTCCAGCTTCACGACCATCCCATCCACGTCATAGGGCAGGTCCCGCCGCCGGTCGGCCCACGCCGCGCAGAACTCGATTACGTCCTCGATGCCCTCCAGGACTCCGCTGCCCGGCACGGTGGCGAACCCGGCCTCGCGCAACACGGCGATGGTAGCGCTGTCGGTGTCCAGCCCGGCCACCGGCCGTGGCATCGTATGGACGAAGCAGTCCAGCCGGCGCCGGCGCACCTGCTTCGGGTCCAGCAGCTTCAGTGTGCCGGCCGCGGCATTGCGCGGATTGGCGAAGGGGGCCAGTCCCTCTTCGTCGCGTTCCGCGTTTATCGCGGCAAACCGCCGCCGCGCGAGATACACCTCGCCGCGCACCTCGAAACGGCGCAGCTCCGGCCGCTCGCCGCGCAGGCGCAGCGGCACGGTATCGATTGTGCGGACGTTGGCGGTGATGTCATCACCGCGCAGGCCGTCGCCGCGAGTCGCGGCCCGTTCGAGCCGCCAGTCGGCGTAGCGCAGTGCCACGGCCACGCCGTCAATCTTCTGCTGGACTATGTAGCGCGGCGCGGCAACAGCCTTGCGTACCCGCGCGTCGAAATCCCGCAGTTCGTCGAAAGAGTAAGTGTTGTCCAGGGAGAGCATCGGCGGGTCATGCTCGACCGTGTCGAACCCGACCAGCGGCTCGCCGCCCACGCGCCGGGTGGGCGAGTCGGCCGATGCGAACTCGGGGAACTCGCGCTCCAGCTCGGCCAGACGGGCCAGCATCCGGTCGTACTCATAGTCCGACACTGTCGGCGCGGCCAGCACGTAGTACCGGTAGTTGTGCTCGTCGAGTTCGTGGCGCAGACGCTCGATTTCGGCCCGCGCTTCGGTGCGGTTCACCACGCTATTCTTGCCGATACAAACCGGATGTCAACCTCCGGGGCTTGACCGCACCGCCGGCCGCCGCTAGAGTCAAGTGGTGAAGAAGACATTGCTGCTGTGCGCGCTGTTCAGCCTGCCGGCCCTTGCCGGCCCGGTCGGCAGGTACCTCGGACTCCGCCTCGGGCGCACCGCGGTCTTCGCCCATGTCGGCCGTGACTCATTCCACTACATCTTCGGCGGCGACAGCATCTTCGACCGTGCCTACACCGACACCACGCGGGTCGTCGCCGAGACCGTGTACGCCGGCGCGCCGGCCTGGCTGGTGCGGCGCATCACTGTCCGAAACGGCGTGCCCTCGGCGTCGGTCGATACGCTCGTTGAGTCGGGCGACACGCTGCTGCGCGCGCGCGTCAGCCTGCTCTTCGCTTCGCAATGGGCCAATCAGCATCGCGTGCCCTTTGACTCGGGCCGCGCCTGGCCCATGGGCCTTGCCGGCACCTACATCGGCGAGTTCACCGGCGACACCATCATCGATACGCTCACGGTCTGGGCCGACACCGCGCGCGTGGCCGGCCGCGAAACCGTCACCGTGCCGGCTGGCACCTTCGCTGACTGCGCGCGTATCGAGCGCCGTCTGCGCCAGCGTTTTGCCACCACCGTCGACACCCTGCGCGTGCTCGAAAGCGCCTATGTCCGGCTCACTGAGTGGTACAAGGACTCGCTCTGCCCTGTGAAAGACACGACGGTCGCCACGGGCCGCATCTACACGCGGTTTCTCATCTGGATACCGGTCGCCGACTTCGTATCCTGGGACATCGGCCGGCTCACCGACATCAGCGTCGCGCTGGCCGAGGCCGCGCCGTCCCGGCCGCCGGCGCGCGTCACCGCCACGCCCAACCCGTTCCGCTCATCGACCACCCTGCAATGCCAGCCGGCGATCGCCACGCGCCATTCTTCGCTGTACCTGTACGACGCATCGGGCCGCCTCATCCTGTCCCGCCCTCTGGCCGACCCAGCTGGCCACCGGCACTCGTCAGCATTCTTCCTCGACCTGGCGATTCTGCCATCGGGCACCTACTTCGCGGTCTTCCCGGGCCAGCGTCCGCTGGCTCTGGTCAAGACCAATTGATACAGCCAGTCCGAAGCAAGACGGGCCGCGGCAGAGCGCCGCGGCCCGTCCGGAAGTCCAATCGCTACCGCGCGATGAGCACCTTCCGGCCCGGCCGGCAAGCCCCGGCACCGGGCTCCCGCTCTATCACAAAGTAGACGCCCGGCGCAAGCCCGGCCAGGTTGTTCTCCCCGGACCTGAGTTTCATCACCTCGCGCCCGGTCGCATCCACAAGCCGCGGTTGCAGTGCGTCGCTCCCGGGCTGCCGGCCGATGCGCAGCACCCCGCGCACGACGGTTGGTCCCGGCGATGCGTTGCTCGCCCACGCCGGCTCACCGGCTTTCACTCCCAGCAGCTCTCCCGGCACGAACTGCACCACAACCGGGTTCTCGGTCGCCTGGCCCTGCACCACAAATCCGGCCTCCACGTCCATCAGGTAGCGCACCGCGACAGTATCGCCGGGCATCACCACGTCGACTATCGACGGGAACCGGTGCGAGACCGTGTTGGAGTCGGTGATGCACAAGCCGGGCGTCCAGCTCAGTCCCCGGTCGTCAGACGCCGCCATCCAAACGCCGGCGCGCAACTGGCCGGTTCGCGGTTCGACATTACCCGGGTGGAACTGCTCCCACGCAATGAGCAGTCGGCCGCGGCCGTCCTGGCCGATGTTCGGCCGGGTCGCGTACAGCGCGTTGTAGCCGATACTGCCGGCGAGGCTGTCGCAATCAGTGCGGTGCACGAGGTTCCAGCGCGGGCTGTTGGCCGAGCACCAGTGGTAGATCGCCGCGGGCAGGACGTAGGCTGTATCGTGCACGACCGGCATCACGCTCGCCACGATGTGAAGGTTGTTGTCCGAGTCGTAGTACGGACACAGCGAACTGATGTGAAACGAAGCGATCGTGTCCGGCCGGTACGGGTTAGGAATCGGCAGTTCTTCGGGCGGGCCCCAAGTCACGCCATCATCGGGTGATTCGCGGTAGAACCCCGGGTTGACCGGCCCGGCTTCATCGGAGAATACCCAAGTAACGGCGACCCTGGTGCCGGAGCGCGACGCCGCGATGTTGTGGCACGGAAACATCGGGTCAGGCAGCGGCGGAGGAATCGCGACGGGCGGGTCCCAGTTGCACCAAGTGGCGGCGCGTGAGTAGTAGAGCCGGTCGCGCGTCGCGTCGCCCAGCAGCGCCAGGTGCAGCGTGCCTGTTCCGCTGACGGCCAGCACCGGCCCCAGGTATCCCTCCAGCTGCGGCTGGCCGGTGCAGTAATCGAATATCCCGGCCCCGGGCGCGACGTCACGGGCAACGGCCGGGTAAATGATACCCTGATGCGTGGAGAGCACGGCCCCGCCCGAGACAGGGTCGGCGCCCAAAGTGCCGAAGCCGGACCGCGCCCCGAACACGCCCATGCCCGACTGCATGAAGTTCGAGTCAATCCAGTTCCACCGCCGAGTCGCGAAGTCATAGAAGTTGTAACGCTCATTGCGGTCGGGATAGTTGTTCGGGTTTGAGGAATACAGCCAGGCAGCGTGCAGCCCGTATGGCTCTGAACAGACGAGGTGCCGGTACTGGGGCCCGCCCAACTGCCAGTCATAGACCGTGCCGCCGATGGTGTCCACCCGGCCGACGTAGCCGACCGCCGACCCGGACGAGAGCGCAATCACTACAGCCAGGCATCTCATGTCAACCTCGCTTCAGGCCGCCCGCTGACTCTCCTTGAGTGACCCTGATATGATGCGCCTCGCCAGGCCGTCTGTCAATAGGCCAAGACACCCGTCATTCCGCCGGGCGGCTCCTCTTCATCAGAATTAGGGCACTGCGCCATGGGCGACAACCGACCAGAGTCCGGCCGTCGCGCCGGACCTTGCAGCCGTCATGAGAGCGGCTCTTGCTGGCGCTATCGACGGCAGGCTCAAGACATGGCTCAACAGCGACTTCGGCACGAAGTTTGCGAACGGGGTCAGACTGGCGCTCGAACCCCCTATCGCGCAAACACTTGCCTGAAAGCTCAGACCTCGCCTCGCCGCCGTGCTTGCCCACCGTAAGGCCGTCGGCGCGCACTACAGGTTGACCCCGGGACTCACTCCCCCCTCAACCTGTAGTGTCAGGCCGCAGTTCCAGTGAGACATCCCGCAGGCCTCTCTATGTGCAGCACGCGCCGGGCCGTTCGAGCGAAGCTTAGGCTCACCGTGTTGTGCCTCCTTTACCGACCAATCCCGCCGGGGCAGAGGCCACGGCGGGACTGATACTGCTGACCGCTCGAACTACGCTCTGTCCGGGAACTTCTCCTTGAGGTAGGCCACGATGTCGCCGGTGGGCGTGCCGGGACCGAAAAGCCGGCCGCAGCCCTGCCTGTACAGCTCTTCCATGTCCTCTTTCGGGATGATGCCGCCGCCGAAGACGAGGATGTTACCCGCGCCCTTCTCCTTCAAGAGGCGCATCGTCTCAGGGAACAGCACCATGTGCGCGCCCGAGAGCACCGACAGCCCGACCGCGTCGACATCCTCCTGCACCGCGGCCTCGGCGATCATCTCCGGCGTCTGCTGCAGCCCGGTGTAGATGACCTCGAAACCGGCATCGCGCAATGCCCGCGCGACAACCTTGGCCCCGCGGTCGTGGCCATCGAGCCCGGGCTTGGCAACCAGAACCCGCAACTTCCTCGCCATCTAGTCCTCCTGCCCTGTCAGAACTGCCAACTGCTCACTTCTCACTGCTCACTCCCGTCAGAACATCGGCGGCTCGGCATATGTGCCGAACACTTCTTTCATCGCGCCGCAGATCTCACCGAGCGTTGCGTAAGCCCGCACCGCGTCCATCAGCGGATACATCACGTTGTCGGTTCCGGCGCAGGCGGCCTTGAGCGCCTCCAGCGTCTGCCTCACCCGGGCGTTGTCGCGTCTGGAGCGCAGGTCGGCCAGCCGCTCGCGCTGCTCCTGTTCGACCCGCGCGTCGATCTTCAGCAGCGGTATCTCGATTTTCTCGCCTTCCAGCAGGTACTTGTTGACGCCGACCATTGTCCGCTCGCCCCGCTCGAGCTGCTGCTGGTAGCGGAACGCCGCGTCGGCTATCTCGCGCTGCGGGAACCCGTGCTCGATCGCCTTCACCATACCGCCCAGCGCGTCGATCTTTCGGAAATACTCGTAGGCCTGCTTCTCAAGCTCGTTGGTCAGCGCCTCGACGAAGTACGAGCCGCCGAGAGGATCGATGGTGTTCACCACGCCGGTCTCCTCGGCGATCAGCTGCTGTGTCCGCAACGCGATAAGCACCGCCTTCTCGGTGGGCAGGGCCCAGGTCTCGTCCATCGAGTTGGTGTGCAGGCTCTGGGTGCCGCCGAGCACCGCGGCCAGCGCCTGGAACGCGGTGCGAACGATGTTGTTTTCAGGCTGCTGGGCCGTGAGCGAGCAGCCCGCGGTCTGGGTGTGAAACCGCAGCAGCCACGACTCCGGCTTCTTGGCGCCGTGCTTCTCACGCATCTCGCGCGCCCAGATGCGCCGGGCCGCGCGGTACTTGGCGATTTCCTCGAAGAAGTCGAGGTGCGAGTTGAAGAAGAACGACAGCCGCGGGGCAAAGCTGTCCACGTCGAGGCCAGCCGCTATGCCCGCCTCGACATAGGTCAGCCCGTCTTTCAAGGTGAACGCTAGCTCCTGGGCCGCGGTCGAGCCGGCTTCGCGGATGTGGTAGCCCGAGATGGAGATGGTGTTCCACTTGGGCACGTGCTGCGCGGCATAGGCCATGATGTCGGTGATGACGCGCATCGAAGGGGTCGGCGGAAACAACCACGACTTCTGGGCGATGTACTCCTTGAGCACGTCGTTCTGGATGGTGCCGCGCAGCTGCTCGCCTCGAACGCCCTGCTTCTCGGCCGCCGCGATGTAGAACGCCCAGACCACCGCGGCCGGCCCGTTTATCGTCATCGAGGTCGAGACCTCGGCCAGAGGAATGCCGTCGAAAAGGGTCTCCATATCGGCCAGCGAGCTGATGGCCACGCCGCACTTGCCGACCTCGCCCCGCGCCATCGGGTCGTCCGAATCGCGGCCGTACAGCGTCGGAAAGTCGAACGCAACCGACAACCCGGTTTCGCCGTGTTCGAGCAGGAACTTGTAGCGCGCGTTCGTGTCACGGGCCGTCCCGAACCCGGAGAACATCCGCATCGTCCAGAGCCGGCCCCGGTACATGTTGCGCCTCACCCCGCGCGTGTACGGGTACTCGCCGGGCAGTCCGAGGTCGCGCGCATAGTCAAGGTCCGCGATGTCGACCGGGGTATAGAGGATGTCGACCGGCACGCCCGAAAGGGTGGCGTACCGCTTCGGGTCGCCCGGGTCGGCGCACTCGCGCCAGCGCCTCAGTTCGTTCCGCAGCCTGTCTGAATCATCAGCCATCAAGTCGCCTCCGCTCAAGGCAAGGCCTGCAACAAGGCATCGCCAGTCTGCAGTCTGACATCCGAATGAACTCTATTCTCTCAACCGGCTGAGCTCCAGTATCTGGTCCGCCGCTGCATACGGTGTCGATTCTCCGGACAGCGCGCGCTCCACCCCGTCCCGAAGCAGCGCCTGAACATCGGCTCGACCCCAGACCGACAAGCGCAGCCGCTCCTCAACAATCGAACGCACGGTCGCGGCGACTCTGTCGGCGCGCCGCGCCCGGCGCAGGCCCTGCTCCTCCTGATGACGCCGGTGCCGCTCGACCGCGTCAAGCAGCTCGGCCACTCCCCGCTCGGCCGTGGCCACGGTCTTCTGCACCGGCGGGAACCAGCCGTCCGCGCGCGGCCTGAGCTCCAGCATCATCTCCAGTTCCATCGCGAGCCGGTCCGCGCCCTCGCGGTCCGATTTGTTGACGCAGAACACCGCGCCGATTTCCATCAGGCCGGCCTTCATCGTCTGGATGGCATCGCCCGACTCGGGCACGAGCACGACCACGGTCGTGTCCGCGGTGCCGGCCACGTCAAGCTCCACCTGGCCGACCCCGACAGTCTCGATGAGAATGAAGTCCAGCCCGAATGCGTCAAGCACTTCGCATGCCTCGCGCGTGCGCAGTGCGAGCCCGCCGAGCCCGCCGCGCGTCGCCATCGACCGGATGAACACGCCCGGGTCGGTGAACAGCGAGCTCATCCGCACCCGGTCACCGAGCAGAGCGCCGCCCGAGAAAGGCGAGGTCGGGTCAACCGCGACGACGCCGACGGTGCGGCCGCGCCGCCTGAGTACGAGCGCCAGCTTCTCGACCAGAGTGCTCTTGCCCGCGCCGGGCGGGCCGGTGATGCCGACCCAGTAGCCGCGCCCGGTCAGCGGGTACAGCGCGTGCAGGACATCGTGCGACTCGGGCCCGCCGTCCTCGACCAGCGATATCAGCCGGGCGCAGGCCAGCCGCGACCCGGCCCGGAACTCCCGGATCAGCGCCTCAGTAGTCGACGCCGACACGGCTGACGATACCGAGCTGATAAGGGTGCTTCACTTCCTTGACCTCGCTGACAAGCGCGGCGCGCTCGAGCAGGGCAGACTTCGCGTAGCGGCCGGTGATCACCAGCTCGGTTTCCGGCGGGCACGAATCGACCAGCGCCAGCACCTCATCCAGCGGTACCAGCGCGTAGTCGATGGCCACGTTCAGTTCGTCGAGAATCACCATATCGTAGCGGCCCGAGCCGACCGCCTTGACCGCGAGGTCAAGGCCGCGCCGCGCCTCGGCCAGGTCTTCCTTTGACGGATTGCCCTTCTCGACGAAAGTCGGCAGGCCGGTCTGGACCACTTCAAGCCCCCTGACCTGTTTCGCCGCGATGACCTCGCCATACGACGGGTCGCCCTTCATGAACTGAATGACCAGCACCCGCCAGTCATGGCCGCAGGCACGCAGCGCGAGGCCGAAAGCGGCCGTGGTCTTGCCCTTGCCGTCGCCGGTGTAGACCTGCAGCATCCCGCTTAACCGACGTCCGGGTCGAACTCGGGCCCGACCTTGGCCTTGAACAGCAGCTGGATCAGCGCGTTCCAGGTCTTGAAGGTGTATATCTCCCGCGCGATCGGCGCCGAAGCCATCATGGAAGAGACCGCGCCGTTCTCGCCCTGCGACAGGATGATGACCCGCAGCACTATATTGGCGATTGCCCAGCCCGACGCGATGCCGAAGATGAAGCTGAAGAAACCGTCCAGCGACTGGAAGGTCCAGCCGGTGAGGCCGTACAGCCAGTAGCCGACAATGAACGCCAGCACCGCCAGCACCGCAAAAAGGACGATCAGCACGGTCGCGACCTGCATCCTGAGCATCTCGGCCAGTCCGCCGCAGAACTTGGTCGCCGCGACCGCGGCCGCGATCAGCCCGGCCGCATCAAACAGGGCGAGGCCCATGCCGCCGGCCTTGCTGGCCCGCACCGTCTCCGCGATCGCCACTACCACCACTATCCCCAGTGCCATCCAGTCAAACCACTGCATAGCCGCTCCTTTCGCCGGGCGTGGCGCCCGATCTAGATGCAGTCCGATTCATCGAGATTGTCGTAGTCGTCATCGCCGAAGTCGTCCATGCCCATATCGTCCGAGTCGGGCGTCGCGCCGCCCTCGTCCCCTGCATCGACCGAGTCATCGACATCGGTCTTCGACCCGGTCAGCAGCGTGAAGCGGGAGAAGACCTGATTCGCACGGGCGCTGCCGCACTTCGGACACTTGACCTTCAGACCCGCTTCCTTCTCGGCGAGCGAGGCGATGACGTCGAACTTCCGGCCGCAGCCGGCGCATTGGTATTCGTAAACAGGCATCTCTGACCTCCAGAATACAGCATAAGGGTGCCAGAATCGCCGGCCAAGTCAACTCAGGATGCCGGCGGCTTGACCCGACCCGACCCGGGGTTATGCTCAAGCGTGAGCGTCCGCGAGTATCAGGAAAGGTTGGCCGAGTTCATCGGCCATCTCCGGGACCAGCGCCGCGCCTCGGCGCACACTGTGCGCTCTTACCGCGTCGACCTGACCCAGTTCTTTGACTTTCTTGAGGCCGAGCGCGGCGCGCGGCCGCTCTCGGCCCTCGAGCGCGCCGACGTCGCCGCGTTTCTCGGCTTCGTACTCGCCCACGGCTATGACCGCAGCTCGGCCGCGCGCAAGCTCTCGTCTGTCCGCACCTTCCTGCGCCGGGAGGCCCGGCTGGGCCGGCTGGCCGCGAACCCGGCTGTGGGGGTGCGCGGACCGCGCCCGAACGCTCGCCTGCCCGGCATCATCACCCAGGCGCAGGCCGGCGAGGCGTTCGCCGGCGACGCGCAGGGCGGGACCGCGATCCGCGAGCGCGCGATAATGGAAACCCTCTACGGCTCAGGCCTGCGCGCCGCGGAGCTCTGCGGACTCGACGCGACTGACATTGACTTCGAAAGCGACACATTGCGGGTGCGCGGCAAAGGCGAGAAGGAGCGCATCGTTCCCATCGGCCGCGCCGAACGCGCCGCCCTGCAGCGCTACCTTGCCCTGCCCCGGCCGCCGAACGCGACCGCCCTGTTCCTGAACAACCGAGGGGGCCGTCTCTCGGTGCGCTCGATCGCCAAGATCGTGCATCGGGCGCTGTCGCGTGTTACCGGCATCGGCGCGACCAACCCGCACGCCCTGCGCCACGCGTTCGCCACGCACCTGCTCGAGCGCGGCGCGGACCTGCGCGCGGTTCAGGAACTGCTCGGCCACGCCTCCCTTTCCACGACCCAGGTCTACACCCACGTCACGGTCGAACGGCTCAAGCGGGTCTACGACCGGGCGCATCCGCGCTCGGGCAAGAAAGACTGACGCCTGCGGCCGGACCCACTCTGCCCTATCTGCGTGGATTATGTCTTGGAACTAACGCAGGCGGTCAACCAGCCGGCCAAACAAGGCAGGGTCAAACTCGCGTGACGCCGGCGCGCCTGCCCGAAGGACGGGGTGCAGCGAGTCATAGCTCGGCCGGCTCGACCGGTAGATGACGCCGATGGGTATCCGCATACCCCACTCCTGCGCAAGGCGCCACGCCGCGCCGCGGTCGGCCGGGTCGTGTCCCTCGACCTCGTACACGCGGTGGCTGTACCACTTGAACGTATTGACCTTGTTGAAGCTGACGCAGTTCTGCAGGACATGAACGAAGCTGAAGCCCGGATGCCGCACCGCCGCCTTGATCATGTCGGCCAAATGGCGCGGCTTGCCTGAAAACCCGCGGGCCACGAAACCAGCATCCATCGCGACCGCCATCGCCACCGGGTTATAGGCCGGCTCGACTGAGCCCAGCGGCGTGGTACGGGTGATCGTGCCGAGCTCGCTGGTCGGCGATGTCTGCCCTTTGGTCAGGCCGTATATCTGGTTGTCGTGCACGATGTAGGTGATGTCGAGGTTGCGACGCAGCGCGTGCAGGAAGTGGTTGCCGCCTTCGGCAAAACCGTCGCCGTCACCGCCTTCTGCGAACACGACCAGGTCGGGATTGGCCAGCTTGATGCCTGTGGCCGCGGGCAGGGCGCGGCCGTGCAGGCCGTTGAACAGATTGCAGCGCATGTAATGCGGCGCCTTGGCGGCCTGGCCGATGCCTGAAGCGAAGCACACCTGCCACGGCTCCAGTTCCAGTTCGGCGAGAGCTGTAGTCACCGCCTCGCGCAGCGTGAAGTTGCCGCAGCCCGGACACCAGGCAATTGAGTCTCCGCTCTCGAAATCCTTCGGGTTCAAGACCTGCCCTCCATCAGCGCGGCAATGCCCTCGCGCACATCGTCCACGCGGAAAGGCCGTCCGTCATACCGCAGCACCGTGCCCGCGCAGTTGACCAGCGACTCCTGGGCAAGGAGCCGCGCGAGCTGACCGGTCGCGTTGTTCTCGACCGTGATGACCCGGCAACCTTGAGCCATGGCCCGCACGGCATCGCCCGGAAAAGGCCAGACCCACTCGAAGTGCAGCATCGCCACATCAGCGCCGCTGTGTCTCAACCGCGCCACT
Source organism: Caldifarciminota bacterium (assembly GCA_965648935.1). Lineage (GTDB taxonomy): Bacteria > Hydrothermota > Tepidihabitantia > Tepidihabitantales > Tepidihabitantaceae > CBFGJX01. Next base: position 29,302 of record CBFGIY010000016.1, read on the forward strand.
GCCTCGGCCACGGTCCCTTTGGTCGAACCGAAGCAGCAGACCAGGGTCTGCGCCGGGCCGGGCCAGGGCACGGGCAACACCGCATCGCGCAGCAAAGCTGCTGTCTTGGCTGCACGCTTGCTGACCATCTTCAGCCGGACCTCGGCCGACTCCGTGATATGGCCTTCCTCGGTATGCTCGTCGGAATCAGCATAGACGAGCTGGTCGGGCGTGCCCGGGAAGAGCCGCTCGGACACGCCGTCAGGCCCCAGCGCATATCTGCGGTAGCTGTACGGCTCGGCCGAGCTTGCGCTCACTCGCGAGACAGGAACCACCGGCTCCAGCCGCTCGGCAGTCCACGCGCCGTCACCAAGCAACTGGTCGAACAGCACGATGGCAGGAACCTGGTACCGCTCGGCCAGTTCGAAAGCCCGCCGCGCGCAGTCAAACGCCGCGGCAGCGTCAGATGGAGCCAGCACAACCCGGCCGAACTCACCGTGCCCGGCATACAGCGCGGTGAACAGGTCGGCCTGCGCCGTGTGCGTCGCCATTCCGGTCGCGGGACCGGGCCGCATACCAAGCATCACCACGACCGGCGTCTCGGTCATCCCGGAGAGGCTTAACCCTTCGTTCATAAGCGAGAACCCGCCGCCCGAAGTCGCAGTCATCGCCCGGGCGCCGGCGAACGACGCGCCCAGCGCGAGGTTGATAGCAGCCACCTCGTCCTCCACCATCTCAACGACAAGCCCGGCCTCCTCGGCCACGCGACCGCAGTACTCGAGGACGGGCGTGCCGGGCGACATCGGGTACCCGGCAATCACCCGGACATTGGCGGCAATCGAACCCAGTGCGAGCGCGGTGGAACCGGTGAGGTAGAGCAACGGCCCGGCCCCGGGCTCGGGCAACCTGACCCGGCCGCGCAGGCCGAGTTGGTCCGCGGCCCGCATGCCGGCCTCAAGGCAGGCGGTGTTGCGCCGTACGACTTCGCCATCACGCCCGCGCAGATGTTCGCGCAGCAGTTCGGCAAGTCCATCCAGGGCCAGGTCAAACACGACGGCCACCGCGCCAAGCGCGACCGCGTTGGCCATCCGCGCGCTGCCGCCCGACTCGGTGGCGAGACGCGCGAAAGGCAACCTGACCACGCGCGGGTCCGCGCCGTTGCCGTCGCCCTCGTCGGCCAGTGCTAGCCCGTTTTCCGCCAGCTCGCTGAGATGGACAGCCTCGAACCCGGATTTGAGCGCCACCAGCAGGTCATCGCGGTCAGCCGGCGCTGATATCGGCTCGGATGCGGCCCTGAGTCGGGCGAAGTTGTGGCCGCCGCGGATGCGCGACATCACATCCTGCAGCCCGAACACGTGCCGGCCGGAACGCGCCAGCAGGTGGCCGACGAGGTCGGAAACGAGCTGAAGCCCCTGGCCGGCCTCGCCCGAAATCCTCAGCGAGATGCTTCCACTCAACGCATCTCCTCGATAATCCGCCTGACCGCATCCGCGTCTGTGGCGGCGTCAACGAGCGCGCGCTCGCGCAGCGCAGGCAGCAAGCTTTCGTAGGCCGGCCGGACAAGCCTGAGGAAAATGCCGATGGGTACCGGACCATCCGAGCCCGGCCACTCCAGCGCCCGTTCGAGTGCGGCTGCGGGATCGGTCGGGTCGTGCCCCTTGTCGACAAGGTCATACACACGCTCAGCATACCACTTGTAGGTATTGACGCGGTTGTAGGTGACGCATGGCTGCAGGATATCAATCAGCGCGAATCCGGAGTGATCCAGTGCAGCGGCCAGCAAACGTTCGAGGCCTGGGCCGTCGCCGGCGAATCCCCGGGCGACAAAAGTGCCGCCGGCCGCGATCGCCGCGGCAAGCGGGTTGAACGCCGGCTGCAGGGTCCCCCCGGGCACGCCGCGCGTGGCGAAGCCCAGCGCCGCTGTCGGCGCCGCTTGCCCCTTGGTCAGGCCGTACACCCCGTTGTTGTGCGCAAGGCACACTATGCCGATGTTGCGGCGCGCCGCGTTGACGAGGTGGTTGCCGCCCTCGCCGTACATGTCGCCGTCCCCGCCGATGGCGATCACCTTGAGCCGGTGATTGGCCAGCTTCACGCCGAGCGCCGCGGCGAGAGCCCGTCCGTGCAGACCGTGCAGCCAGTTCGTGTCAACCTGGCGCACGGTCTTGGCCGCCTGACCGATGCCGCCAACGAGGCAGACCTGCGACTTCTCAAGCCCGCTGGACTGGAGCACGCGCAGCAGCGAATCAAGAACGGCAAAGTTGCCGCAACCCGGGCACCAGGTCGGCTCAACCGCACTTGCCCAGGAACCGGACGCTCTCACGCGACCTCCCTGGCAAGTTCGTCGGCGAGCCGCGCGCCGATGAACGGGCGCCCGTCATACTTCAGCACTTCGCGGTCGGGCCGCCGCAGCAGCTCGCGCGACAGCAGGCGTCCGAGTTGGCCGGTGCTGTTCGCCTCGACAGTGACTATCCGCGTAGCCCCGTCGAGAGCGACCCTCACGCGGTCGCGCGGGAACGGCTCGAGCTCGTCCAGATGCAGCATGCCGATGCGCACGCGCCTGGCTTGAAGCAGCTGCACCGCCTCGCGCACCGCGCCGTAGGTGCCGCCCCAGCACACGACCACGGTGCCCTCTCCCATACCCGGGTAGCAGCCGCCGCAGCCCAGCGCCGCGCGCATCGGCTCAAGCTTGGACAGCCGCTTGTCGTGCATCCTCACCCGCACTGCCGAATCCTCTGTTTGCAGAGCGTCCTCGTCGTGCTCCGCGCCGGTCGCGCGCACGAGCTGGCTGGTCAGCCCGGGGCGCAGCAACGCGGACACGCCGGCCGGCCCGGGGGCATACCGCTGGTAACCGCCGGCCGGACGCGAGCGCCAGAACTGCTCGGCGAAGCTCTCTGCAGGGTTCACCGGCCAGGGCCGCAGCTCGCCGACAGTCCAGAGCGAATCGCTCAGCGACTGGTCGGTCAGGACAATCGCGGGAACCTGGAATCGCCAAGCGAGCTCGAAGGCGCGCTGCATCGCGTGGAAGGCTGACTCGGCCGTGCCCGGCGCGAGCACGAAACGCGGGAACTCGTCCTGCGAAGCCGAAATGGCGTACAGCAACTCGCCCTGCTCGTTGCGGGTGGGAAACCCCGTCGCCGGCCCGGCACGCTGGGCTATGACGACGACGACCGGCAGCTCGGCCATCCCGGCCAGACCCAGTGCCTCGACCATCAGGGCGAAACCGCCGCCCGAGGTTGCGGTCATCGCCCGGACGCCGGCGTAGGCCGCGCCGCAGACCATGTTCAGCGCGCCGATTTCGTCCTCGGCCTGCTCGACGACGAGGCCGAACTCGGCCTGCCTCTCGGCCAGGAACTCCATCACCGAAGTCGACGGCGACATCGGGTAGCCGGCGTGGAATCGCACGCCGGCGGCAAGCGCGCCCAAGGCGATTGCCTGGTTACCGGTAACCACCAGTCGTCTTGTCGGTTCCAGGCCGGGCAGGCGGCAGTTGCACTGCTCGCGCAGCTCGCGCCGCACGAGCTTCGCCCCGGCCAAGGCGCAGTCGACATTCGCCTTGACGATATTCCCGCCCTTGGCCGCGAACCGCTCGCGCAGAAGCGCAATGAGCGGGTCAAGCGGGTGCCCGGCGAGGCCGAACAGCGCGCCGAGCCCGACCGTGTTCAGCATCGCCCGGCTGCCGCCGGCATCGCGCGCGGTGCGCTCGAGAGGTAATGATACGATGCCTGCTGACGGCGCGGCATTGGCCTCATCGGTCACGACCAGGCCACCGGGAACGATGTCTGAGCGGTGTGTCTCGACCGATTCCTGGTCCAGCGCCAGCAGCAGGTTGAACTGAGCGGGCGGGCCAAGCACGGGCCGGCTCGATGCCCTCACCGCCGTGAAGTTGTGGCCGCCGCGGATGCGCGACATCACGTCCGGGTAGGCGAACACGTGATAGCCCGAACGCGCCAGACTCCGCGCCAGCAGCTCGGCCGCGGTGTCAACGCCCTGCCCGGCCTGCCCGGCTATGGCTGCTGTCGTATCGACCACTGCAGTATACTATGTCCGCGGCGCGTCGGGGTCAACACCGCCGCGGGCGCGCCGCCGCCTGAGCAAAGCCTGAACCACAAGACCGAGCAGCGCCGCGCCCGCAATGGCCGCGCCCCACACGCCCAGGAGCGACAACGCGGTGACGATCGCGGCAGCGACGCACACGCCAAGCGAACAGGCCAGCAGGATCCGCCAGTAGGGCAGCCCAAGCAGAACCCCGGCCAGCGAGCCGGTCCAGGCCCCGGTAACGGGCAATGGTATCCCTATGAAGACCACAAGGCCCCAGAACTCGTAGCGCTCGATAACTCCGCTGCGCCGTCGCGTCCGGGCGTACAGCCACTCGAAGAAGCGGCGCATGAACGCGACACGGCTGAGCAGGCCCACCGCCTTCTCCAGCAGAAACACGATGAGGAAGATGGGCACGATGTTTCCGGCAATCGACAGCGCCAGCGTCTGCCAGAGAGGCAAACGGAACAGGTTGTTGCCGATCGGCACGGCCCCGCGCAGCTCGACAATCGGCAGCATCGCCACGGCGAAGACCACGACCTGCGGCGACAGCCCGCGTTCGCGCAGCCCGGCGGCTATGCGGCTGCCGACCGACGCATCGGCCCCTGCGGTCAGAACAAGAACGGCCAGAACAACGAGGCACAGACGTTTCACAGCATTCCTTCCCGGCGCCGCAACACCCACTCCAGCCCGGCGAGCAGCGCGGCGGCCACGAGCAACCATACGCTGCGCCGCGGGTCGATCGAGAATCCCCGCTCGAACGTCGCCGTCCTCAGCTCATATGCCATCCCGGGCAGGCTCTCCGCATCGAAGTAAGCCCCGCCGCTCACGCGGGCTATGTCTTCAAGCAGTTGTCGGTCCCGCCCGACCTGCGCCAGCTCAAGCGGCCGGGGCTCGACCGCGAATCCGGCTCTGGCGAACCCGAGGCTGTCGCCGGCAACGCCGACTCTGGCGCGCGCTTCGTACTCCCCCGGTTTCAGCCCGGCGACATCAACCTCGTAGCGGCCGTCGCCGGTCTCCGCCATGGGCGCGCGCACGGACTCACCTGCGGACTCGGCCGTCACATCGACTTCGGCGTCAAGCCCGGTCCACGCCCGGCCGTCAGGTGACCGGGCAAGAAGCGCCAGCCTGACCGCTTCGCCGTCGAGGAACGTCGGCTTGACTGGAGCGAGGCGGAAGCGCACGGTATCGGCATCGGCCAGAAAGGAACTCACCCCGCGCAGGAAGGCCTCGAGCGGGCTGACGCTTCCCGGCCGCACCGATGCCGCGAAACCCCATCGCCACAGCGGGTAGCCGGCAACGTACACCACCCTGCCCCTGCCGTGTCGGCAAAACAGAATCGCAGACTTGCCGGATGCCGTCTTCACCCAGGCATCGCTGGCCGGCGGGTCAGCGGTGAGCACGCGGAAGCCTTCGAAGGGCGGAACGCTGTCGAGCTTGACGCCGTCCGGGCCGAACCACGGCATCAGCCGGCCGGCCGGCAAGGGCTCGACCGGCTCGCCCTTCCAAGGCGCGGGCAAAAGCGCGGCCCCAAGAACCCGGCCTGTGGCGGCACCCGTGACCATACCCGGCCCGGCCAGAACCAGCGCGCCGGCTCCGGCCTCAATGCGCGCCGCCGCAGCCCGGTACACTGGCTCCGAGCGCGGGTTCTCAACCGGGCAGTCCAGCACCAGCAGGTCGGCGCTGTCCAGCCACGCCGGTACTGCGCCCGCGCCCGGCTCGACCAGCCGCAGTGTCAGCGCGCTGTCGGCCGCAAATGCCCGCGTCACGAATCTCGTCTGCGCGCCGAGCTGGCCGCCGATGTAGGCGACCAGCAGAGTGCCGGCGCCAACTTCGACCAGCGCGGTCTTCTCATTATCGGCGTAGCTCACCTCACCCGACAGGCTTTCCGCCACGGCGCTCAACCTGGCCGGTCCGGGCCGGGCGAAGACCACGCGAAAAGAAACCTCGGCTTCGGCGGGTCCGGCATCGAGCACGACATCGCGCACCTGACCGAGCAGGCGCACCCGGGCCCTTTCTCCGGCGAGACCAGCGGATTTGAGCCGCACGGTCGCTGTCGCGGTTTCGCCTGCCTTGACAACAGAAGGCAGAACCAGGGCGGTCAGCGCGAGATTCCTTGCGGCATCAGGCCCGACCCCGACCGCATACACCGCCACATTGCCGCGGGCTGCCGCTACCCGGCTGTCGGTCCCGCCGTTGTCCTGCCCGTCGCTGACCAGCACAATCGCCGCCGGCCGCGTGCGTGCCGCGGCCTCAAGGGCCAGCGCGACGCGCGTGCGCCCGGCACGCGACTCGGCGAGCCGCCCGGCGTCCGGCAGGTCCTCGAACCTGAGCACGGTATCGGCGAAGGCCCACATTCGCCTTTCCAGCCCCGCCGGAACCGGGAAGCGCACCGCGACGCGGTTCACGATGCTGTCGAGGCCGAGTGCCGTGACGCTGAGCGAACGGTCAGCAAGCACCGCCACATGCCGGGGCTTCTCGGTCCACTTCAGGCGCAACGTCGAGCCCGCAAGAACCAGCGCCAGCAGCGCCAGCACGGCAAGACGCAAGGCCAGCAGGCCGAACGACGACCGCACGAGCAACTGCCGGCGATAGGCCAGCAGGCCCAGCGCCAGCAGCGCCGCGCTAACGGCGATAAGCATCAGGTGGCAGGCCCTGCTGGACAGGTCTGAGGTCGAGCCTGAGGCTCTCCTGCGGCGAAGTGAAACTCACTCGGTCGCTGGCCAGGTCAACAAGTCCGTTGCCGCTGGTGTCGGCGACAGCCTGCGCCCAGTAGCTGCCCGGCGCAAGCCGCAAGGCGAACCGACCGCTCGGTTCGACAGCAGTCGCGGCCACGGTGCGGGCCGATTCGACGAACACGATGCCGCCGCGGACCAGCGAATCACCGCCCGTCACCACGCCTGCGACAAGCTCCAAGGCCGGGGCCGAATCGCACGCGAAGAACGTCGCGGCGGTGAACCGCGCGCGGTTGCCCTCCAGATCGCGCCAGCCAGCCGGCACGACGAAGTAAGCGACAAGTCCCGGCGGCAGCGAATCGCGGTACCCGAGCGCGAAAGACTGCCAGTCGCGTTCCCAGGCGCGGCGAAACAGCGTGTCCAGCCAGGCCGGCGCGAAGAACCATGAAACCCCGGCAGTAGTATCGGCCGGCTCGCTCAGCCGAACGGTCACGCGCGGGCTGTAGCGCACACGGTCGGTTCCGGGGCGCGGGTCAATCGCCGCAACGCGCGGCGGCACGGTATCGGCCCGCGTGCCGGCGCGAAAGCGCGAGCGGAAGCGGACCGAGTTTCCGGCCCGGTCCGCGGCCCGGCCCCGCACCTCGTAGATGCCCGGCTCGAGCGCCTCGGTCCACACCAGCAATCGCGAATCGCCCCGGCCGCGCGACACGCCGCGCACCACCAGGGTCCCGCCGTCCGCCGCCTGCAGAGTCAGGCTCTCGAGCGGCGTCGCAGCCGGCTCGACCGGTTCGTCGAAAGCTATCTCGAACTGGGTCCGGGTGCGCGTCGTGATTCCCTCGACTCTGGGCGGGAAACGGTCCGGGTTGGGCGGCGGCATCTTCTTGGCGCACGCCAGCAGGCCAAGCACGCAGCAAGCGACCAGAGCGCCGGTTCTCATCCTGTCCCCTTCAGCACGACGCGCAGTCGTTTCACCCGGTCCTGCGCCAGCCCCTGCCGCGCAGCGACATCGACCAGGCGCAGCGAGAGCGCACGGTACATCGGCAGCAGCCCGGGCGCGCGCTCGCGCAGCGCCGCGATGTGACGCGCCACGGTCGACGAATCACCGCGCTGCACCGGCCCGGTCAGGCTCGCGGTCGCGCCCGAGCGGATGATGTTTTCGAGCACGGCTCTGGGCAGGGCGGCAAGGACGCGCACCCCGGTTTTCCTGTCGAGCCCGATCGCGGCGGCCAGCTCCTCAACCCCGTCACCCAGCGCGTTGAGAAAGTTCGACGCGAAGACGCACATCACGTGATACAGCGGCCGGTCCGCGCCGCTGACCTGAATGACAGCACCCCGCAGGCAGCGCACCAGCCTGCGCCCGAACGCAAGGCCGCGGCGCGTTCCCTCGACCGCGAAAGTGCTGCCGGGCAGGTCGGCGATCGCCTGAGCGTGCGACGAGAACGATTGCACCGGATGAAGCGCCAGTGCCTCGTGGCCGGCATCGCCGTGCCCGGCCAGAAGCTCGATGCCGTGCGCGCCTGAGCAATGGACCACAACACTACCGGGCAGGAGCCAGCGACGCAGGGCTGCATACTCCGGCCCGATCACGCTGTCCGGCGTCGTCAGGAACAGCACCCTTGAGCGAGCCGCGACCTCGGTCGAGCGCAGGCGTTCATACGGCAGTTTGAGCAGGCCATAGCACACCCAGGCCTGGCG
>CBFGIY010000017.1:0-36541 GCA_965648935.1 Caldifarciminota bacterium
AGATGGTCACAATCAACCCGGCGACATGGTTCGGCCTGGCCGACCGCGGCGCGGTCGCGCCCGGTTACCGCGCCGACCTCGTAGTCATCGGCGACCTGCCGCGGTTCAATGCCCGGCTCGTCTTCAAGGACGGGCGGCTGGTCGCGCGCGACCGCATGGTGCAGGTGAGGCCGGGCGCGGTCAGGGACAAGACCGTGACCGGCACGGTCCGCATCAAGCCGCTGACCGCGCGCAGCTTCGCCATCAGGGCCGAAGGCGAGCTGTGCCGGGCAATCCGGCTCGTCCCGGACCAGATAATCACCGAGTCGCATACGGTCCAGCCGACGGTCGAGAAGGGCTGGGTTAAGGCCGACACCGAACGCGACCTGCTCAAGCTCGCGGTGGTCGAGCGGCACAAGCGCACCGGCCGGGTCGGTCTGGGCCTGGTGTCGGGCTTCGGGCTGAAGAAGGGCGCGCTGGGCACGAGCGTGGCCCATGATTCGCACAACCTCATAATCGTCGGGACCAACGATGCCGACATGCTCAGGGCGGCGCGCGAGCTGGCGAAGATGGGCGGCGGTTACGTGGCGGTGGCAGACGGCAAGGTGGCGGCCCGGCTGGCCCTGCCGATCGCCGGCCTGATGTCGGACGCGCCGGCCGAGAAGGTCGTCGAGGACCTGGTCCGGCTGCTGGACAAGGCGCATGTCTGGGGCTCGCGGCTGCACAACCCGTTCATCACCCTGTCGTTTCTCGCGCTGCCGGTCATCCCGGAACTGAAGCTCACCGACCGGGGGCTGTTTGACGTCGCCGGTTTCAAGCATGTCAGTTTCTTCGTCTAGGAACCGGCCGCACATCGGCGTCATCGGCGCGGGCGAGTGCGATGAAGCCCTGGCCCGCCGTGCCGAAGAAGTGGGACAGGGCCTGGCCGAGGCCGGAGCAGTGCTTGTCTGCGGCGGGATGGGCGGGGTGATGGCCGCGGCCTGCCGTGGGGCGAAGCTGGCCGGCGGTCTGACCGTGGGCATCCTGCCCGGGCAGGACCGGGTCGAGGCCAACCCTTTCGTCGACATCGCCGTCGCCACCGGCATCAACGAGGCGCGCAACCTTGCCATCATCCGCACTGCCGACGCGCTGATTGCAGTCGGCGGTTCGTTTGGTACACTTTCGGAAATCGGGTTCGCGCTGAAAGCCGGCAAGCGCGTCATCGGGCTTGAGACCTGGGATATCGCAGGGGTGGAGAAGGCGGATTCGCCCGGCGTGGCGGTCAGGCTGGCGCTGGGACAATAGCGGTCAGAATACAATATCACTACAGGAGGTTCAGTGGCCAAGCAGTACCGGAACTTCATCAACGGCAAGTTTGTCCCGGCGAAGTCGGGCAAGACCTACGAAAACCGCAACCCGGCCGACACGACCGACCTCATAGGTCGGTTCCCGGCGTCCGGGCCGGAGGATGTTGACGCGGCGGTCGCAGCGGCGAGGAAGGCTTATCCGAAGTGGAAGGCGACCCCGGCGCCGGCGCGCGGCGAGATAATGCGCCGGGCGACCGAGATACTCATCGCGAAGAAGGAAGCTTGCGCGAAGATAATGACCCGCGAGATGGGCAAGGTTCTGAAGGAGACGCGCGGCGACGTGCAGGAGGCGATCGACACCGGGCTGTATGCCGCGGGCGAGAGTCGGCGGCTATGGGGCACGGTGGTGCCGAGCGAACTGCCCAACAAGTACGCGTGGGTCACGCGCCAGCCGATGGGCGCGTGGGGAATGATCTGCCCGTGGAACTTCCCGATGGCGATACCGTCGTGGAAGCTGTTCCCGGCGCTGACCTGCGGCAACACCGCGGTCATCAAGCCGGCAACCCTGACCCCGGCTTCGGTGCACGAGTTCGTGGCGGCGCTGGCCGAAGCGGGCGTGCCGGACGGCGTGGTCAATATCGTCTACGGCGGCGGCGGCGCGGTCGGCGAAGCGCTGCTCAATCACCCGGACATCTGCGGCGTGTCGTTCACCGGCTCCTCGGACATCGGCCGGCGCATCGCCGAGGTCACGGGCAGGAACCTGAAGCGCTGCTCGCTTGAGCTCGGCGGCAAGAACGCCCAGATAGTGCTCAACGATGCCGACCTGGACCTCGCGCTCGAGGGCGCGCTCTGGGGCGCGTTCGGCACAACGGGCCAGCGCTGCACCGCCACCTCGCGGCTCATCGTTCAGTCCGGCGTCTACAACAAGATGGTCGAGATGCTCGCGGCGCGGGCGAAGAAGCTGCGCGTGGGCAACGGCCTGGATGAGAAGGTCGAGATGGGGCCGTGCGTTAGCGAGGCCCAGCGCAGCACCGTGCACGGCTACGTCGAAATCGGCAAGGCCGAGGGCGCGAAACTGGTGTGCGGCGGCGGGCCGTTCAAGGGCGGCGCCCACGACCGCGGCTTCTTCTACAAGCCGACCATCTTCGCCGATGTGACGCCGGCGATGCGCATCGCGCGTGAGGAGATATTCGGGCCGGTGCTGTCGGTGATCAAGGTCAGGGATTTCGACGAGGCGATTGCGGTGCTCAACGGCACGCCCTACGGCCTGTCGTCATCCATCTACACGCGCGACGTGAATCTGGCGATGAAGGCAATCGAGCTCATCGAGGCCGGGATCACCTACGTCAACGCGCCGACCATCGGGGCCGAGTGCCATCTGCCGTTCGGCGGCGTGAAGGACACCGGCAACGGCCACCGCGAGGGCGGTTGGACCGCGTACGACATCTTCTCGGAGCCCAAGACGGTGTACGTCGATTACTCGGGCGCCCTCCAGAAAGCCCAGATCGACAACGCCGAGTACTAGTCCGCACCGGAAAGTCAGGCGGGGCGGCCAGGTGCCGCCCCGCCGCTTCAGTAGCGCGTCGCCGCTCAGGGTTGCGGCGGCGGGCTGCCGTTGCGCCCGCTCTCGTCGGGCAGGGCGTCGCGCCTGCGCTCGCGCGCGATGACGAGGTAGACGGCTATCATGGCGAGGCCGACAAGGCCGAAGACCAGCCCGCCGGTGATGTCTTCGCCCTTGCCGCTGACCAGGGCGCCGACCGTCAGGGCGAGGCCCAGAGCGAGCAAGACCGCGCCCCAGCCCAGCAGCGCGTAGGGCCTGCCGCTCTGACGCGGCGGCGGCGGTATCATCCCTTGCTCGATCATCTTCATCCGTTCGCGGTGCCTCTTGGCGCTCAGGTTGAGGATGACCACCATCACGGCGACGATGCTGATGATCGGCACGGCGAAGATCATGAACACGGCAAGCCCGCCGACCGCGGGGCCGAGTATGTCAGTGGGATTCACGGGTTTCCTCCGTCAGTTGAGGTCGCGGGCAGGCGCGCCGGTGTCGACCAGGTGGTCGGGCCGGACGATGATTTCTTCGATGTACGTATCGGTGTCAGGCGCCGGGGCCAGAATCACCACCTCAGGCAGCAGGCCGCGGGCGGCGGTCAACCGGGGTGCGGGCCGCGCCAGCAGCGCCACGCTCGTTGCGGCGGCGAGCAGCGCCATCATAAGGGCAAATAGACGCAGTTTCATGGTGGTCTCCTTTTTGCTTCGTCGGTCATCGTGTCGCATTGACCATACGACGAGGCCGGTTGCGGATTTGTTGCAGCCGCTGTAACATTCGGGCGCTGTCTGCGTCTTATCTGGTGAACCGTGGACACCACATCCGAGGCAACTCTGGTCAAACGCTCCGCAAGGGGCGACGAGCGGGCCTTCGCGGTGCTGGTGAATCGCTACAAAGGTATGATGTTTTCAATGGCTTACAGGTTGCTGCGCGACAGCGGGCGGGCCGAGGACGCGGCGCAGGACAGCTTCATCAAGGCCTACGCGGCCCTGCCCGGGTTCAAGGGCGAATCGAAATTCAGTTCCTGGCTCTACCGGATCTGCTACAACACCTGCATCAGCGAGCTGCGCCGGCGCCGCCCGGAGGGCGACCTCGACGAGTCGTTGGTCGCGGACGGCCCGGGAGCCGACCCGCGCCGGCAAGGCCTGCAGGCGCTGATACAGGAAGAGGTCGGCCGGCTGCCCGACGAGTATCGGGCAGCGCTGACCCTGTACCATTTCAACGGGTTCTCCTACGAGGAGATTGCCCGGCTCCAGCACAAGCCGATGGGCACGGTCAAGGCCAATATCCACCGGGCGCGAGCCGCGCTCAAGACGCGCCTGCTCGAGCGGGTCGGATGGGACGCGCTGAAAGAGGTCATATGGCAATGAACTGCAACGAGGTGAGATCGGTTCTGCAGGACTATGTCACGCGCGAGCTGGCACCCGAGCGCCGGGCCGGGGTCGACGAGCACGTGGTCGGCTGCGCCGAATGCCAGCGCGAGCTGGCCCTGCTGACGGCGCTGGTGTCGTCGCTGGACAGCCAGCCGGTGGTCGAGCCCGAAGCTGACTTCACGGCGCGCGTTATCCGACGCCTGCCCGGACACCGGCGCGCCCCGATGAGTCCTTGGTGGTCGCTGGCCGCGGTCCCGGCGCTTGGAGCTGCCGCGTGGCTGCTGCGCGGCCCGCTGCTGCGGGGAGCCGCTGGCGTCGCTGACCGGCTCGGGCTTAGGGTTCTCCCGGCGCCCGGTGGGGCTTCGATCGGCTATGCCCAGTTCGCGTGGTCTGCGGCGGTCGCGGTCGTGTTCGCGGTTGCCGTTCTCGCGACCGGGGTCTATCTTGGCTGGCGGATAGTCCGGGAGCGCTGAACTGCTGCCTGAGAAGGCGAAGGGCCGGCACGAGCCGGCCCTTCGATGTTCTGTGGTCGCGTCAGCGGACAATGCCGAGCCAGTCTCCGAGCAGGAACTGGAGCCGGCCGATGAACAGCGAGATGCGCGCCATCACGGTGTATCCGAAAGAGGCGCCGAACCCGACCATGATGAATATGATGCCCACGTAGCTGGCCGGTTTGAGCACGCCCTTGCGCTCGGACGAGAAGAAGAAGTAGGAGATGGTGCAGATGACGCCGATGAGTATGATCACCGCCCACAGCCCCTGCTGCCAGTCCGCGAACGAGGCCCGGGTGATGATGGTGGCCTTGAGCTGCTGGACAGCGTTGGCGTTGACGCCGCGGATGATGCTCGCCCCGGTGCCGTAGCCGAGCGCGACCGCGATGGGGAAGCGGACGAGCCACGAAACCTTGGGTATGAATCGAGCGAAGTAGAGCGCGCCGACCAGGGCGATGGGTATCAGCCACAGCTTCTCGCCGCGGCCGACCGGGTCGAAGAGGTAGGGGACGAGTATCCGGTGCCACATGAACGTGATGAAGTAGCCGTTGGATATCCCGACGAAGAGGTGTTCGGCGAAGCGGTAGAAGGGGTTCTCACGATACAGGAAAGAGAACACGGCAAGCGTGAGTATGGCCGCAACCCAGACCCAGGGGTCAGTGGAGATGTTCATGACTTCCTCCTGCGGGACACGAAGTAGCCGATGTTGCCGAGAACGATGAACAGGATGATGGCGATGTGGGCGGCGGTCTGGGAGGACATCGCCTCGGTAGCCTTGCGCCGGAAGGTCAGCGCCGAGCCGGCCGCGACCAGCTTGTCTTCGAGCATCTGTTCGTATTCGGCCGCGCCGCGCATCCCGGCGAGCATGCCGGTGAACTGGCCGGAGTTCAGGTATGTGTAGTAGTCGGCCGCCGACACCGCGGTCGTGCCGCAGCCGATGCGCACGCCGAACTGGGTCTGGGCGTAGACCACCCACGAGAGCGGCACGGCCGAGCCGGCGATCGAGACCAGGATGCCGACGTTGTTGTAGTTCTTGATGTGCGGGGTGATCGGTAGCGATTCGGTCTGGTTGCCGTAGTAGTCAACCGGAAAAACCTTGGTGATGCGCTCGCCCATTCCCAGCATCACGGTGACGAAGGGCGTGCTCCAGCCCCAGAAGACGTAGTCCTCGCCGTTGATGACCGAGTCCTCGTGGGTCGTTGCGTTTGCATTGAACTCGGCCGTGACCTGGCGCAGCGCATCCTCGGCAAGACCGAGGCCGTAGACCGAGGTCGCGAGCACGCCGACCCTGTGGCCGGTCGCGAAGGCGTGGCGCAGCAGCGTGATGGCCATCGGGTGCAGCTCGGCCTGAGTGTCAGGCGTGTAGTCGACCGAGATGACCAGAGCCTTGTCGTCGGGCATCGTGTCGATGTAGTTGAACAGGCGGCTGACCGGGGGCATTGCCTCGGGCCTGGTCTTGAAGGGGAAGATGAGCGGTATCATCACGACGAGCCAGATGACCGCGAAGATCCAGCGGCGGTCGATGCGCTGGATGCGGTTCCAGAAACCGGCGCCGGCCGGGGCGGTCACGAGCCGCCTCCGCCGAGCCAGCCGCGCTCAATGCCGAGCAGTATCTTGAGCGATGTAGCGAAGGCGCCGAGCCCGGTGCCGAACAGGATGCCGCGTTTTGCCGCGGTGTTGGGCACGGCCAGTATCCACTCGGCGAAGTCGGGCAGAGGGCGCACCAGCGTCCGGGTCAGCGGCACCGCGCCGAGCATCAGGATGAACGCGGCAACCAGCAGCAGGGTCGCTTCGAAATTGCGGGCCCGGAAAGCGCGGTAGGCGGCTGAGGCCATGAAGAACGCCAGCAGGGCGAACATCGTCGCGCCGAGCGGGACAATCATGTTCGTGAACAGCGTCTGGATGTGGAAGTCGAAGCCGCCGATGCGCGTCGGCAGGATGCCGGGCTTGTTGGGGTCGATGCCGCCGAGAAGCCCGATTATCGCGCTGGCAAAGAGCGCGATCACGGTTACCCAGGAAAACGGCCAGTGCTCGGCCTTGCGCTTGATCTTGATGAAATGGTGGCGCAGGATCGAGCCGATGCCCAGCACGATGCTGAACGCCGTGATGATGCGCAGGACGTCGTTGCGCATCACCTCGTCGACGTTGCGCACCGCGGGGTGGGGTATGAGGAACGCGGCTGCGGCGAAGATGCCGAGCACGAGCACAATGAGCAGGGGAAGTCGTCGTTTCATCCTATCCTCCAAACAGGCGCGTTACCGGCAGGTTCAAGACAGTGGCCAGCAGCGTTGCGATGACGATGATGGCCAGTATCACGGCCTTGCCCATGTCCTGTCCCTTGATGGCACCGAGCAGGACCGGCTCGCGCGACAGGTAGGCCGACGCGGCATAGAGTTCCTCGCCGATGAGCGTGTAGTCGCAGGCGGTGATGAAGAAAGGCAGCTGCGATATGGCGTCGGTGCCGGCTATCTGGACCGCGCCGGAAAGGGCGCCGGTTTCGGCGAGAATGAGCGACTCGGCCCAGAACATCCCGATGAGGAAGTTCGTGGCCGGCTTCTCGCGGGTCATGATGCCGTCGACCGCGGCGGCGAAGGCGAACTGCTGGTCGGACACGAAAAAGACCATATCGGGGCTGAACGCGTCGGGCCGCCCCTCTGATGTGTAGGACTCCTTGACAACCTCGCGCGCGACGGTGTAGACGATGGGGTCGCGGTTGGGCACCACCAGCGGCGTGCCGAACTTCGCGGTCTTCTTGGCGACCTCGCCGAGGATGTTGATCGATGCGATGGTCGCTATGTCGTCAATCGAGGACAGGCCGGGGACGTAGAGGATGGGCCGCCCCATCTCGGTGGCGCGGCCGAGCGCCTCCTCGACCGCATCAAGCCCGGCGATGCGGCGGATGAAAAGCCGGGCGCCGCGCCTGGCCTTGTTCAGGTAGAACAGGACAAGAAACCCGAACACGAGCGTGAGGACCAGCGCCGCGGCGTAGTTCGTGTTGAACCAGGACGGCCGGCTCGACACGGGTCCTGATGGCTCGGATTCGGCCGGTTCTGCCTCGTTGAGCGCAAGAACTTTGTAGCGGTGGGGGACGTTGTCGGGCAGACCTTCGTCGACGAACCGGGCGAGGCGAGGGCCGGTGAAGCCGACCGTGTCCCAGCCTTCGCTGCCGTCCCGCTGGCGCAGAATGCGATAGCCCGTGACCGGGTCGGGCGAAGCTTTCCAGGTCACGACCACCGCCTTGCCGCCGTCATTGGGCCGGTCAGCCGCCGCGACGCCAGTCGGCGGGGCGACTGCAGACAGGCACAGGGCAAGAGTCAGTCCAATAAGCATCCAGGTTCCTCCGTGCTGCTTGGTCAAAGCCGCGCGGGTGCGCGGCGAGGTCTAGTCTATTTGGCCCCGGGGCCAAGTCAACGGGCGAACAGGGGCGGCTGGGCGCCCGTTCATCGCCGCGTATCAGGCAAACAGGGCGGCGGTGTCGAATCCCAGGGCGAGAGCGACGAGCGTCAGGCCGATGAGCAGCGCGATGATGAGGAGCTTGCCCCAGTCCTGGGCGGCCAGCGCGCCGAGCATCAGCGGCTCGCGCGAGAGGTAGGCCGACGCGGCGTAGAGCTCCTCGCCGATGAGGGTGTAGTCGCAGGCGGTGATGAAAAAGGGCAGCTGGTTGACCGCGTCGGTGCCGGCAATCTGGACAGCCCCGGCCTGGGCGCCGGTCTCGGCGATGATGAGCGACTCGGCCCAGAACATCCCGATGAGGAAGTTGGTGGCGGGTTTCTCGCGCAGCATTATGCCGTCGACCGCGGCGGCGTAGGCGAACTGCTCGTCGGTGACAAAGTAGACCGAGCCGGGGTCGAAGGCGTCGGGGCGGCCGACTGCCGAGCAGCTCTGCCGCACGGTTTCCTGGGCTACCGTGTAGACGATCGGGTCCGCGGTCGGCACGACAAGCGGCGTGCCGAAGCGCGCCGTCTTCTTCGCGACCTCACCAAGTATGTTCAGCGCCGCGATGGTGGCGATGTCGGCGACCGACGACAGCCCGGGGACGTAGAGGATGGGCCGGCCCATCTCGGTGGCGCGGCCGAGCGCCTCATCGACCGCATCGAGGCCGCTGATGCGGCGAACAAAGAGCCGGTGCCCCCGGCGCGCCAGCCAGAGGAAGACCGCGACAAGCAGGGACATGACCGCGGTGCCGGTCGCCGCGGCGAGCGTGCGCGGGTCGAAGCACTGGGGCGAGCTTCGGACCCAGTCGGTCGGCTCGGAGCGCGCGTGGACCGTGTCGCGCACCGCGCTTACTGCGTAGCGGTAGCGCGTGCCGTCGTCGACTTCCTCGTCGAGCCAGGAGTCGGCCAGCGGGCCGAGGAAAGCAAGCCGCTGCCAGGTGTCGCCTTCGGCCTGACGCAGCACTTCCCAGCCGGTCAGCGAGCTGTCCGCGGAGCGCTGCCATTGCAGGACCACGGCGCCGCCGCCATCGCCGGGCCGGTCGCGGGCGACCAGTCCGGGTTGGATGCCGGCGAGCAGGCCGGCCAGGAGCAGGGCAGACACGGTCGATCAGCAGGACCAGCGGCCGCGTTCGCACTCCATTTCGGCGAACTCGGCGCGGCTGATGGGTGTCGGATACTTGCCGTTGAAGCAGGCGGTGCAGAACCGGCGGGATGAGTCCGCGCCGGCTACGGCCGCGACCAGGTCTTTGTATTCCTGATAGACAAGCGCGTCGGCGCCGATGGCGCGCGCCACCTGCGCGACCGTGGTCCGGCCCTTGGCCACGAACTCGCCGCGGGTCATCATGTCGATGCCGTAGACGCAGGGGAAGCGCAGGGGCGGGGCCGTGATGGCCAGGTACACCTTGCGCGCCCCGGCGTCGCGCACCATCTGGACGATCTCGCGCGAAGTCGTGCCGCGGACAATCGAGTCGTCCACGAGCAGGACGCGGCGGCCGCTAATCTGGGAATGGACGGTGTTCAGCTTCTGCCGTACCGAGAGCGCGCGGCGGTCCTGGCCGTGCATTATGAAAGTCCGGGCGATGTAGCGGTTCTTGATGAGCCCTTCGCGCAAAGGCAGGGCAAGGGCCTCGGCCAGCGAGCCGGCCGCGGTGCGGGCCGTGTCGGGCACGGCGCAGACGACGTCGACCGCCAGCCCGGCCCGGGCGACCTGCCGGGCAAGGCGCTCGCCAAGGCGCAAGCGTGCCTCGTAGACCTCGATGCCGTCGATGACCGAGTCCGGGCGGGCGAAGTAGACGTACTCGAAGATGCAGGTGCGCGGGGTGCCGGGTCTGACCTGGCGCGAGTGAACCCGGCCGCGCGAGTCGACGAGGACGGCCTCGCCCGGCGCGACATCGCGGAACCTGCCGAAACCGAGCCGGTCAAAGGCGACGCTCTCCGAGGCGAAGGCGGTGTCCGGCCCGCGCCGGCCGCAAACCAGCGGCTTGATGCCGAAGGGGTCGCGAAACGCGACGAGCCCGTGGCCGTGCACCAGCGCGATCACCGAGTACGAGCCGTGCACACGGCGAAACACGCCCTCCACCGCCCGGAACACCGCGGCCGGGGTGAAGCGGCGCCCGGCCAGCGCGAGTTCCTCGGCGAAGACGTTGAGAATCGGTTCGAGGTCGGAAAAGCTGGTGAGCTGGCGGCGGGACTTCTCGGTCAGTTCGCGGCGGAGCGTGAAGTAGTTGGTGACATTGCCGTTGTGGACCATCGCGATGCCGTATGGGTGATTGACGTAGAACGGCTGGGCGTCTTCAACCGAGCCGGGGCCGATGGTCGGGTAGCGGACGTGGCCGATGCCGCAGCGGCCGGTCAGCCGGGGCAGGTTGCGGTCGTTGAACACCCGCGACACCGTGCCGTTGCCTTTCTTGAGATGGAAGGTGTCGTCCGAGGTCAGGACCCCGGCCGAGTCCTGGCCGCGGTGCTGCTGCGCGAGCAGGCCCTCGACCAGCTCAGGCCCGACTTCGCGCCGGCGATTGCAGATTCCGATTATGCCGCACACGGCGAGATTGTAGCGCGGGGTCAGGTCAAGTCAAAAGCAGTGGCAAGCCGCAGGGACTGCGCGGGCAAGCCGGTCAGACGCCGCGGCCGTCAAAGTCAGGGGTGTAGTCCCGGCTCGCCGAATCCAGTTCCTGCGCAAATCCCTCAAGCTCAAGTTCGTCGAAGCGACTGCGGACACGCGCGTACTCGTCCGGGCGCAGGCGGCGGTTCATTCCCGGCATTTCGGCGGCACGATGGGTCGGGTAGTACTGGGCCATCAGACTGACGAGCACTTCGTGGCCGAACTCGCCGGCCAGCCATTCAAGTATGCGGATGCTGTCATCGGCCAGTCCGGGCAGGACGAGGTGCCGGACAATGACGCCGCGCCGGGCGATGCCGTCCTCGTCGTCGCGGAACGGGCCGGCCTGCCGAAACATCTCGCGGATTGCGGCCCGGGCGTGGCGGGCGTACTCAGGGGCCGAGCTGCAGCGGGCCGCGGCCGCGTCGTCCCAATACTTGAAATCGGGCAGCCAGACCGACACCAGGCCTTCGAACCGGGCCAGGGTCTCGGGTTTTTCGTAGCCGTTGGAGTTCCAGACAAACGGCACGCGCAGCCGGCGCGAGGCGGCTTGAAGCACGGGCAGCAGCTGGTCGGAGTAGTGCGTTGGTGTGACGAGGTTGATGTTGTGCGCGCCCGCGGCCTCGAGCTCGAGCATTATCTGTTCCAGCCGTTGCGGGGTCACGGTCCTGCCGCGGCCTTCCTGCGAGATGTCGTAGTTCTGGCAGAAGCCGCAGCGCAGGTTGCAGTGAGAGAAGAAGACCGTGCCCGAGCCGCGCGTGCCGGAAATCGGCGGCTCTTCCCAGTGATGGAGCTGGGCGAGCGCGATTTCGATGTCCGCGCCGGCGCGGCAGACGCCGGGCGCGATAGCGCGGTCGACTCCGCATTCGAAAGGACAGGCGCGGCATTCCACGGCCCAGTATAGCACGCTCCCGGTTGACAGGAAGCCCGGCCGGCGCGATTCTTGAGGCCGATGAAGCCAGTGAGGCTGCAGAAGTTCCTTGCCGAGGCGGGCGTGGGTTCGCGCCGGCACTGCGAGCAGCTGATCGCTTCGGGCCAGGTGCAGGTGAACGGGGTCCCGGCGCGAATCGGGCAGTCGGTCATTCCGGGCCAGGACCGGGTCGCTTTCCGGGGGCGCGCGGTGCGGCCGGCAACCGAGCGAATCGTCGTCGCGTTGTACAAACCGGCCGGGTACCTGAGCACCTGTTTCCGCGGCAAGGAGGAAGGCTGGCTCGTGCGCGAACTGGTCAACCTGCCGCACCGGCTGTACCCGGTGGGCAGGCTCGACCGCGAGTCCGAGGGGTTGCTGTTGCTGACCAACGACGGTGAGCTTGCCCTGCGCCTGACCCATCCGCGCTACGGCAAGGAGAAGGAATACGAGGTCGAGCTGGACCGCGAACCGGACCGCGCAGCGCTGGCCGCTCTCACGCGGGGGGTCCGGCTGGAGGACGGACCGGCGCGGGCCGCAGGGGTCAGGCAGGTCGGCGCGACGCGCGTGCGCATGGTCCTGCACGAGGGCCGCAAGCGCGAGGTCAGGCGGATGATGGCCGCGCTCGGCTACGAGGTGAAGCGGTTGTGCCGGGTGCGCATCGGCAGCCTGAACCTGGGCGGCCTGAAGCCGGGCGAGTGGCGGCGGTTGAGCGACGAGGAAGCGGACCGGCTGGTCGGTTCAGAGAAGGAGCAAGACCGGGGCGCGGGCGAAGGGGGACAGGAGCCGGGGAGCAGCCGGCGATGAGGTTCCTGCCTGTCATGCTGCTCCTGGCCGGAAGCGTCCGGGCTTCGGCGATGCCCGAGAGCGTGCGGGTCGGGCTTGCGTTGTCCGGCGGCGGGGCGCTGGGAATCGCGCACATCGGCGTGCTCAAGGTGCTTGAGCGCGAGGGCATCCCGGTCAGCGCGATTGCCGGCACGAGCATGGGTTCGCTCGTCGGGGGCGTGTACGCCGCCGGGTACAGCCCGGCCGAGATCGAGAGCATCGCGGTCAGCGCCGACTGGAACACGCTGTTTTCGTCGCGCGTGCCTTTCGGGGCGCGCCACCTGCCGGAACGGCGCCAGGCCCAGCGTTACGTTCTGCAGTTGCGCCATCGCAACTTCGTACCGTACCTGCCGGGCGGCATAGTGCCGCTGCAGAACGTCGAGTTCCTGCTGATGCGGCTGCTCGCCGACATCGAGCATAACACCGATTACGACTTTGACCTGCTGCCGATACCTTTCCGGGCCGTGGCCGTGGACCTGTTGACCGGGCGGCGCGTCGTGCTCGGGCGCGGCCGGCTGGAGCAGGCAATCCGGGCGAGCATCGCCATACCGGGCGTTTTCTCGCCCGAGCGCCTCGACACGCTGCAACTGGTCGACGGCGGCGTGCAGCAGCGGCTGCCGGTTGACCCGCTGCTGGAGTTCCGGCCCGATTTCATCATCGCGGTGCTGACCCGCAGGAAGACGCCGGAGGCGGGCGCGTCGCTGGTCGACGTGGCCTCGCGTTCCATCGACCTGGTCAGCACCGCCGAGATCGAACAGCAGAGAGCGCTGGCCGACGTGGTCATCGAGCCGGACGTGGACCGGTTCCGCTCGTCGGATTTCGCCCGCGCAGCCGACCTCATCGCGGCGGGCGAGAGGGCGGCCAAGCTCGCGATGCCGGAGATAAGGCGCAGGCTCGCCGGCCGCGCGCCGGTAGCGCGGGCCCGCGCCGTGCCTTACAGGTCGCGGCCCTATGTCCGGTCGGTGCGGTTCGACGGGCTCAAGGTGACCCGCGAGGCGACCGCGCGGCACGGGTTCGAAACGCGGCCCGGCCAGATACTGAGCTTCAGCCGGCTCATCGATGACCTCGAGCGGGTGTTTCACACCGGGCTGTTCGATGACGTCAATTACCGGCTGGAGAGCGCGCCGGGCGATTCGGTTGATGTGGTCGTGGAAGTGCAGGAGCGGCCCTACGGCTTCTACGCGGTCGGGGTGCGCTATGACAATGTCGACAACATCGCGCTGGGGGTCGAGGCCGGGCAGGGCAACCTCCTGGGCACGGGCGCGAGCGCGCGCGCGGCGCTGACCCTGGGCAACCCTACCGAGTTCCGGGCCGGGCTGACCGGCACGCGGCTGTTCTTTCTGCCGTTCGGGTACCGGCTGGACGGATTCTGGGGCGGGCTTGACCGCATCTGGTGGCGCGACCGGGCCGGCGCGGCGTTCTACAACATCGAGTACCGGGGCGCGGCGGCCGAGGCCGGCTACATCCTGGGCCGCGATGCTTTCTTCGAGTTCGGGCTGACCGCATATGAGGCCCGCTATCGCACGCGCGCCGGGCAGTTGCCGGACACGACCGAGCGCGAGTGGGTTGCCGGGCCGACTTTCCGGTTCGAAACAAGCACTTTTCAGGATGCCGAGTTTCCCGGTCCGGGACGGGAGCTGCGCGTCGCTGCGTTGTACTCGCACCCGGTGTTCGCGGGCCAGCGGCAGTTCCTCAAGGTCGAGGTCGGCGCCGAGCGCGGGGTTCCGGTCGCGCGCCGGCTGCTGTTGCGCGCCGGGGCCGAGCTCGGGCTGATTGCGGGCGAGCCGGCCTGGTCCGAGATGTTCCGCACCGGCGGCAGCGGGTTTGTCGGGTTCGCCGACGCCGAGTTCACCGCGCCGGTGCGGGCGGTTCTGCGCGGCCGCGCCGACTACCGCGTGCTGAACCTGCTGAACCGGGCCGATTACCCGGTGTATGTCCAGGGTCTGGCCGATGTCGGCCTGTTCGAGCGGCCCGACCGCCTGCCCGGCGAGTCAGCCACGCTCGACATGCTGCACTGGGGCGCGGGCCTGGGCCTGCGCACCAACACCCCGGCCGGGCCCCTGCAACTGGTTGTCGGTCTGGGCGACTTTCTCAAGCCGGCCGGGTACCCGGCGACGCGGCTTGAGCTCTGGTTTTCCGTCGGGCGCGAGTTCAGGTACACCCGCTAGGCCCGCAGGCGCGCACGCATACCCCGCAGATGTACTGGCTGACCAGGCGGCGGCGCTGAAACTCCTTCAGCGCGGCGAAGCAGGCGAGATGGTCGAACTCGGCCTGCGTTTCCTTGATTGCGCCGGCCGGGCACGCCGCGATGCAGGCGCGGCACTCGCCGCAGTCACAGCCGAGCGGCCGGCTCGGCTCAAGCTCAAGGTCGGTGAGCACGGTGAGCAGGCGCACCTGCGCGCCGTGGCGCGTGGTGACCACGAGGTTGTTGCGGCCGAGCCAGCCGATGCCGGCCGCGACCGCGATGCGCTTGTGCGAGAGGTGGGCCTGCTGCGTGTCCCAGTCGACAATCTGCGACGCAGGGATGGCGAGCGCCGATCTGCCGAGCGCGTGAATGCGGCCGACCAGTTCCAGCCCGAGCCGGTCGAGCGCGAAGTTGACCTGCCGGTAGTGGTGTTCGTAGAGCCGGTTGGGTTCGCCTTCAACCGTCAGCAGCACCTCGGGCGCGACCGGCAGGGCGATGCTGATCGCGGCGGGCAGGCGGGCAAGGAGTTCCGCGGGCAGGCGGAAGTCGTCGGTGCGCACATCGGCCAGCCGGCAGACACCGAACCCGACCGCGCCGCGCGCGCGGCAGAGCTCTTCAAGAGTCGCGCGCGGGTCAGCGGTCATCGCTTCCTCTTGAGAAAGACGGTCAGGGCGAACACCGCGGCCGGCGTGACTCCGGGCAAGCTCCGGGCCTGGGCAAGGTTTGCGGGCCGGGCTTTGCCCAGCTTCTCGCGGATTTCGTTGGACAGGCCGGGCACCGCGCCGTAGTCGAGCCGGGCCGGTATGCGCACCCTTTCCAGTTCGGCAGACTCGGCAAGCTGGCGTCCGGCCCGTTCGATGTACCCGGCATACTTGACCTCGACCTCGACGTAGTTCCGGGCTGTGTCAGAGAGGTCGGGCGCGCCCGGGGCAAGGCGGGACAGGCTGGACCAGTTCACCTCGGGACGCTTGAGCAGTTCCAGCGCGGCCACGGGTTCGCGCAGGGGCGCGGTCTTCAGGCGGCGCAGGGCGCGATTCGCGGCCGGCGTCGGCCTGATGCGGGTGCGGTTCAACCAGTCGAGCGCGGCGTCGCAGGCGGCGCGTTTGGCCTTCACGCGCTCGTAAGAAGCCGCGTCGAGCAGGCCGAGCGCGCGCGCGCCCGGCGAAAGCCGCAGGTCGGCGTTGTCCTCGCGCAACAGCAGTCGGTGTTCGACGCGCGCGGTGAACATCCGGTACGGCTCGTCGGTTCCCTGCAGGGTGAGGTCGTCAACCATCACGCCGATGTAGGCGTCGCCCCGGCCGAGCGTGAACGCGGGCCGGCCCAGGACGCGCAGGGCCGCGTTCGCCCCGGCCAGCAGGCCCTGAGCCGCGGCTTCCTCGTACCCGGTCGTGCCGTTGACCTGCCCGGCGAGAAAGAGGCCGCGGACGGGTTTCGTTTCGAGCGTGGGCAGAAGCTGGGTCGGGTGAACGTAGTCGTGCTCGATGGCGTAGCCGGGCCGCATCATCCGGCAGTTCTCAAGGCCCGGAATCGAGTTCAGCATCTTCTGCTGGAGCGCGACCGGCAGGCTGGTCGAGATGCCGTTGGGATAGGCTTCGACCGTGTCGGTGCCCTCGGGCTCGATGAAGACGTGGTGGCGCTCGCGCTCGGCGAACTTCACCACCTTGTCCTCAAGCGACGGGCAGTAGCGCACGCCCGTGCCCTTGATGACCCCGGAGTAGAGCGGCGACTGCCTGAGGCCTGAGCGGACGATGCGGTGCGTGGCCGGGGTCGTGTACGCAATCCAGCAGACGGCGCGGTTCTCGGGCCGTCCGTCGGTGAAGGCGGAGAAGGCGAGCGGGGATTCGTCGCCGTGCTGGATCGCGAGCCTCGCGGTGTCGACCGTGCGCAGGTCCACGCGCGGGGGGGTGCCGGTCTTGAAGCGGCCGAGCCGGAATCCCAGCGCGCGCAGGCTGCGGGCGAGTTCGTTGGCCGGGGCTTCGCCGAGGCGGCCGGCCGGGAAGCGTTCGAGCCCGATGTGGACAAGGCCGGAGAGAAAAGTGCCCGGGGCCAGCACGACCGCGCGGCCGGAGAGCCTCTCGCCCAGTTCGGTCTGGACCCCGGTGCAGGCGCGGCCGCGGGTGAGCACTCGCGCGACCGCGGCCTGGCGCGTCACGAGATTCGGTGTCGATTCGACCAGCGACTTCATCAGGCGGCGGTACAGCGCGCGGTCGACCTGCACGCGCGAGGACTGGACCGCGCGGCCTTTGGCGGTGTTGAGCTGGCGGAAGTGGATGCCGGCAAGGTCGGTGATGCGGGCCATCGCGCCGCCCAGAGCGTCGAGCTCGCGCACGAGCTGGCCCTTGCCCACGCCGCCGACCGCGGGATTGCACGACATCTGGCCGATGGTGTCGAGGTTGTGGGTCAAGAGCAGGACCGAACAGCCGAGCCGGGCCGCGGCCAGCGCGGCCTCGCAGCCGGCGTGCCCGGCCCCGACCACAATCACGTCCCAGCGCTCGGGTTTCACGAGTGTGCGTGATTCTAGGTTTCGGCCCGGGCAAGTCAAACCGGCGGGCCGGCGCCGGAGCGGACTCGGCAACGGCGGCCTGACACTACATATGGCGGATGGGGTGAGCCCGGGGGTCAACCTGTAGACGAGGCATTCGACGAGCGGCGCAGCAAGGGCCGGTTCGAAGCCGGGCGCGAGCGCGGGTTCGAGCGCGAAGTTGAGCCTTTTCGCGAGTCGCGCGCAGAACCCGTCGGCCAGCCGTGACTTGAGCATCTGGCCGACAGCGGCGGCCGGCCGGCCGCAGACAGGGGCGACAGGCCGTGAGGCGAAGGCGGGTTTCGGTCGAACGCTTGCTGCACAGACGGCGGGCGGGAGGGCGGGCGTCGAGGTCGGGAGTGAGCCGAAAGCCGTTGGCCGGTCAGGCCGCGGGGTCGGAGACCGGGCGCCAGGAAGGAGGGATGACGCGGGGGGCAGGCTGGCGTTCCTGCAGTCTGACGCGGGCAAGGGAGAATTCGCCGTAGCGGTCGTTGATGTCGTCGACCGCGGCGAAGAGCGAGCCGGTGTGCTGTTCTGCGAAGGCCGAGAGTTGCCTGGTGTCGCGGACGAGCCCGGAGACGCTGACCCCGAGCAGGCGCACCGCACGCGGCGGGCGGTACAGCTCCTCGAACAGCTTGAGGGCAATGGTGTAGATGCGGTGGCCGTCGTCGGTCCAGCTTTTCAGGCTGCGCTGGCGAATGAGGGTTTCAAAGTCACAGTAGCGCAGCACGAGCGAGATTGTGCGGCCGGAGAAGCGGTCGCGGCGCAGGCGGCGGCCGACCTGCTCGGATAGCTGGAGCAGGTGGCGCTGGATGACGGCCATATCCCGGGTGTCGCGGTCGAGGGTGAAGGAGTGGCCCATCGATCTGGTTTCGGGTTCGTGGTAATAGGGGTTGACCGGGCTGTCGTCGATGCCCTGGCCCATCCGGTGGAGGTGGAGCCCGAGCACGCCGAAGACGCGGACCAGCTCGCGCTCGGGGTGGCGGCCAAGCTGGCCGCAGGTCGTGATGCCGAGCCCGTGAAGCCGGGCCGCGGTTTTAGGCCCGATGCCGCAGAGTTCTTCGACCGGCAGGTCTTCAAGCAAGGCCGCCACGTCGGCCGGTTTGACCACGGTCAGGCCGTCGGGTTTGTGCATGTCGCCGACTAGCTTGGCAAGGAGCTTGTTGGGCGCGACCCCGACCGAGCAGGTGAGGCCGAAGGTTTCTCTCAGCCAGGCCTTGATGCGGCGGGCGACCGCTTCGGGCCCGCCGAAGAGATGGGCCGACTGGGTGACGTCGAGAAAGGCTTCGTCGATTGAGAACACTTCGACCTTGTCGGTGTAAGTGGCGTAGTGGGCGAGGATACGGGTCGAGGTGTCGACATACTTCGCCGGGTGGCCGCTGACGAGGATGATGTCGGGGCAGAGCCGGCGGGCGTCGGAGAGCATCATCGCGGTCTTGACGCCGCGGCGTTTGGCTTCATAGGAGGCGGCGGCGATGACCGTGCGGCCGTCCGGGTCGCCGCAGACGCCGACGGGTTTGCCGCGCAGGAAGGGGAATGTCTGCTGTTCAACCGATGCGAAGAAGGCGTCCATATCGACGTGCAGCACCTGGCGCTCCCGGCGCGGCTCGGCCGGCCGCGGCGAGAGCGGCTGGAAGGTGGTGCTGAACACGGCGCGGTTACTCGGCGTAGACGCCGGCGAGGGTCCAGTCGAGGTTTTTCGCGTTGTAGAGAAGCTCGAAGACGTTGGCGCCGTCCGAGACCGTGAAGTGGTAGACCTCGGATTCGCCGCGGTTCTCGCGCCAGACATAGGTGACGTCGCGGACCTTGTACTCGCGGTTGCGCCAGATGAAGAGCACCGGGCGCAGGCGGTCGTGGGGGAACCGGCGGTCGGCGCTTTCCTTGTACAGGGCGTAGACTTTCACCCTCTCGTTGATGCGGCTGTGGGTCATCGGTCGCTCCTTGGCGGGTTCAGGGGCGGGCTGGTCTTTCTGGGCCGGGACCTCGGGCCAGAAGGTTATCTGGCTCGGGCCGGTGGCAGGGCGCTTGAGGGCGGTGCTGTTCATATTTACCTCCTGTCTAGCGGTAATTGCGCAAAAGGCCGACCACGACGCCGATGATGCTGAACTCGACGCGGGCCGGGTCAATCGTGATGGGCTCAAACTGCGGGTTTTCCGGGCGCAGGACGATTTTGCCGCCGCTGCGGTCGAGGCGTTTGACCGTGGCTTCGTTGTCGAGCAGGGCGGCGACGATCGCGCCGTTTTCGGCCGTGGCCTGCTGGCGCACGACCACGAGGTCGCCGTCCATTATGCCGGCGCCGGTCATGCTCTCGCCCTGGACCCGCAAGAGGAAGCAGTCGCGGAAGCGCTCGAGCGTGAACTGGGACTCGATGTTCTCGACCGCGAGCAGGGGAGAGCCGGCCGCGATGCGGCCGACCAGGGGCAGGGCGCCGGGCCGCTGGGCGGTGCGCAGGGTGCGGGCGCGATGGCCGCGGCGTTCGAGCAGTCCGTCGTGGACCAGAATGTCGAGATGATACTGCACGGCGCGCGTGCTTCTTATGCCGACAGCGAAGGCGATTTCCCGGACGCTGGGGGCAAAGCCGTGGTCAGCGGTGTACTGCCGGATGAAGTCGAGCATCTTCTGGCGGCGGTTCTTGTCTCTTGTAAACATCTGTTTACATTGTAGCCGCAGAGTCTTTTCTGTCAATAGTTGATTGGGCCGGGGTCTTCGGGCGGGGCGGGTTGCGGGTCAGGTGCGGGCGGGGTGCGGTTCGGGCCGGGCCGGGTCAGGCGGGCGCATCGGCCGGATGCGGACCCGGTAGTCCCAGCCGAACTCGCGGTACCCGATTGCGCGGGCCGTGGCGATGGAGGCGAGGTTGCGGTCCGAGGTCTGGTGAATCGGTGTCTTGCCCGCGGCGAGGATCGCGGCGGTGGTGGCCGAGAGCACCGAGCTGCCGTAGCCGAGGCGGCGGTGGGAGTCGACCGTGCCCGCGAGCCCGATGTCGGCGACGCGGTCGCCGAGGTGGGGCACTTCGTAGGTGCCGCAGAGCGCGACCGGCCGGCTCGAGTCAAACGCGACCTGGCAGGTGCCGGCGCGGACGCTGGGCTCGAGCCAGTCCTCGTAGAGGCCGGATTCGCGCAGGGCGGGCAGGTCGGCCCAGGTCACGGCGCGGCAGGGCCGGGTGACGCGGGGCCGGAAGGTCTCGGCCGCGCAGCAGTGAATCGGGCCGGAAGCGGTCGAGAGCTCGCCCAGAAGGCTGCGGCGCGCATCGACCAGCCGGGCGAGTTCGTCAAGGCAGCGGGGTTCGCGGATGCGGGCGAAGCCGTAGCGGTCGAGAATGCGGCGCACGGGTTTGTAGAGCTGGGCCTGGACCGAGAGCGCGGCGCGGTTCTCGAACACGATCAGCCAGAGCGCGAAGACGTCGGCGTAGTTGGGCTCGGGCCGCTCGCGCCGGTCCGAGGCGGCGACGCGCAGCTCGCGCGGGGCGACCCCGGCCAGGTCGCATTCAAGGTAGGCCGAGAAGAAGTCGGCGGTGTCGAGGAAGGCGTCTGCCACTGTGCAACACTCTCGCTGTGCGAACTGGAGATAGTAGGCCGCCGGCGCGGCCGAGTCAAGGCTGCGGCAGGCCCGCGACGCGCGCGCCGGGCCGGATGCCGCGCGCGGCAAACCAGCCCCGGTTCATCTCCAGCGCATAGGGCACGGGCCGGGACGAGGCATAGAGCGTGGTCGTGTCCAGCGGCGTCATCTCGAGGATGTCGGTGATGGTGCCGGCCGAATCGATGTAGGCGATGCTCAACGGGATGAGCGTGTTCTTCATCCAGAAGCGCTGGAACTCGGCCGAGTCGAAGACGAAAAGCATACCCGAGTCCGGGGCGAGCGCGGTGCGGTACATCAGGCCCTGGGTGCGTTCGTCGGCGCGGGCCGCGACTTCGGCATAGGCCGTGAAGCTGTCGATGGTCAGTTTCGCGACCGGCAGGCTGAAGCGGTACGATTCGGCCGCGGCCGGCCGCGGGGCCGCACCCGGGCGGCCGCAGGCGAGCGGAACAAGCGAAGCGAGCAGGAGCAGGCGGCGCATCAGGCCGCGGTTTCGCCCTCGATGACGATGCGCGACAGGTCGGCGGCGCGGCCGAACAGGGCGCGGACATAGGCAAGCAGGCGCAGCCGGTTGGCGCGGACCGCCGGATCCTCGGCCATCACCAGCACGTCGTCAAAGAACTTGTCGATGACCGGGCGCAGCCCGAGCAGGAGCCGGAACGCCTCGCCGAAATCGCCGCCCGCGACCCGGGCCTCGATGGCGGGCGCGGCCGACGCGGCCGCCTGCCAGAGCTCGCGCTCGGTCGGCTCGGCCAGCAGCGCCGGGTCCGGCTCGCCGGTCACCTGCTCTTTTTTGAGGATGTTGGCGACGCGCTTCTGGCCGATGACCAGGCGTGCGAACTCGGGGCGCGCGCGGAACTCGACGAGGGCCCGGGCCGAGGCGAGCGCGACCAGCGGCCGGTCGGCGAAGGCCGAGAGCACCGCGTTGGCGACATCGTACGGGACAGCGCGGTCGGCGAGGGCCTGGGCCGTGCGTTCGAGAAAGAACGCGGGCAGCCTGGCGGCGTGTTCGGGGTCGGGCGACGCGAACAGGCCGAGCGCGTGGCGGGTGAGCGCGCCGAGGTCGACCGGCAGGCCGCGCTCGAGGATGATGGCGAGCACGCCGCCGGCCTGGCGGCGGAGCGCGAACGGGTCCTCGGAGCCGCTGGGAATCGCGCCGGTCAGGAAGGTGGCGACGATGTTGTCGGTCTTGTCGGCGATGGCGAGCAGGGCGCCGGCGCGCGACTCGGGCAGGCGGTCGCCGGCGAAGTTGGGCAGGTAGTGCTCGGCGATGGCCGCGGCGACCGGCTCGGGCTCGCCCAGGAGCCGGGCGTAGATGCCGCCGACCTGGCCCTGCAGCGAGGTGAACTCCTTCTCCCGGACCATGTCGGTGAGCAGGTCGGCCTTGCACAGCAGCGCGGCGCGGTCGAGCGCGGCGGCGTCGACTCCGGGCACGCTCGCGGCGAGGAAGCGGCAGAGCGCGCGCAGCCGCTCGGTCTTGTCAAAGAGCGTGCCCATGCCCTCAATCCAGGTGACGCGCTTCTCGTCCTCGACCAGCGGGGCGAGGCCGCGCGCGAGGTCGGCGTCGTAGAAGAACCGGGCGTCGCGCAGGCGCGACTCGATGGCTTTCTCGTACCAGGCCGCGACCGCGGCCCGGTCGCAGTCCGGGGTATTGGTGACCGCGACGAAGTGCGGCAGGAGCGTTCCGTCCGGCCGCCGCAGCGAGAAGCAGCGCTGGTGCTTCTTCAGGGCGGTGATGAGCACCGCGGCGGGCAGGGCGAGGTGCTCCGGGCGGAACGAGCCGAGGATGAGCTCGGGATACTCGGTGACGTCGGCGGTCTCCTCGAGCAGCTCGTCGTCGGGCACCGGCGCGCCGCCGGCCCCGGCCGCGAGCCGCTCGAGTTCGGCGGCGATGCGCGCGCGGCGTTCGGCGTGCGCCGGGATGACCCACTTGTCGTGCAGGGCCGATTCGTAGTCGCCGGGCTGTCTGAGTTCGAGCGTGCGCGGCGCGGCGTTGCGGTGGCCGCAGGTGACCGCGCCGCTGACAAGCCCGGCAAGCTCGAACCGCACCGGTTCCGACCCGAGCAGGCAGACCAGCCAGCGCACCGGCCGGGCGAAAGCGAAACCGTGCTCGTTCCAGCGCATCAGCCGGGGCGAGGGCAGGGTGCGGATGAGCGCGGGCAGTTCGGCCGCGAGGAGCCGGGCAACGGGCAGGGCGGGCGCGGTGCGGCGCGCGAAGGCGTACTCGCCGCGCGGCGTGGCCTTGACGTAGAGGCTCTCGACCGGGCAGCCCTGGGCCGCGCTGAAGCCCTGGGCCACGCGGGTCGGCCTGCCCTCGGAGTCAAACGCGGCCTTGCGCGGCGGACCCTGTACCTCGACCTCGCGCGCCGGCCGCTCGGCCGGGACGTCCGACACCCGGACCGCGATGCGGCGCGGGGTCCAGAACGCCTCGGCCGCGCCGGCCGCGATGTCGTGCTCGGACAACAGCGCGCAGACGCGGCGCCTGAGTTCGGCGGCCGCGGGCTCAAGCAGCGATGCCGGGATTTCCTCGGTGCCGATTTCGAGCAGCAATTGCATCGCGGCCATCATAGGATGACGCCCGGCAGAGTCAAGCCGACCGGGCGCGGATGCGCTATTGACAAACGGTCTAGGAAATACTACATTGTGCCCGGGAGGACTGACGATGAAAAGACCCTACAAGCGCTGGTCCAAGGATGAAGTCATCCGCATCATCAAGGAGATGCACTCCAAGGGTGTGCCGCTCAACTCCGGCAGTATAGCAAAACGCATGCCCGCGCTGGCCTATGCCGGGCGCAAGTACCTGGGCAGCTGGGAAGCCGCGGTCACCGCGGCCGGGTTCGACTATGGCTCGGTCCGGCGCAAGAGCTTCTGGAACCGGACGCGCGTGGTCGAGCGCATCCGCGAACTGAAGGAGGCGGGCAAGCCGCTGCACGTCAGCGCGGCCGAGCGCGAGTACGGCGGGCTGGTCGGCGCGGCGTCGGTGTACTTCGGTTCGTGGCGCCAGGCGATTCGCGCCGCCGGGCTGGACTATGCCAAGATCAAGCGTCAGAAGGACTGGTCCAAGCCGCTGATAATCGCCGAGATGCGCCGGATGAACAACCAGGGCCTGCCGATGCACACGACCATCGCGGTGCGCCGGGAGTACCGGATACTGCACGCTGCGGCGGTGCGTTACTTCGGTTCGTGGGCGGCGGCGCTCAGGGCAGCCCGGCTGGAAAAGGTGGTCAAGAAGTGAAAGTGCTTGTTGTCGGTTCGGGCGGGCGCGAGCACGCGCTCGCGTGGCATCTGGAGCGGCACGGTCACCGCGTGTTCGCCGCTCCGGGCAACGCCGGCATCGCCCGGGTCGCGACCTGCGTTGATGTGCCGACGGGCGACAGTGCCGGTCTCGCGCGGCTGGTCGAGGACGAGCGGATTGACCTGACCATCGTCGGGCCCGAGGCGCCGCTGGTCGCCGGGCTGGCTGACGAGTTCCGCCGCCGGGGGCTCGCGGTTTTCGGACCGGGCGCAGCCGGCGCGCGGCTTGAGGGGGACAAGGCCTTCGCCAAGCAGCTGATGCGCGAGCTCGCCATACCGACTGCCCGGTTCGCGGTGTTCCACGACCTCGACGCGGCCCGGCTGCACGTGGCGGACCGCAGGTTTCCGGTCGTGGTCAAGGCGGCCGGTCTTG
This sequence comes from Caldifarciminota bacterium, assembly GCA_965648935.1. GTDB lineage: Bacteria > Hydrothermota > Tepidihabitantia > Tepidihabitantales > Tepidihabitantaceae > CBFGJX01. The sequence continues at coordinate 24,390 of CBFGIY010000017.1, forward strand.
CCGCGGGCAAGGGCGTGAGCGTCTGCCAGAACCAGGACGAGGCCACGGCAGTGCTGCGCGGGATGCTCTCGGGCGAGCGGTTCGGGGCGGCGGGACGGACCGTCGTGATCGAGGATTGCCTCGAGGGCGAAGAGGTTTCGATGATCGCGCTGTGCGACGGCCGCGACTGGCGGCTGCTGCCGCCGGCCCAGGACCACAAGCGGCTGCTCGACGACGACAAGGGACCGAATACCGGCGGCATGGGCGCCTGCGCGCCGGCGCGGATCGCGACCCGGGAACTGCAGCAGCGGGTCGCAGACCGCGTGTTCGACCCACTCGTCGCCGGGCTGCGCACGCGGGGAATCGAGTATGTCGGCGTCATCTATGCCGGGATAATGCTGACCCGCGAGGGCCCCTATGTGCTTGAGTTCAACTGCCGCTTCGGCGACCCCGAGACCCAGGCGGTCCTGCCCCTGCTTGACGCCGACCTCGCCGAGCTGGCGATGGCCTGCATCGACGGCACGCTCGGGACGAGGGAACCGCTCGTCGCCCGGCGGCACGCGGTCTGCGTTGTCGCGGCGGCGCCCGGCTACCCGGACAAGCCCGAGACCGGCCTCGCGATCGAGGGCGACGCGTTCGGCAGCGGCGACACGGTCGTGTTTCACGCCGGGACCGCACGCGACGGCGACCGGCTCATCTCGACCGGCGGACGGGTGCTGGGCGTGACCGGCATCGGCGACACCCAGGATTCGGCCCGGGCGCGCGCCTATGCCGGCCTCGAGCGGGTGAGTTTCCCGGGGATGCAGTTCCGGTGCGACATCGGGCTGCGGGCGCCGGCGCGGTGCTGAGCCGCGCCCGGCCGCGGTTGACAGCTCTCTAAACTCGGCAATACTTCACGCGACAGACTGCCGCGGGCCGGTCCGTTGCGCCGCGCGGCGCGACTGCCCTGACAATGAATAACGGAGGATGGCGTGGAATACTTCCTGACTGACACGCAGAAGGAAATCCGGGACCTGGCCCGGCGTTTCGCACTGGAGAAGATGAAGCCGGTGCGGCAGGAGCTTGACCAGAAGGGCGAGTTTCCTTTCGAGATCATGGCGGGCCTGGCCGAGCTCGGCCTGATGGGCGTTTACATTCCCGAGGAGTACGGCGGGCTGGGCGGCGGGATAATGGAGATGTGCCTTGTTGTCGAGGAGCTGTGCCGGGTCGACGGCGCGGCCGGGCTGTGCTACGCCGCGTGCGGCCTGGGCACTTTCCCGATAATCCTCGGCGGCACCGAGGAGCAGAAGAAGAAGTGGCTGCCGCGGCTGGCCGCGGGCGAGATAGCGGCGTTCGGCATCACCGAGGCGAGCGCGGGCTCGGACGCCTCGAATGTCAAGACCCGTGCGGTGCGCGACGGCGACCACTACGTGCTCAACGGCACCAAGCAGTTCATCACCAACGGCTCGGTCGCGAAGATCTACTCGGTCGTCGCGTCGACCAACCCGGCCAAGGGCGCGCGCGGCCTGTCGGCGTTCATCATCGAGGACGGCGTCCCCGGTTTCACCTACGGCAAGATCGAGGACAAGATGGGCATTCGCTGCTCCAAGACCTCGGAGCTGGTGTTCCAGGACTGCCGCGTGCCGGCCGAAAACCTGATCGGCGGCAAGGAAGGCTACGGGTTCATCCACACGATGAAGACTTTTGACCGGACCCGGCCGGGCGTCGCGGCGCAGGCGCTGGGCATCGCGGCCGGGGCGCTGGACGAGTCGATCGAGTACGCCAAGACGCGCATACAGTTCGACCAGCCCATCGCCAGCTTCCAGGCGGTCCAGCTGATGCTGGCCGATATGGCGATCGCGGTCGAGTCGTCGCGGGCCCTGGTCTATGAAGCGGCCCGGGCCGCCGACGCGGGGATGAAGAACATCTCGGCCATCGCGTCGATGGCCAAGGTGCTCGCCTCGGACACCGCGATGAAGGTGACGACCGACGCGGTCCAGGTGTTCGGCGGGTACGGCTACATGCGCGAGTACCCGGTTGAGAAGATGATGCGCGATGCCAAGATAACCCAGATCTACGAGGGCACCAACCAGATCCAGCGGCTGGTCATCGCGTCGGAACTCATAAAGGGCACGGCGTGGTAAGAGAAGGCAGAGGGCGCGCGGACGCAGCTGCCGCAGCGGCTGGCGACGAAGGGCAGAGAGATGAATGATACCGCGCCAGAGGCACCGAAGCTGACCGGGCGGTATGACGCAGTGGTCATCGGCGCCGGCCCGGGCGGCTACGTCTGCGCCATCCGGCTGGCCCAGCTCGGAAAGAGGACCCTGCTGGTTGAGCGCGAACGCGCGGGCGGGGTCTGTCTCAACTGGGGCTGCATCCCGGTCAAGGCTCTGCTGCACGCCGCAGCGGTCGTGCGCCATGCCGCCGAGATGCGCGCCGCGGGTATCGTCTTCGCCCCGCCCCAGATCGACCTGCTGACGCTGTACTCATGGAAGGGCCGCGTCGTGGACCGGCTCGTGCGCGGGGTCGAGTTCCTGCTGCGCAACAACCGCGTGGAAACGGTCAAGGGCAACGCGGCGCTGGCCGGGCCGGGCCGGGTGAGTATCGGCCTCGATGATGGATCGAAGACCGTGGTCGAGACCGGTGTCGTCGTCATCGCCACCGGCTCCAGACCGTCGGTGCTGCCCGGGCTGGAGCCGGACGGCCAGCGGGTCATCGACTCCAACGGCGCGCTGAACCTGTTTGAGAAGCCGGCGCGGCTGGCGATTGTCGGGGGCGGCGTCATCGGCCTGGAGTTCGCCACTGTCTTCAGCCGCCTCGGCACGAAGGTGACGGTGCTTGAGCTGATGCCGCAGGTCCTGCCCGGGACCGAGCCGGACATCGCAGTGCAGGTCCAGCGCCTGATGCAGCGTGAGGGCATCGAGTTCAAGCTCGGTGTCAAGGTGCTCGGGGCCGAGCCCAACGACATCATCAGGCTGAGGTACGCCGATGCCTCGTCGGAGCAGGTGGTCGAGGCCGACAAGGTGCTGGTCGCGGTCGGCCGGGTGCCGCTCTCGGCGGGGCTGGACCTCGAGTCGGCCGGCGTCGCCACCGACGCGCGCGGTTTCGTCAAGACCAATGCGAAGCTGCAGGCCGCGGGTCGTTCTGTCTATGCCATCGGTGACGTGCGCGGGGGCGCGCTGCTGGCGCACCAGGCGATGGCCGAGGGCATCGCCGCGGCCGACACCATCGCCGGCGTGCGCGCGCCGCGCCGGTTCACCGCGATTCCCGCCGTGGTCTACACCGACCCCGAGGTCGCCACGGTCGGCCTGTCCGAGGCCGAGGCCGCGGCGCAGGGTCGGCCCGTGAAGGTCAGCCGCGTGCCGCTCACCGCGGTCGGCCGGTCGCTCACACTCGGGCGCAGCGAAGGACTGGCCAAGCTCGTGGTCGATGCCGCGACCGACCGGGTGCTCGGGATGCAGATGGTCGGGCCGCAGGCCGATGTGCTCATCGCGGAGGCTGCTGTCGCTGTCGAGCTCGGGCTCAAGGCCGCCGACATAGGTCGTGTCGTGCACCCGCATCCGACGATGAGCGAACTGCTCTTCGAGGCGGCCGAGGCGATTCACGGCAGGGCCGTTCACGTCGTCAACCGCTGAACCGGTTCGGGGTCTGAAGACCGGCGTGGCAACCACGAGCAGACGCGCGGCGCTGGGCGTCGAGCTGGGCCGGGTCGAGTACGGCCGGGCGGTGGAGTTCCAGCGCGCGCTCGTCCGGTTGCGCCAGGCCGACGACATCCCGGATACTCTGGTCCTGCTGGAACACCCGCCGGTTTTCACGATCGGCAAGTCGGGCAACGCGGCCAACCTGCTGGTCAGCGAGGCCGAACTCAAGCGACGCGGCGCATCTCTGTATCGCATCGAGCGGGGCGGCGACGTCACTTTCCACGGCCCGGGCCAGCTTGTCGGTTACCCGATATTCAGGCTGACTGAGGATCTCGTCGGGGTGCGCCGGTTCATTGAAGGCGTCGAGGCGGCGCTTGTGTCGGCGCTGGCCGAGCTGGGCGTCGCCGCGGGGACAAGACCGGGCGTTATCGGTGTCTGGACCGGCCCTCGCAAGGTCGCCTCGCTCGGCGTCGCGGTCAGCCGCCGCGTCACCTTCCACGGGTTCGCGCTCAACGTCACCACCGACCTGTCGTGGTTCGATCTGGTCAATCCCTGCGGCCTCAGCGCAGCGGTGATGACGTCGATCGAGCGGGAGGGCGGCCGGACCGGTCGGGCGGAGGTGCGGTCGGCGGTCAGGCGCGCTTTCGCCGCCGGGTTCGGCCTTGAGTATCAGTCGAATCTGCCGCGCAGCCTCACCGAGCTGACAAAGGGCCTGAGCGATTCAGCCATCGACTCGGCCTCGGCCAGTCTGTAGGGTTTCTTCTCCCTGTAGCTCTCGGCGCGGGCGTTCTGGGGCACATATGACTGCAGGTAGACGGCGCGCGCGCCCTGCAGGGCGCGGCCGATCCCGGGGATGTCATCGGGGTCGATGAGGCCGGGAACGAGCGTGATGCGGAACTCGTAAGGCACGCCCGACTGCATCAGCAGGCGCACCGACCGGCGGATGACCGCAAGGTCGACCGGGCCGCCGCAGGCCTGCTCGTATTTCTCATTGAGCGGCGCCTTGATGTCCATCGCCACGTAGTCGACGAGGCCGAGCGTGACGAGCGAGCTGAGTTGGTATGGGAACGTCCCGTTGGTGTCGAGCTTCGTCGGAAACCCGAGCGCCTTGATGCGGTCAAGCAGCGCGAAGACTTCGGGATGCATCAGCGGCTCGCCGCCGGTGACGACGATGCCGGACAGCCATTCCCTGCGCCTGTTGAGCAGGGCCACGAGCTCCGGCCACTGCAGGGTCGGCAGTTCGGGGTCGTCGGCCGCGACGCGGTGGTTGTGACAGAAAGGGCAGTGCAGGTTGCAGGCGCCGACAAACAGCACGCCGCTGACCCGGTCGTCCCAGTCGACGAACGAAGTTTCTTCGAAACCGATGAGCCGCATCGGCTAGGCCTCTTCGGCGCGCGCAACCATCACAGCGTCTTTCTCATAGGGCAAGCGATGATAGGGCAGAGCGATGGAGGGTCAAGCGGGGAGAGGGCCGGGCGGTCGCAGATGACGCCCCGACACGCAAGGCGCCGGCCCGGCCGCAGACCGCCAGGCCGCGGACAACTACAGCACGTGCACGCGGTGCGGCTGGTCCAGGCCGTCGTTGGTGCCGACCCAGTAGGGCCAGTCGTCGGCCTTGGAGCGGTTGTTCTCCCAGTGCAGGGGTTGCAGGTTGTCCAGTTCGTCAGTGCCGCCCCTGCTTATCGGTTTGATGTGATCAATCTCCCAGCCGTGCTTGGTCTGCCTGCCGTACTCCTCCCAGGCTATGAGCGCGCCGCAGACATCCCTGCGATGGAGCGCGTAGCCGGCCACGCGCCGCGCCTTGGCCCATACCGCCGCTATCGTTTCCTGGGAGAACGGTCTGCCCCGCGCATCGAGGCTGAAATCGCGGACCGTTGAGGCAATCATCTGACAACGCTCCTTCGCGTTGCCGTGGTCCCGTCTGCGATACAATTATAGCACGGACCGGCGAAGAAACAAGAGTCGCGCCGCTTTGACATCGTCCAATGTGTTGCTATAATCAACGGGATGAAGATTCTGCAGGGTAGATCCGGCAAGTCGCGCGGGGCGAGAGACGGGATGCGGGCCGTGGAGCCGGCCGCAGACTCCCCCTGTTTGTTGCCGTGACCGCCGTATTCCTGTTCTTCTCGCTGCTGGCTTCACACCCAGACAGCGCTGACGAGTTCCTTGCCCGCGCGGAGCACTACCTGTTGAACTTCCACATATCCAGGGGATACATCGATTCGTGCGGCGTCTGGCTGGCAAGGGCGCGAACCGGCTCGAATGCAGGTGAACGCTACCACGAGTTGCGGGCGCGCTACTGCGTATTGCGGGGCGATGACACGACCGGGGACGGGCCGAGGCTGTACTGGTACAGGCAGGCACAGGCCGAGGCGCGTCAGATGCTTGAGCTGAACCCGCGCAGCGCAGCCGGACACCTGTGGTACGGTTTCGTGCTCGTGCGATACAGCCAGGTCCAGGGCATCGCCGCCTCGGCCGGGCAGATTCCGGAAATCCGGCGTCGGTTCGAGACCGCCCTGCGCTGCGACTCAGGCTATGCCCTGGGATGGTACGCGCTGGGCCGGTTCTTCCACGAAGTGCCGGCGTTTCTGGGCGGGAACCTCGCGCGGGCGGAGTCGTGCTACGTGCGTGGGCTGCAGCTCGACCCGCACCTGACGCTCCTGCGCGCGAGCTATGCCGAGCTGCTTGCCGCGACCAGACGCAAGGGGACTGCCCTGGTTCAAGCCCGCAGGGTGCTCTCCGAGGCGACGCCGTCCAATCCGGGCGAGCACAGGCTGTATGACGTTCCGCGTTCCGAGGCGCTCATCCGACGGCTCACCCGGCGGCGCTAGCACCAAAGCAGAGCTTCCCTTCGGTCAGGCGCGCGCTAGACTGTCGTGTGAGCATCGAAGCCAAGAAGTTGCGTTTCCGCGGCGTTTTCAGCCCCGCACACCACGCGGTCGAGCGGACCTCGGTGATGGGGATGGCCGAGCGGCTGTATGCGGCACTGCCGCCGCTACGGCGCGCCGTCTACCGGGTCTGGTATCACCTGATGGCGCGGTTTGACCGGCGTAGCCTGGTGCGCTTCGCCAACTACGGCTATGCCGATACCGACCCGCTCGCCGTTTCCCCGTGCCTTGAGCCGACAGACGAGCCGGACCGGCTCTGCATTCAGCTCTACCATCACGTGGTCGAGACAGTCGACCTTGCCGGCCGCGACGTGCTTGAGGTTGGTTCGGGCCGGGGCGGCGGGGCCGACTATATCGCCCGCTACTTCGGACCGCGCGTGATCGTCGGCGTCGACACCAACGCCCGCGCTGTTGAAGCCTGCCGCAGGCACTACCGCGTTGCCAACCTGAGGTTCCGGCGCGGCGACAGCGAGGCTTTGCCGTTCGCGGCCGCGACCTTTGATGTCGTGGTCAACGTCGAATCGTCGCATTGCTACGGTTCCATCAGGCGGTTTTTGTCCGAGGTGCGGCGCGTGCTGCGTCCGGGCGGGTACCTGCTGCTGGCCGACTTCCGGCCGGCCGGGGCTGTGGGCCGGATGCGCGCCGACTTCGAGTCGGCCGGTTTCCTCGTAGAACGGGAGACCCCGATAACTGCCAGCGTGTTCCGCGCGCTGGAACTCGATAATGACCGCAAACTCGCGCTGATTCACCTGATGGTGCCGAGTCTGCTGCAGTCGGCGTTTCGCCAGTTCGCCGCAACCAGCGGCACTCCGACCTGGGAGCGGTTCCGCACCGGGGACTGGCAGTACTTCAGTTATGTCCTGCGCAAGCCGGCATCAGCCGGCTGATTCGCGGCAGAAACAGAGGCCCGGGGCAGGACAACCTGCCCCGGGCCGTGTTTTCGCAGCCTAGCGAGTTAACACAAGTCGGGCCGGAGCGAGACCTGCGCCGCGCACGATGTAGACCCCGGCCGCGATGCCGGAGAGGTCCAATGCCAGCGCGCTGGCGCCGGCGGGCGCGCGCCACGAGCGAACCGGCCGGCCCGCAGCGTCGTACAGGCCGAACTCGCCGTTGCGTTCCAGCGGCGATGAGAGCAGCAGCCGGGTGTGCTGTCTGGCGACCGCGGGTTGCACGGTCATTCGCGCCGAACCCGGGCGGATCGGCCTCTGCTCGACCGCACCCTGAGGCGAGAAGTCCAGGAGCGTGACCCAGTCCGGGCCGGGCATCGCCACGACCGCGGTCCGGGTCGCGCCGCAGTAGTCGAACGTCTTCGGCCCAGCCGGGAGCGGCACGGCCGTGCCCTGGCGATGGAGGTGGCCGGGTGCCGCGCTGGTGCCGGTGGTCAGCACGACCGGCTCGCCGGTTTCGTCGAAGAGCACCTGGTTGAGCGAACCGTACGATGTGTAGTATCGGGTGCTGACGGTTCGACCCGAGTCGGCCCTGACGATCGTCACGGTTTTGCCGGAGAGGTTGCCGATGGCGAACCGGTCGAACAGCGGGTCATAGATCACGGTGGCCGGACCTTGTCCGCAGGCGAAAGTACCGATGACCGACGAGTTGGCGCCGTCGATGTGCATCAAGGTGAAGTTGTTGCTGGAGTAGTTGGAGACCACTGCGCGGGTACCCGAGGCGTCGAAGGCGATGCGCAGTGGGAAGTCACCGGCGGTCAGCGTCGCGACGACGGCATATGTGCGGGCGTCGATGACCCGGACGACATCCTCGAAGGACACAGCGACAAGCACCCAGCGGCCGTCCGGCGAGCAGGCCACGCCCGAAGCGATGCCCTGACCGGCCCAGACAACGCCAATCTCGCCACAGGGCACGGCGGTCACGAGCCGGCTGGCAGCGCCGTCGAGCCGGACGATGCCGACGGTGTTGCCGGAGATGTTGCCGACGTAGGCGAAAGAGTCGGACGGGGCCAGGGCAAGCGACCACGGGCCGCCCGGGCATTGAACGGTCGCCGCGGTCGTGCCGGTCAGAAGGTCGATGACCGAAACAGTGTTGCCGACATTGGCCACCACGCCCCAGCGGGAGTCGGATGTGATGGCGACTTCCTGGGGTCGGTCAGCGCAGGGGATAGTGGTGTCAAGGGTGCCGGCCGCGACATCGATGATGCTGAGATTGTCCGACAGCACGTTGCTGACCAGGGCTTTGGCACCGTCCGGGGCGATGGCCAGTCGGTGCGGGCAGTCGCCTTCAGGGTCCTTGCCGGCATTGGTCGTGCCGCGGTACATTGACGGGCCGGGCGAGGTGTAGTCGTAGAAGTAGATGCCTTCGTGCCGGTGCGGGTCGTAGCCGATGGCGCGGTTGCCGACCGGCGACACAGCGCCGACCGACTGGGCGTTGCCGACGGCCTGACCGAGCACGGTCTCGGTCGCGAAGTCGACCACCGACCAGTTGTACTGGCCGCTGATTGCCCGGGTGTGGTCGGGCGAGACGCCAATCCAGAAGGCGGTGTAGGTGTTCGAGAACGTGATGTAGTTGCCGGTGTTGAAGCGGACGAGCGCGCTCTGGTTGCCGCTGACCCCGAGGTAGCACTTTGAGCCGTCCCAGTTCATCGCCGATTCGAATGTCATCAGGGTCAGGCCGGTCAGGGTGACCGCTGCGTCAATCGTGCGTGTGGCGATATCAATCCGGCGGGCGATGCAGCCGGAGGAGGACTCGGCCACGACCAGTGCCTTGAGCCCGTCGCCGGAGAGTTCGACGAACCGGCATTTGCCCACTCCGGTCAGTGTGTCGTCCCAGGCGCCGGTTGCGGTGTTGATGAAGAACAGGGTGTCGGCGTAGTTGGGCACGATGATGTGGCCGCCATCCGGCGTGAGCGCGAACTCGGAGAAGGTGAAGGCATTGCGGTTGTTTTCGGAGTTCCAGGAGTAGGTCGAGAGGTACACCGGGAAGTTCGGTATCGTGCGCACGCGCGAGAGCGACTGCAGGTCGTACACCTCGCAGGTGTTGGATATGTCGCAGGCGACATAGGCGTAGCGGCCGTCAGGCGAGGTCACCACGACCCAGGGCTGGCCGCCCGAGGGCAGGCGCGCCGCGACCGAGTAGTCGCGCACGCGGATGACCACGACGCTGTCGACGAAGCCGAGTGTGACGACGGCGAAGCTGTCGGTAAGGGCGATGCCGCCGGGGTAGTCGCCGACCGTGAAGGTGGTTTCCTGGCGCATCGTGGCCCAATCAAACACGGTGATGTTGTCGGTGCCGCGGTTGGTGAGCCAGACCTGCGAACCGTCGCGGGTGAAGGCGCTGAAGCCGAGGTAGTCGCCTTCGGGCGCGCGGCCCGGGTCGACGTCGGTCTGCTGGTAGTCTGCCACAATCGGCAGAAGGTCGGTCAGGGTCCGGCCGACCGCGTCGATGCGTTCAATCGCGGGCGGCTCGACCGTGGTGCTGACCGGGCTCGGAGAAGTCTGGCCCAAGGCCAGCGTGAACAGCGCGAGCAGGGCGAGGTTTTTCAACAGATGCTCCTATTCTGAGAGGACTACTCGGACCGAGGCCGGGCCGTCAGGCGTTGCGGCGCGGCAGATGTAGGTGCCCGGCGCGACCCTCTGGCCGGCGTCGTCACGGCCGTCCCAGACAGCCGGGCCGTGCGAACCGGGGCGCGGCCTGAGAGTGCGGACAACGCGGCCGGTGACGTCAAGGATCGAAACGGATGAAGCGGTCGTGCGGTCGCAACTGAGACAGACCGACGCGCGGAACGGATTGGGCGATGCGGACAGCCGCGGAGTCGGGCTGTGCGCGGGCGCCTCCGCGACTCCGACCGGGCCCTGGTATGCCCTGAGCAGAGTGCCCGGACCGGCGACGACCATCACGTTGCCGCCGACAAGCGCGGGGCCGCTGTAGTAGCCGTAGCTGATGGGGTCGTGCCAGAGGGTGTCGAGGCCGGGAGTGAGAGCCCAGACGCCGCCGGCCCCGGTTGAGGTGCTGACCATCGCGTAGACATAGCCGTTCGCGTCAACGGTGATGCGCGGGGTGATGTCGGCGGCGGCAAGGGGCGGCGACGAGTCCCGGACCTCGCCGGTGTGGCTGTCCAACCGCAGGATGCGGTTGCCCCGGGGCAGGTACAGGCTGCGGTCGGGGCCAAAGATGCCGTAATTCTGCCAGACCGAGCCGCCATAGCCAGGCGCGGTCCACAGCTCGACGAAACCGGAGTCGGTGAGCTGCCAGCAGTAGAACAGCCCGCCGTCACGCTGGCCGTAGACCCGGCGGTCTTCGCCGATGACAAAGGGCAGTTCCTGGTCGCCGTCGCCGGGCAGCTCGGGCGTGCGAAAGAGAGTGCGGCCGGTGTTGGCCGAGATGGCGATGAGATACTTGGGCCGGTTGATGCCCTGACCCTCCCAGGCAAAGACGATTGTGTCGGTCATACCAATCCACTCGGCGCCGGTATTTGGTACCGGCCGGGGATTGGTCCAGACCGTATCACCGGTCAGGTGGTTGAACCGGGCGATGCCGCGCTCGGCGCAGGGTGTGATCGGGTCGCCGTTCTCGGCGAAAACCGCGCACCAGACGATGCCCAGCGGCGCGGTCCAGCGCGATTGCCACAGCAGCTCGCCGGTGGCGATGTCGGTGCAGAAGATCGTGTCGCGGCCGGTTTCGCGGAAGTTGCGCGAGTACAGCCGGCCGTGGCTCGCGCCCATCGGGATGAACTTGCCGCCGGGCCGATACAGGCGGGTCCATACCGTGTCGCCGGTCCAGAGGTCGTGGCAGACGAGCGTGGCGGACATCGGCGAGAAGCTGTAGCGCGTCGTGACGACGTAGTCGCCCCACGTGTAGACCTGCATCCCGAGGTTCGAGGGCAGGGTCTGGGCTTCCCAGAGCACCTGGCGTCCGGCCGGCCCGTGGCACAGGCTGGCCCAGCCGTTGTGGCCGTTGTTGCCGCCGACAGTGGTCCAGTCGCGGCCATTGGCGGCAGCCAGCAGGGCAAGCAGCACAAGCGTGATTCTCAAACTACCTCCAGTGAATCAGCGGCAGACAGTTATGCGGGCGGATTCGGTCGATCTGGCCGTTGCGGCGCGGACCGCGTACACGCCGGCCGGCACTGCGCGGCAGTCCCAGTCAAACCGGCCCGGGCCGGAGAGACTGGTCGAAGCGACCAGCGCGCCGGTGACGCTGTGAACCGCGATGCGCGCGGCCGGGCCTGACCAGCGCATGGTGGCGCGGGCCCGGGCGATGCCCGGCACGCTCAGGCGCGCTTCACCGGCGCGGGCCGGCGACTCGGCCACGGCATTGGGCGAATCGTAGACCCGCAGCAGCGTGCCGCCGCCGGCTATGGCGAGAAAACCGAGGTCGCTGATGGCCGGGTTTGATGTGCTGACGTTGAATATCGAGTCGCAATCGAGCGGCCAGAGGTCGGGCCAGAAGGAGTGGAGCGCGCCGCCGAGGTAACCGCCGTTGGTCGCGTACACGACTCCGTCCGAGCCGACCGCGAGGTGTGCGGCGAAGACCGCGCTCGGGTCCTTGATGACCGGGCTCGAGTCGATCGCGGCGCCGGTCAGCGGGTCAAGCCGGATGACCCGGCCGTTGGAAAGGACATAGACCGATGAGTCCGGGCCGCAGGCGAGCTGGGCCCACATCGCGGCCGGGTCGGCGCTGACCTCGTGCACCCAGCGGATGTGCAGGCTGTCGC
>CBFGIY010000018.1:0-33690 GCA_965648935.1 Caldifarciminota bacterium
ACCGTGTCGGTTGCGCCCGGCGCGAGCGTGACCGGCGTGCCGAGGTGGGTCGGCACGTAGTCGCGGCAGACGTGGTTGTGGACCGAGTCGCCGTTCGGGCCACGGTAGATGAGGCTGTCCTCGGTGACGACGACCTGGAGCGCGCCGACGATGGTGTCGGCCGAGCCGTTATGGCACTCGGCCCGTACCACGCCTGAGCGCGAGAGCGGGTCATAGGTGGTGCCGGCAAGGCTCAACTGCACGTGAGACGGCACGGCCAGCGCCGCGGCGACGGCCGCGGGCCACGTGTTGTAGTTGTAGCCGCGCGAAGCGCCGTCGACCCACAACCACGGGTAGTAGTAGCCGTTGTTCATCGGTGGCGGGTACAGGTGCCACTTGTCCCAGGCCTCGCGCCGGTACAGCGGGTAGGAGCTGTTGGCGTTCCACTGCACGGCGGCCACTCGGCCGGGATTCTGCGCGCATATCTGGTCCAGCATACTGCTGGCCGCAGGGCAGGTGGGTCAGGACTCCGAGTATGATTCCTCGAGAACCACGACGCGGTCGTAGGCGACCGCGGCCGCAGCAAGCAGAGCACAGGCGAGCAGGACTTTCTTCATCTCAACACTCCTTCCGGATTCATCCGGCGGTCAGCAGTGCGGGGCGAGTCTGTGACCCGCCCCGCCGGCATCATCAGTCCTGGTTCAGTCCGTGACGACGAGCTTGCCCGAAGTGGCGGCGCCGCCGCACTCCAGTCGCCAGCCGTACACCCCGCGCGCGACCGAGCCGCCGCGCCGCCAGTTAACGCTGGTTTCACCCGCGCGGCTTGTCCCGGCGAGTTCCTGCACCAGCGAGCCGTCGAGCGCGTACACGCCGAGCTTGTAGCTCTGCCCGGCCGGGGCGTGGAACCGGAAGGTCGCGTTGTCGCGGCACGGGTTGGGCGTCGCCTCGGCCCGGACGTTTCGGAAGTGCGACTCAGGCACGCGCGGCTCGGCAACGCCGGTCAGCGCCAGCACCGGCCTCTGCCCGGCCTGGAAACCGCCGTATCCGTTGTTGGGATGCACGGTCGGGTCCTGGGCATACACCACGACCTTGCACATCCGCTCGACCCAGCCCGGGTTGAGCGTGAACGACTGGATAACGGTATCGTACCCGCCGGGCGGCACCGAGATGTCGGTGCCGAGATGGTCAGGCAGGTAGTCGCGGCAGACGTGATTGTGCCACGGGTCGCCGTTCGGGGCAACGTAGTTGATGCTGTCCTCAGTGACGACCATGTGGCACTTGCCGACCGCCGCGGTCAGCCCGGCATTGTAGAATACGGCCTGCACCGTGCCCGAGCGCGTGCCCGGATTGTAAGTGCCGGTGATGCTGAGCTGGACGTCGGTCGGCTGCAGCATCCGCTCCGACACGTAACCGGCCCACCCGCTGTACTGGTAGCTGGCGTTGCGGCCATCAATCCAGGCCCAGGGCGTGGCGTAGCCGCCATTGTAGGGCGGCGGGTAGGTGCGCATTTTCTGCGAGCCTTCGGCGCTGTAGAGCGGGTAGGAAGAACTGATGTGCCACTCGACGCCGACCGCGTAGCCGGCGTAGTCAATCAGTATCTGGTCCAGCGCACGGCTGGACGCAGGGCAGGTCGGTCATGTCTCGGAGTATGCTTCCTCGAGAACCACGACGCGGTCAAAGGCCATCACCAGCGCCGTGGACGCGAGCAGCGCGAGCAGAATCTTCTTAGTCATCGAGCCTCCTTTCGGACATCTTGACTGATACCATTGTAGCCCGGTAGGGCCGGGGCGTCAACAAGGTAGCGGTCAGTCCTCTTCGCGCGGCCGCAGACCCAGCGCATTGAGAACAAAAGTCTTGCCCGCGTTCAACTGCCAGACCGCGTAGGCGGTCAGCACCCGCACCGTGGCGCGCACCGGCGTGCTGTCGCGCTCGCGTACCCGCACGAGCAGTGGCAGCGCCATGAACCGCGCGATGCCGGCCAGGAGGAACATCAGGTGGTAATTGACAAAGGTGCCGCGGCCGATGGTCACCTCCAGACCGTGCAGGGCCTGGGCGATGCCGCCCGCGACGAGCGATGCTACGAATGCGCCCAGCCCGGTGACGACCGAGTGAATCGCGAAGTAGCTCTCCTTGCGCTGGGGGTTGTCGGCCAGCTCAAGCAGCAGGTTCCACAGGCCCAAGCTCGCGCCCGACCAGACCACCCCGTTGAGTACCGCGTCAATCCATATGGGCAGACGGAAAGTCGGCGTGGCGAAGACCCACAACAGCGGCATCACGCCGACCAGCGCGAAGTTGAGAATCGTCACCGGCCGCGCCCCGAACCGATCGATGGCCCGGCCCCACAGCAGCTGGAACAGAAGCCCGGTCACACCGCCGATCATCGAGTACACACCGATGGCCGCGAACGAGAACTTCAGGTTGGTCATCAGGTGGACAATGTAGAATGGCGAGCCCAGCGTGCCGGTGAGAAACCACACCGCGGTGAAGGTCGCCAGCCGGCGGAACTGCGGCTCCTGCAGCGGGCCGAAGAGCAGCTCGCGCAGCGGCACCATCGGCTTCCTGGGCATCGGCGGCTCGGGCTGGCGCACCAGCAGCCAGGTCGATATCCCGCCGAAGACCACGGCCAAGCCGAACGCCAGGCCGTAGCCGAACAACTCGTGGTCCGATGCCTTGAACCAATCCATCGCCCGGCCAGCGAGGTAGGCGGTCGTCACTCCAACCAGGCCGTGGATGGCGTTGCGCAGGCCGAAGAAGCGACCGCGCCTCTCGTTCGGCACGAGGTCGCTCATCCACGAGGTCCAGGTCGTACCCGCAACCGTCATTATGATGCTTGATAGCGCCACGACCCAGAGCAACGTCTCGACCCCGAACCCGAATTCCATCAGCAGGAACGGCACCAGCAGCGCGAACACCGACCGGCCGATGCCCGCGGTCCACAGGACCAGCTTCTTGCGCGCCCCGACCACGCGGACAAGGTAACCGGACAAGAAACCGAACCCGCTGGACAGGGCCGGGATGGCCGAGAGCAGCGCAATCTCGAACGGCTTCGCGCCCAGAAACAGCGCGAGGCCGTTGATGAACATCCCGCCGACGAGCGTCATGTACAGCGTCGCGAACCCGCCTTCGACTATCGAAACGCGCAGGCCGCGCCTCACCTGGCCGTCAGACAGCGCCGGCCGCACGACCAGCGCCTCCACGCTCTGTTCTGCGCGCTGTGGCGTGCGCGTCCCGGCCTGCCGGTCGCGCCATTCGCTTCTCATCTACGCCGACCCCGGGTTTGGCTTTTGACCTTTGGCTTTTGGCTTCTGACTTGGGTCCGCCAATTCTGCCGCCCGGTACGAGCTTCGCACCAGCGGCCCGCAGAAGGCGCGGACAAACCCCAGCTGGTGCGCCCGCACGCTCCACCGGTCGAACTCCTCGGGCGTGACATAGCGCCGGACCGCAAGGCAGCGCCGGTCCGGCTGGAGATACTGCCCGATGGTGACGACATCGCACCCGACTGAGCGCAGGTCGGCAAGCGCATGTTCGACCTCCTCGTCGGTCTCGCCCAGCCCGAGCATCAGCCCGCTCTTCGTCATCATCCCCGGCGCGAGCCGCTTCGCCGCCGCAACAACGCCCAGCGACCGCCGGTACGACGCGCGCGGGTCGCGCACCGCGGGCGTGAGCCGCTCTACCGTTTCGATGTTGTGAGCGAAGACAACCGGCCCGGCTTCGGCCACCTGCGCGATGAGCTCCTCCTTGCCGCCGAAATCCGGGATGAGCACCTCCACCGCCGCGCCGGTCTTTCGCACCGCGCGCACCGTCGCCGCGAAGATCCCGGCGCCGAAGTCCGCAAGGTCGTCGCGGTCCACCGACGTGATGACCGCGTACTTCAGGCCGAGCCGCTCGACCGCGCGCGCCACGCGCTCGGGCTCAGCCTCGTCCACCGCGCCGCGCGGGTTACCGGTCGCAACCGAGCAGAACCGGCAGTGCCGCGTACAGGTATCGCCGAGTATGAGGAATGTTGCGGTGCCCGCATTCCAGCACTCGCCGAGATTGGGACAGCGGGCCTGGGTGCAGACAGTGTGCAGACCGAGACCGGTCAGCCGGGCGTTGACCGCCTCAAAACCGGCCCCGCCCGCCAACCTGGTCTTCAGCCAGCCCGGCTTGCGCACCTGATTGCAGTGCTACACGCCCGGGCGCAGCGACGACTTCGGACAGGTCCAAGCGCACTCGAAGCAACGGATGCACTCGAGCTGATTCGCGCTGGCGACCGGGTCGATGTTCATCGGACAGACCCGCTTGCACCGGCCGCAGTCGATACAGGTCGACTTGTCGAACTTTAGCTTTAGCAGGCTGGCCTTGTTCAGCACCGAGTAGATTGCCCCGATCGGGCAGACCAACCGGCAGAAAGGCCGTCTTGCGCTGACCGCCGCCGCGACGATGAGCAACAGGATGCCGACTTTCACCCAGTAAAGCCAGCCGACCAGACCGCGCAGTGCGTTCACCGGGTCCCACAGCACCAGCGGAATCCCCGCGCCCAGCGTACCGTGCGGGCAGAGCTTGCAAAACCAGGGCTCGGCCGTGAACCACGCCGCGACCCCGGCCACGACTACGAGAAACCCGAACTTCAGCCAGTTCGCGGGCAGCCGCGCGCGCAGCGCGAAGTCCAGCGCCGCGACCAGCGTAACCGCCGCGGCAGCCGCAGCCAGCCCGAGCGCGATGCCGGAAAGACCCAGAAGCTGCCCCGAGCCGCCCAGCCAGCCGATGAGCAGTGCCGCGGCCGCAACCAGCGCGCCGCCGAGCCAGCGCCCGGCCAGGGTCACAGCGAGCATTCCGCCGGCCGCCGCCACGACCCCGAAGTCGGGCGCGAGCCGAAACCAGGCCAGCGCGCCCAAGCCCAGTGCGGCGAGCACCGCGCCGGGCCGAAGGTGAGTCGGGATGTCGGTCTTACCGCGCAGCGCGAAGTAGAGCACGACCAGCACGAAGGGCAGCCAGCCGTACAGAAGAACCTGCCACCACGGCAGCGGCACGACCAGCACGAGCGCCACGGCGACCGCGGCCGCGATGGCGGCAATCACCGCGAAGGACACCCAGCGCTTCGACCCCAGCTTCACCTTGTTCAGCAGGTCCTGGTACATCCCGAACGGGCAGACCCAGCCGCACGCGGCCCGCCCGAAAAACGCGCCGACCACGACGAACACGCCCAAGGGCAGCCACGGAAACGCGCGGATGCCGATGATCTGCTGCATCGACCCCAGCGGGCAGGCGAAAACCGCCATCGGCCCGCCGTAGCAGTTGAGTATCGGCTGCAGCGTGTACTTGAAGATTCCCTGGTATATCACCGTGCGCTGCAGGTAGGCGAGGATGAAGCCGTTGAGCAGGACGAACGCGATGACCTGCACCACGCGGTGCGGCGCGATCCGGCGCCGGACGAGCAAGACGACAGAGAGCATCACCAGGATGAAGGGCAGCAGGCCGAAGAGCAGCACCTTCGACGCGCTGAGGCCCGGCCCGATGACAAGCCACAGCGCCGCGATGACGCCGACCAGACTGATGACACCGAACGCGGCCCAGCGCCGCGCCGCGGTGGGCCGTCCAAGAAACAGCGCAAGGAATAGCGCAAGCCCGACCGCGCCGGTCCAGCCAAAGGCGAACACTCCCCAGTCGAACCTCCCCAGCACTTTGAGCAGGACCGCCACCACGGTCGCGCCGGCCGTGATGATGGCGAAAGCGGACCAGCGCGTCTTCGGCGAAAAATCTCCGCGCAACGCCGGCTTCTGCGTTACCGTTTCAGCACTCACTGTCGTGTCTCTCCTGTCCTTGCGGGCCTACACGAGGCCCATGCAGGACAGTCATATCTGGGCGGCAAACCGGTAGATGGTTTCCGGGTTGCCCTTGGCGATGCCGACCGCGACGAGCGCGACCCCGACCACAGCCAGCAGCAGGAATGGAATCTTGCGCTTCACCTCACGCTCCCCTCTCAAAACCGGCTGATGAGCTGCGCCTTGACACCGGTGAACGGCGCCTCAAACCGGCAGACCCCGCCTGAGCAGGTGTAGCCGCCGCGCTCGGCCCCGATGCGCACGCGCAGGATGTTGCGCTCGGTTATGGTCCAGACGGTCTCGAACATCGGCCAGAGCTGCTGGCCGTTGTAACGGCGCTCGAGCTTGTAGTCCACCGCCTGCAGTCCGGCCGTGAACAGCAGAGCGTCGCCGTAGCCGTAGGAGAGCACCAGTGCGCTCTCGTGGTAGCGCCACGGCTGCTCCATGTGCCCGGTATCCTCGACCACCCAGTCGTAGTCTGCCTCGAGGGTGAAGGTGTGCTCGCCCGCGAGGTAGTTCACCAGCACGGTCGGCTTGGTCGTGCCCCGGCGCGCCACGTGCAGTTCGATGTTCTGCTGCACCATATGATTCAGCTTCGCCTCGAAAGTCCAGTTCTCACCTAGCGAGTACCGGCCCTTGCCTTCCCACTCGTACACGCCAGTGGTCGAATCCTCGTGCCGGTACAGCCGGCCGTAGTTCGCCTCGAGGTACAGCGGGTCGAGCGGGCTCGCCGTCGCGGTGACTCCGAAGCCGCGCTCGTCAATGCCGCGGTCGATGGACACGCCCGACTTGATCGGCGTCGGCGGGTCGTTGTAGTGGTATGCCGAGGTCGGGTGCCCGAGCTTGTCGTAGTCCATGTACTCGCCGAGCAGCGAGTAGCCCGGGAACGAGAGCGTCCCGCTCAGGTAGTAGCCCAGCCCCTTCTCGCGGCCGCCGATTCCCGGCCTCACGCCGAGCCGCTGGCAGGCTTCGCCGTAGAGGTCGACCGGGCCGAGGGTCAGGCCGAGGTTGCCGCCGTAGATCTCGTTGAACGCGCGCGGCGACATGTCCCCGGTGGAGTTAACACGCACGTAGCGCCCGCCGAACCCCGCCCACGACAGCGGCCGGCTCGACAGGTCGGCGCCCAGCACCTGGTCGGTGGAATCTGCGGCGTTCAGTGTCTTGTAGGTATTCTCCTGGAAGAAGATGTCGCGCAGCCGCGCGCCCAGCGCCACGACCTCGGTGCCCAGGGGCAGGTGCGCGGTGCCGCGCAGCCCGTGCAGGCTCTTGTAGTGACGGAAGTCGTCGTCCTCGTAAGCGCGCAGGGCCAGGCCCTTGCCGAAAGTCTGGTAGAACTTGCCGTAGAGGATCTCAAGCTCCTGCGGGCTGTAGGCGACGGTGTAGTCCAGCAACCGCAGCGGCTGACGCTGGCCCCGCCACGGCTTGGACGGCTCGAACAGGAACATCCCGGCGCTCGCCGACAGGTCGCCGTAGCTCACAGTGATGTCCAGCTTGTCCTCGGTCTGCGTTGAATACACCGAGTCCAGGAACGCCCAGAACTCGGCGCGGTTCACGCCGCTGATCGAAAGCTCGGCCGCCGCCGCGGCCGCGCACAGAACGGCGAGGGCCCCCAGCAATCGCCGCACCGCGCCGCCTACTTGTCGGCCCCGGTCCTGGGCTTGCCCTTGCCCGGTTCGGGCAACTCTTCCTCGCCCGCCGGGCCCTTCTCAGGCAGCCACTTCTTGAACTCCTCGGCGATGCGCTTCTCGTCGCCCTTCTTGTAGCCGACGTGGGTGTAGACTATCTCGCCAGCCATGTTGACCAGATAGGCGGTCGGCTTGATGACGATCTTGTACGCGCTCTTGACTTTCTGCTGCTGGTCAAGCAGGACGATGTAGGGCCACTTCTTCGTCTTCACGAACGACTTGACCTTCTGCTCATCGGCCGGCTTGTCGACCGACAGCGCGACTATCTGCAGGCCGCGGTCTTTGAGCGAATCGTACACCGGCCGGAGCGCGTCCAGCTCGGCGATGCAGTTCACGCAGGGCAGGTCCCAGCACTCGATGTAGACCGGCCCGGTCTTGAGCAGCTCGCTCAGCGTCACCTGCTTGCCCGTGACGTCCTTGAGCGTGAAATCCGGGGCCTTCTGGAGAGGCTTCTGCTCGGACTTCGCCGCCAGAGTCGGGCCGGCCACCAGCAGCAGGCAGAGAATGGTCGCCAAACGCTTCATTTCGATGTCTCCTTTCAGGGACTCAGCCGACTTACACCCAGTGACTGCACAATAGTCCATTCCGCCGCGTTCCGGATGAAAAGCGCGGCCCTGAGCTTGGCCGGGTTCAGACCGGCGGTCGAGAACCGCAGCGTGTCGAACAACGTATCGCCGCGCGCCAAGCTGACTTCCCGGCCTTGCCAGTCAGGCAGTACCCGCCGCGCCACTCGGTTCCAAATCGCGCTCAGGAATCCCTGCGTCACGACGCTGTCCTCGGTGATGACGGCAACGAGCCTGAGCTGGGTGCCGGGCGGGATCGAGTCTGCGGTCACCCTGACCGCGACACCGCCGTTCGAGCCGTCGGCCCAGGCGCTGTCCACGGCGATGCTTGCCCATGTCGGCTTGGACTTCGCCACTGCGACAAGATCGCCGAAAACCCGGAAATACTGATTTGGCGCTATCTCATCGGTGTGGGCCACCGAGTCGCCATCGAGTATCAGGCTCTTGACCTCGTAACCGTAGCGGGCAAGATGCAGACTGTCGTCCGGTGCGACGCCAAGCCGGCCGACCGGAATCCACACGACGATCGGCATCGAATCGCCATAGGTGACTCGCGACAGACTGTCCAGGGCTCGCTCCGCGAGCCCGCAGTATCCTCAGGTCGTGTCGGTGAAAACCACCTCGGCCAGCACGTTACGGTCGGTCGGCTCGACCGGTATCTCGGGCGCCACCGAGCAGGCGGCCAGGCCAGCGATCACGGCCGCCACTACCACTCTCTGGAATCGCATGGCTAATCATAGAATGTGCCTTCCGATAGTCAAGCCGGCCGCATCCGTGCTTGACTAACATCACGACAGGCCGATACTTGTCGGATGGCCGAAGCGTTGCTGGTGACCTGCACCTTCCCGGACGAGTCGCGCGCCCGGCGCGCAGCCCGGGCACTGGTCCGCCGCCGGCTCGCGGCCTGCGTCCAGGTGCTCGGCCCGATTCACTCGACCTACCGCTGGCGCGGCCGGGTCGAAGAGGCCGCCGAATGGCTGTGCCTGGCCAAGACGACTGCCCCGGTCTGGCCGCGGCTTGAGGCGGCACTCGCCCGGCTCCACCCCTACGACACGCCCGAGATAGTCGCCCTGCCTGTCGCGGCCGGTTCGCGCCGCTATCTCGACTGGCTTGGTCGTAGCGTCGGGCCGGCGCGCAGGTAAGGCTGAAATGCCGCTGCCCGAAATCATCGCCGATTTGCAGAGTCCCGACCCGGCGGTTCGGGTCAGCGCGATCGAGCGCCTGCGGCGCATCGGCGGCAACGAGGCCGCCGGCGCTCTGGTGCTCCTCCTGTCCGACCCTGACCCCGATATCCGCGCCCGCGCGGTCGAAGCCATCATACCCATCGGCCCGGCCGCCACCGAGTCGGTCACCCGCTACCTCGAGTCGTGGCGCGAGCCGCTCGGCACGGCCATCCCCGACCTCATCGGCCGGCTGCGGCTGGTGTCCGGCCTGCCCCTCTTGGCCCGCGGCCTGATCGAGCCTGACCCGGCGACCCGCAGCGCGGTCGCGACCGCGCTAGGCCGCATCGGCACCGAAAGCGCCGTGCCGCCGCTGCTGGAACTGCTCCGCGACATGGTCGACGAGGTTCGCATAGCCGCGGCGCGCGCGCTGGGCGAGATTCGCAGCCCGGCCGCGGTCAACGCCCTGCTCGACGAGATCGGCGACGCGAACCCGGCGGTCCGCATCGCCGCGGCCGAGGCGCTGGGCCGCATCGGCGACCGCCGCTGCATCGACACGATCGCCCGGCTCTCCGGCGACGACCCCAACCCCGATGTCCGCGCCGCGGCTCTCGCCGCCCTGCGCCGGGTGAGCGTGCGCACGGTCAACCACCTCGTCGACGCGCTCTCGCGCGACGACGTCAACGACCGCATTCAGGCCGCGACCGAGCTGCTCAACCAGGGCAAGGCCGCACTCCTGCCGCTGTCCGAGCTGCTGCGCCACCACCAGCCCGCGGTGCGTGGCGCCGCTGCCGAGCTGCTTGGCGCGCTGGGCGACGCCGCCGCGGTCGACGCGCTGGGCGAGGCCGCCCGCGATGCCGACTCGACCGTGCGCCACGCGGCTGTCACCGCGCTCGGCCACATCCGCCATCCCCGCGCGGCCGAACACCTTTCCCGGGCGCTGCAGGACGACGATGAAAAGGTCGCAGCCGCGGCGGCGTGCGGCCTCGAACGCCTCGGCGAGGCCGCGGTCGATCCGGTTGCCGATCTGCTCAACAGCCGCGTTGCGCTTGTCCGGGTCCGCGCTATCGACGTGCTCGGCCGGCTGCGCCACAAGGGCTCGTGCGAGCGGCTCATCGCCGGCACCTGCGACGGCGCATCCTGGGTGCGCGTGGTTTCCTGCCAGGCCCTGGGCGAAATCGGCGAGGACCGCGCCGTGCCCGCGCTCATCGCCGCGCTCGACGACCGCGACAGCGTGGTCCGGGCGATGGCGGCCGAAGCGCTGGGCAAGCTGCGCGACTTCCGCGCCTCGATGCCCCTCCTCGCTCGGCTGACCGACGAGAGCCTGCTGGTGCAGAGCAACGTCCTGCGCGCGCTCGGCCGCATCGGCAACCCGGTCGCGGTCCAGTTCGTCACTGCCCAGCTCGACCGTCCCGAGCCGGAGATTCGCGCCGCGGCCATCGAGGCGCTCGCCGGACTCGGCGTCACCCGGCTTCTTCCGCTGTTCCGCTCGCTGGCCCGGCCCTGGCCGTTCGGCCACGCCGAGCGCGAGGTGCGCGCTGCGGCCCGGAGCGCGGTCGAGACGCTCGCCGCGCTCGTCGAGGCCGAGCGTGTGGCCGCGCCGACTGACACGGCCCCTCCGGCCTGATCCTGCCGACTGCCCGATTGTTCCTGTGGACTAGCTCTCGAACAGGGCGCGCGCGAAAGCGTCCGGGTCGAACTCCTCGAGATCCTCTATGCCCTCGCCCGTGCCGACAAACCGTATCGGCACGCCCAGTTCGAGAGCGATCGGTATCAGCACGCCGCCGCGTGCCGTGCCGTCGAGCTTGGTGATGATTAGCCCGGTCAGGCCGAGCTTGTCGTGGAAAGCCTGGGCCTGGCGCAGCCCGTTCTGGCCGACCGTCGCATCCAGCACCAGCCAGACCTCGTCGGGCGCACCCGGCTTCACCCGGGCGCAGACCCGCTTGATCTTGGCGACCTCCTCCATCAGGTCGACCCGCGTGTGCAGCCGGCCCGCGGTGTCGACGAGCACTATGTCGCGCCCGCGCTGGCGCGCGCGCGTGATTGCGTCGAATGCGACCGCGGCCGCGTCCTGGCCCTGCGCCGACATCACTATCTCCGCCCCGGCGCGCTCGGCCCACACTCCCACCTGCTCGGCCGCGGCGTCGCGATAGGTGTCGGCCGCGGCGACGACCACGCTCCTGCCGGCCGCGCCGAACCAGCGGCACAGCTTGCCCACGGTCGTCGTCTTGCCCGACCCGTTCACCCCGACGATCATCACCACGAGCGGCGACTGGCTTTCGCCGCCGGCCGGCTGCCGGCCTGCGGCCTGGCCCTGTCCGGTCTGCCCGCCGCGCAGTATCGCCGCAATCTCCCGCTCCAGCACCTGCCTGCGGTCGTCGCCCGCGCGCCGCACCTTTTCGACCAGCAGCTCAGTCGCCCTCACCCCGACGTCGGCCGAGAGCAGCGCCTCTTCCAGCTCTTCGGTCGAGGCCGCGCCGAGCACGCGGGCAAAGACCTGCCGGGTCCTTGCCAGACCTTCCTTGAGCCGCTTCAGGCCTGCGGCGATGCGTCCGAATGGATTAGCCATTCCGCTCTACGCTTGGCGGCGGACGGCTGTCGGTCTCGCCAATCGCTCCGGCACTTGCGTCTTGACCTGTGGCCTCTGACTTCAGTTCGGCTGAGTCTGCTGCCCTGCGGCTTCCTGCTGCCGCTGGTACTCGGCGAGGCTGACCGACACCAGCGTCGAGATGCCCGGCTGCTCCGCGGTCACGCCGAACAGCACGTCGGCGCGCTCCACGGTCAGCCGGTTGTGGGTGATGATGACGACCTGCGTCTTCTGCGACATCGCCTTCAGGTAGTCGGCGAACCGGCCGACATTGGCGTCGTCCAGCGGCGCGTCGACCTCGTCGAGGAAGCAGAACGGCGCCGGCTTCACCTTGTAGAACGCGAACAGCAGCGACACCGCCAGCAGCGCCTTCTCGCCGTCCGACAGCTGCTCCAGCCGCTTCGGGTTCTTGCCCCGGGGCCGGGCCACGATCGCGATTTCCGATTCCAGCGGATTCTGCGCGTCGGTCATCACCAGATCGGCCTCGCCCTCGAGGAAAAGCTGCCGGAACACCTCCTGGAAGTGGCCGCGCACCTCGGCATAGGTTGCGGCGAACGCCTCGCGCGCGTGCCCGTCGATCTCCTTGAGCGTCTGCTCGAGATTGGCCCGGGCCGCGGCGACATCGCCGCGCTGACTGCGCAGCCGCTCGAGGTCGTCTTTCTCCTGCCGGTACTCCTGCTCGGCCAGCGGGTTGACCTGGCCCAGCGCAGCGATGCGCCGGCGTATCTGGTCCAGCCGTGCCGTGACATCGGCGTCGGTCTCGGGCTGGTACGCCGCGATGTCGGTCCCATAGCTCGCGCGCGCCTCCTCGATGATGCCGTCCAGCGCGCGGCGCAGCTCGTGGACGCGCAACCGCTGGTCCATCACCAGCTGCCGGTTCTGCTCCTGCCGCGCGCGCAGTTCGGCGAGGTTGGCCGCCAGTTCCTCCTCGGCCTTGCCCAGGTCGGCCGCGCGCAGCGACTCGATCTGCCTCTCGAAATCCGCGACCCGCTGCCGCGCCTGCTCCAGCGCCGGCTCCCGCTCCGCGATGCCCGCGCCCAGAACGCGCCGCTCCTCGGCCCGGGCCGCGGCCAGGCTCTCCAGCGCGGCGATGCGTGCGCGCGTCTCGTCGATCTGCCGCCGGGCGAAGCCGCACTCGGCCTCGAGCCGCGAAGCCGCCTGCCGCGCCTCGCCCAGCGCCGCCAGCGCGGCCGATGCGCGCTCCAGCCCGGCGCGCACCGCGGTCTCGCGCGCGGCGGTCTCGGCGCGAGCCCGCTCCAGCGCGGCGGTCGCCTCGGCGATGCGCTGCTCCAGCCCGGCCAGCGCGGCGCGCAGCTCGACGGCCGCCTGTTCCTGGCCCTCGCCCTCGGTCCCGAGCGAACGCAGCTCGGCCCGCAGCCGCTCGATGTCGCGGCCGGTTTCCTCGGCCTGCGCGGCCAGGGCCGCGGCGCGCGCGTCGAATCCGGACCGGTCGCTCTCCAGCTCGGCCAGCGCGACCTCGAGCGCGCTCGAGTCGCGGTCCAGTTCCTCCAGCCGGCGGTCCGCGCCCGCGATCAGGGCCAGCCGTTCGTCGATGCCCGCGGCCACCGCTGCGAGCCGCTCGGATTTCGCGCGCAACGTGCCGGCCAGGGTCAGCCGCCCCCGCTCCCGCGCCTCGGCCACAACCCGGCCGTCGCCGAACCGGCACACCCCGTCCGCGGTCACAAAAGACCAGCCCGGGTGCGCCGCGGCCAGCCGACCGGCCGCAGCCGCATCCTCGGCAACCAGCACCTGTGCGAGCGCGCGCCCGAGCGCGGCCGGCGCGCCCGGCTCAAGCCGGACATGATCGGCCAGCCGGCCGGCAATGCCCGGCCCGGCCGGCATCGGCTCGCTTCCACCCTCGGGCGCGGCGGCAAGGAAGCCGAACCGCAGGTCCGGCCGCGCCGCGGCCAGCCGCTCCAGCCCGTCCGCCGCGACCGGCTCGGCCGTGACAAGAAAGTCGACCAGCGCGTACAGCGCCGCCTCGCAGGCGCGCTCCCAGCCCGGCTCGACCGCGACCAGCTCGCTCGCAGCCCGCGCCGCGATGCCCAGCGTCGCGCTCACCGCGTCGGCCTGATCGAGCGCGAGCGCCGCGCGCAACGCGGCCAGCTCGGCCTCCAGCCCGGCCCGCTCCGCGCGCAATGCCTCGACCTCGGACCGGGCGGTCTCGCGCCTCTCGGCCAGCCCGGCCGCCTCGCCGCGCAGTCCCTCCAGATGCGCGCGCCTGGCCGCGGCCTCATCCTGCGCCGCCTTGACGCTGGCCCGCGCCGACTCGAGCTCGGCCGCGAGCCGCGCCGCGCGCTCTTCCAGGGCGGCGCGCTCCGACTCCAGCCGCTCGCGCCGGTCGCGGCGGTTCGCGTCCGCGGCCTCGAGCCGCGCGAGGCCCGACTGGGCCGCGTGCTGCTCCTCCAGCAGTTCGCGCAGGTTCGCCTGCAGGTCGGCCTCGGCCTGCCGCGCCGCAAGCAGCAGCTCCTCGGCCCCGCGCACCTCACCGCGCACCGCTTCAAGTCCGGTCTCGGCGCGCGCCTGCGCCGCGCCCGCCTCGGCCAGCCGGGACATCGCGCCGGCAAGCAGACCGTCAAGCTCGGCCAGCCGGGCATCGAGCGCCGCCCGTTCGCCGGCGGCCTCGCCGTCGGCCGACTCGGTGAACTGCACCCGCTGGCGGTCGAGCAGGTTCCGGTTCTCCAGTCCGGCCAGCGCCGTTCGCGCCTCGGCCAGCCGCGCGTCCAGTTCCTCGCGGTGCGCCTGCTGGTCGCGCAGCCGCGCGTGCAGCGACCGCTGCTCCTCTTCGAGCCGGTGAATCTCGCCGGTGCGCTCGGCATCGGCGCCCTCCAGCGTCTCGGCGTCGGCCGCGACCCGCTCCAGCTCGGCGCGGGTCGCTTCATAGTCCGCCTTCAGCTCGACCAGACGCAGGCCCTTCTCCTCGGCGCGCAGCTTGTCCCACGCCCGCTGCTTGCCCGCCTGCCGCTGCAGGCTGCGCACGAAACGCTCGCGCTCGGCGATGATGTCGTCCAGCCGGACGAGGTCCTTGTCGGTCAGCTCGAACTTGCGCAGGCAGTCGGCCTTGGCTTCGTGGTACTTGGCCAGCGACGCCGCCTCCTCGAACATCCGCCGGATGTTGCCCGAAATTATCTCGCGCATCTGGCGCAGGTCGAAGATCGAGTAGGCTTTGGTGCCGGTGCCGGTCGAGAGAAACACCTCCTGGATATCGCGCAGCCGGCACGCCTGCCGGTTGAGGTAGTACTCGCTCTCGCCCGAACGGAAGTAGCGGCGCCGGATTTCGATGTCCTGCCCGGTCTCGTCGTCGCCCAGGGTCAGCTTCACCTCGGCGTAGTTCGTGCCGGGCACGGTGGCGGTGCCGCCGAAAATCAGGTCCTCGTTCTTCGCGCAGCGCAGGAGCGCGAACGACTGCTCGCCCAGGACCCAGCGCAGCGCGTCGAGAATATTGGTCTTGCCGCAGCCGTTGGGGCCGATGACCGCGTTCATCCCGGACGAAAAGCGCAGCGTCGCCTTGTCCTGGAACGACTTGAACCCGATAAGCTGCAGCTCTCTGATGTGCAAGGTTCGGTAGTCTAGGATTCAGTCACGGCAAGTCAAGCGCACGGCGCGTCCGGCTCACTCCGGGGTCACGCCTTCAAGGTCGCCCGCGCCCGGCGGCGCGACGGTCAGCGGCGCGCCATCGACCACGACGGTCACCGCGCCCGACGCGCGCCGGTCGGAAAACCGCGCGACGAGCCGCGCCGCGACGGCGCGGTCACCGGCCCGGTCCGGGATGAGCAGCGCCAGCGGCCCGGGCAGCGCCGTGCCGTCAACCACGCACGAGCCCGGCGGCCGCCGCAGAAGCAGCGCCTCGTTCTCCAGCCGGTTGCGCCCCACCACCACGCGCCCGCCCGAGGCCAGCCGGAAGTGACGGCCGATGCCCAGCAGTTCGATGACCTCCATCGAGTCCTCGCCCCGCGCGAACGCGGCGGCCAGCCGGCGCGAATACACCGCCTCGGTCAGCAGGCAGCCGCCGGCCGGATTGGGGTACTCGGTTATGCCCCACTGCGCGGCCAGGGCCATCTGCCGCGTGCGGCCCCGGCCCTCGATGTCCAGCAGCCGCGACCGGTCCACCAGCCCCTGCTGTTCCGGCACGGTCGGCTCCAGCAGCTTCGCCGACAGCGGCCGCAACAGGAACCCGCTCGTGCCCGAATCCCGCGCCACCACCTCCAGCGACTGCCGGTTCTGCGACATCGGCCGCTGGCCCAGCACCTCGCCGGTCGCGACCAGAGCCGCGCCGCGCGCCCGCCCGAGTTCCCACGCCCGGCGGATCATCAGCGCGTGGCAATCTATGCAAGGATTCATATTCCTGCCCCGGCCGTGCTTCGGGCGCTTGACCATCGCGATGAACCCGGCGTCGATCGGCAGCGTCACCAGCTCGACGCCCAGCTGCCGCGCCGCGCGCGCCGCGTTGCTCTCGCCCTCGAGCGGCAACGGGCAATACGCCCCGGCGAAGTTTACCCCGACGACCGCGACGCCCTGCTCCTGCAGCACGCGCACCGCGAGCGTCGAATCCAGCCCGCCCGACAGAAGCGACACGGCCAGCACCGGCGACTGACTGCTCACGCCCCAGCCTAGCCTGCCGCGGGCCGCAGCGCAAGCCGCGCCGTCACCGGCCCGGCATTCAGCTCCGGCCGCCGGCCGCCGCCCCGGGAGGACAGAATCACTTAGCCGCGCGAAACCGGCTCCGATTGGACATTTGGTCAAGTAGAAAGTTTTGTCAGCGATGTCGGGACCGGGCCGCAACCTGTTTTCCGCGCCGAACCGTCCAGCCCCTTGGGTTGCGGCGGCTTAGCTCACACGGGCGGCTGACCGGCAAGCCGCCGGGGGAACGGTTCCCCCGGCCGGCCTGCAGGCCAACCCAAGTATGAACTTCTGTCAGATTACAGGGTCAATCGTTTCATCCGGATATCCCGTAAGTTGCTGTTTCGGTCCCCGGCCCGCCGGCCGCTTCTTTGACTTCGCCGCGCCGGGCGCTATGCTCCAGACCGCGCCGGTACGGCCCGCGCACCGTGACCGGGCTGGACTGCTCGACCGCCGCCGTGGCGCTCTGCGGGCGCGTTCACCGCCTGCCGGGACTGGATCTCCGCCAGGGCAGTGCCGAGGTCATGCCTTTCGCCGAGGGCTTGTTTGACGCCGTGGTCAATGTCGAGTCGTCGCACGAGCACGACCGGATGGACAGCTTTCTCGCCGAGGTGCGCGGCTCCGACGCCTACGACTCGCTCGCCGACAGCCGCCGGGTCTGCCACAGCGCCGCCCTGCGCAAGCCGGCCTGACCCGCCGGGCCGCGCGCGATATTGACATCGTTGAACGCTTGCCTACAATGCCCGCAGGTGCTGAACATCAAACTGACAGTCGGCGGCGTCGAACTGGCCGGTACCCTGGACGATTCCGACCTCACGCAGAAGGTCATCGAGCTTCTGCCGGTCCAGGGCCACGGCGAGACCTGGGGCAAGGAAGTCTATTTCCCGATCGAGCTCAAGGTCGGCAACATCGCGCCGGTGACCGAAGTCCGTGCCGGGGACATCGCCTACTGGCCGGACGGACCCGATGTCTGCCTGTTTTTCGGCCCGACCCCAAAGAGCACCGGCGAGGCGCCGGTGACCCCGAGCCCGGTCACCGTCATCGGCCGCTTCGAGTTCGGCCCGGAGGATTTCGACCGCATCGAGCGCCGCCGCAGCGGCATCTTTGTCCGCATTGAGCGGGGCAAGACGGCGGGTTGAGCCGGGCCGTCAACCGCTCGCCGGCGACTTCGGCCAGCATCCTCGTTCGAGTCTCGTCATTCGAACTGCGGGTTTTCCTGTCCGCGGGGCAGTAGCTCAGTTGGGAGAGCGCCAGAATCGACTGGCGCAGGGCGGTGGTGCCGCTCCGCGGCACGCCGGCCCGAACAAGTGTCTGTGCGGGGCAGTAGCTCAGTTGGGAGAGCGCCAGAATCGCACTCTGGAGGTCGCCGGTTCAACTCCGGTCTGCTCCATTTTCCGCCAAGCGCCTGCATCCTGAGGGGGGCGAATTGATAATCCTGCCCAAGTATGTCTTCCTCACCAAGGGCGTCGGCGTGCACCGCGAGAAGCTCGCCAGCTTCGAGGCGGCGTTGCGCGACGCCGGCATAGCCGCGGTCAACATCGTCCGGGTTTCGTCCATCTTCCCGCCCGGCTGCCGCATCATCTCGCGCCAGCGCGGCCAGAACTTCCTGTCGCCCGGTCAGGTGGTGTTCGCCGTGGTGAGCGACAATGCGACCAACGAACCGCACCGTCTCGTGTCGGCGTCGGTCGGTCTGGCCATCCCCAAGGACAACACGCGCTACGGCTACCTCTCGGAGTACCACTCGTTCGGCGAGCGCGAGGAGCGCGCCGGCGACTACGCCGAGGACCTCGCCGCCCAGATGCTCGCCACCACCCTCGGGGTTCAGTTCAACCCCGACACCTCCTACGACGAGCGCAAGGAAATCTGGAAGATCTCGAACCAGATAGTCCGAACGCAGAACATCACCCAGAGCGCCATCGGCAACAAGTCCGGCCTGTGGACCTCGGTCGTCGCCGCCGCCGTGCTCGTGACCCACTTCCGCGACGACGAGGACTGCGCCCGGACCGAGTAGCGTCAGTAGCGCCGTTCCAGCCGCACGCCGCTGTAGTAGTGGCGGAGAATCTCGTACGCCGAGTTGCCGGCCCGGGCCATCGCGATCGCGCCGGCCTGGCACATCCCCGACCCGTGGCCCCAGCCCCGGCCGTTGAAAAGCCAGGTGTCGCCGCGCCGCGTCGCGTCAAAGGCGTGCGAAGGCAGGCCCAGGGCCATCCGCAGAGCGCTGCCCCCGACCGAGGCCGGGCCGTCGGCGCTTCTGAACCGCACCCGGCTCACCCGGCCCGACTGCTCGTCCTTTTCCAGATCCAGGCTGCGCACGGTCGGCCGGCGCGCCAGCGATGCCAGCCGTTGCAGCGCGCGCTCGAGGCTGTCGGCCGGCACCGCGGCCTGCCACTCGAAGTTCTTGCCGTCGATGCACCAGGCCGGCTGCTTGCGGCCGGGCGAATCGACCACGCTGCGCAGGTAGGGCTGGGACCCGTTGCCCGTGACCCCGCCGCAGTTGCCGTGGTACAGCGCCTCGATGAGCTCGCCGTCGTAGGTCAGCACCTCGCCCCGGGTCGCGTCCACGGCGCGGCGGGCGATGTCTTTCTCCGCGCCGGCACCGCCGTACTCCTGGTCCCGCAGGTGCGTGTCAAACAGGTCGTGGCCCAGGCCGACGCGCCGGTTCAGCCGGGAGAGCGTGAAGGTGCGCGCGGCGATCGCCTGCGCCTTCACCGCCTCGTAAGTGGCGTCGGAAAGCGGCCCGATTTCGCACGGGACCACGCCGTATAGGTAAGCCTCGATGCCGAGCCGGTTGACCACGACCAGGTCGCCGGCGCTGCCCGGGAACACGCGGATGTCGCCGCGGTAGCGGCGCGCGCCGATGCGTATCTGACCGCCGCGCCCCTGCACCTCGAGCGTGTCAATGCCGCGCAGCCACGCCCGGCCGCCGACATCGACCGCGAGCCGGCCCGACTCCAGCCGCACCAGCACCGCCTCGTTGGCCGGCGCGGCAGTCTTCGCCCCGGCTGAAGACAGGTCCAGTCCCGACTCGGCGCGCAGTTCGACTCGGCCGTCCGAACCCGCGCCGAGCCGCACCCGTACGACCGGTTCTTCGACCACCCGCCGGCCCGTGCGGTCGCGCCGCTCGGGTTCCTCGCGCCAGCGTGCGTAGCGGCCCGCGTCCGAACGCAGAGCCGCGCACCCGGCCAGGCCGAGCAGGGCCGCCGCGATTGCCAGTTGGCGCATCGGCAGAATCTAGCGGCGGCCTGGCGCGCGGTCAAATCGCCCGGCTTTACAAACCGCCCGGCCCGCCTATCATTGGCCATGCAGCACCGCGACCGGAGGGTGGCCGACGCCATCAAAGACACCGTCGCCGCGATAATCACCTGCGAGCTGTCCGACCCGGGCATCGGCTTCGTCACCGTCACCCGCGCGACCGTCAGCCACGACCTGCGCCACGCCACGGTCTACCTCTCGGTGATGGGCGACGAGCGCCGCCGCGAAGAAGGCCTCGCCCACATCCGCCACGCCGGCGGCTTCATCCGGCGCAGGCTCGGCCAGCGCGTCAAGCTGCGCTACCTGCCTGAACTGCGCTTCGCGCTCGACGAGGTGCTTGCCCACGAAATCCGGGTCGGCGAGCTGCTCGGGACGATCCGGCAGGAACCGGCCTGCCCCGAACCCGCGCCGGAAACCGAACCCCTGCCCGACTGACCCGGCCCGGTGCGCGGCGTCCTCAGCATCGTCAAGCCTGCCGGCATCACGTCCTATGACGTCATCCGCGCCCTGAAGAAGACACTCCGGCCCGCGCCCCGCGCCATCGGCCACGCCGGCACGCTCGACCCGATGGCAACCGGGTTGCTGCTCGTGCTTCTGGGTGAAGCGACCAGGGTCAGCAGCCTCCTCCTCGGCCTGCCCAAGACCTACGCCGCCACGGTGCTCTTCGGCCGGGCCACCGACACCGACGACATCACCGGCCGGACCACGGAGGAGCGCCCCGTGCCCGGGCTCGACCGGGCCGGGCTCGACGCCGCGCTCGAGCCCTTCCGCGGCACTTTCCAGCAGACCCCGCCTGCCTACTCGGCCCAGAAGCAGAACGGCCAGCCGCTGTACAGGAAAGCCCGCCGCGGCGAACCGGTCGCGCCCCGGCCCCGGGCGGTCACGGTCCACAGACTCCGACTCCTCGACTGGACCCCGCCCCGCGCCGTGCTCGAGCTTGAGGTCAGCGCCGGCACCTACATCCGCGCGATCGCCCGCGACCTCGGCCGGGCGCTCGGCTCCGCGGCCACGCTCGAACGACTCCAGCGCACGCGCATCGGCCGCTTCACACTCGACTCCAGCCTCCCGCTCGACAGACTGAGCGACGAAGCGGCCCGCGCCGCGCTCACCCCGATAGAAGACGCTCTCGACTGGCTCCCCCGCATCGCGGTCACCCAAGAGCAGGCCCGCGACCTCTTCCTCGGCCGCAACATCGCCTTACCGGCCGAACTGCAGCCTGCGGTCCGCGACCCGCAGCCCCCTCTCCTCTGTCTTACCCCCGACCGCCGCTTCATCGCCCTCGGCCGCGCCGCGGCTGACCGGCTCCGGCCCGAGCGTATAATCTGCCGCGATGAATGAATCGCCTCGCCCGGCAGTCGCCCTCGGCGGCTTCGACGGCGTCCACCTCGGCCATCGCCGCATCATCGACCGCACGCTCGATCTCGCCCGCGCGCTCGGCGCGGCCCCGGCGGTGCTCACCTACGAACCGCTCCCGGCCCAGGTCATCAACCCGGAGTTCACCTTCGTGCTGACCTCGCTCGCGACCAAGACCCGGCTGCTTGTCGAACTGGGCATCGAGTCGGTGTACGTGGTGCGCTTTGACGAAGCGGTGCGCGGCCTCGACCCGGTGCGGTTCATCGAGCATTACCTTCTCGGCCCGCTCGACCCGGCGGCCGTCGTGATCGGCCACGACCACCGCTTCGGCCAGGGCGGCAGGGGCGACGCCGACCTGCTCGGCCGCCTGCTCGCACGCCGCGGCATCAGGCTCGAGGTCGTGCCCGAGTTCCTGCTCGACGGCGGTCCGGTGCGCTCGACCCGCATCCGCGAGAGCCTCGTGCTGGGCGCGGTCGGCGCCGCGGCCCGGCTTCTCGGCCGCTGGTACCGGTTGAGCGGCGCGGTCGTGTCCGGCACCGGCACCGGCCGCAAGCTCGGCTTCCCGACCATCAACATCCGGCCCTGGGAGCGCGAGACCCTGGTCCCGGCCGATGGTGTCTACGCCTGCCGCGTGGAAACCCTGGGCCGGTGGTTCGATGCCGTGCTCAACATCGGCCACCGCCCGACCTTCGGCGGCGAGACCCGCACCATCGAGGCCCACCTGCTTGGGTTTGAAGGCGACCTGCGGCCTGAATCCGCCGATATCGACGTCGTCGAACGCATCCGCACCGAGCGCCGCTTCCCCGGCCCGGCCGAGCTCGCCGCGCAGATCCGGCGCGACATTGAACGGGCGTCCGCACTGCTCTCGGCGACCGGCCCGGCCCCGGCTCTTGACACCGCCGAATAGCGCCGATAACTTCTCCTCGTCCGCCGAATGCCCCGGCTTGCACCCGGGAAGACGACTACAGCAAAGTTGGAGGTTTGCCCGATGGCATCGACCCTGCTAGGAATCGCCGTGACCCTGCTGGCCGTGGGCCAGCCGGCCGCGCCCGACTCGCTCGCCGCGCCGCTGCACGTCGACACGCTCGCGGAGTTTGAACTGCTCATCTTCCCGCCGCCCGGCGCGAAACTGCCCCTGTGGTACCAGGTCGCGTGGGGCGACGGCGAAACCCTCGACTGGAGCGGGCCGCTGCGCAGCCCGGTTGACATCAGCCGCTACCACCGCTACCGCAGGTTCGGCAGCTACGAAATCCGGGTGCGTGCCCGCGACTCGCTCAAGCGCGCTTCGCCCTGGAGCAGACCCCTTGCGGTAACCGCGGGCGAGCCCGTGCTCAAGTGGGCCTTTCCCACGCTCGAGCCCATAACCGCCGCGCCCGCGCTCGACCGTGACGGCAACGTCTACATCGGCGACGAGAGCGGCCGGCTCTACTGCATCGGTCCCGACGGCCAGTTCCGCTGGGACTTCGAGGCCGGCGACGCTATCTACGCCGCCGCGGCGATCGACGGCGACAACATCTACGCGGTCTCGGTCGACTCGTCGCTCTACTGCCTTGACCGTGCCGGCAAGCTGCGCTGGTCGCTGCGCCTCGGCGACGAGCTCTACTGTGCGCCCGCCATCGGCGCGGACGGCTCGCTCTACATCGGGTCCGACGCCGGCACGCTCTACTGCGTGGACCGCAATGGCAAGCTGCGCTGGCGATACAAGACCGGCGACGAAATAGCCGGTTCGCCCACGATCGGCGCCGACGGACTGGTATATGTCACCTCGGATTCGGTCTACTGCCTCGACGCGCGCGGCCGCCGCAAGTGGGCCTTCGGCACGCCCGAGGCCGACTACTTCTTCGCGAGCGCCGTGCCCGACGCAGCCGGCAACGTCTACTGCGGCTGCACCGACGGCTATCTCTACTGCATCGGCCCCAACGGCCGCCTGCGCTGGCGCGCCCCGGTCCCGGACGGCGACGAAATCCGCACCGAGGTCGCCATCGGTCACGGAGGAGAAATCTACTTCGGCTCGGACGGCTATTACCTCTGCCGGATGGACCCGGGCGGCGCGCCGAAGGTGCTCTACGAAGCCGGCGACATACTCATCGCCCCGCCCGCGCTCAGCGACTCGGGCACGGTCTACTTCCTGCCCGACGACGGCGTGGTCTACGCCCTGGCGCGCTCGGGCCGCCTCGCCTGGACCTGTGAAATCGCGTCGGGCAGCAAGGACATCTACTACACCTCGGCCCCGAAGATCGGACCGGACGGCACGGTGTATGTCGGGTCGTGGGACGGCGGGCTCTATGCTTTCCGCGGCGACGCCCCGCCTGCGCGCTCCCATTGGCCCCAGTACCGCCGCGACGCCCAGAACACCGGCCGCGCGCTCAAGGCCCGGGGCTCGCGCCGATGACCGCAACGACCTCGGCCCTGACCGTGTCGGACTAGGAGGCAGAGATGTTTGACATCTACACCGCGCCGACCAGGACCTTTGGCCGGCTCAAAGAGAAGCCCAACTGGCTCCTGCCGGTCGCGCTCGTCCTCGTCTTCAACATCGCCGCGACGGTGGTCACGGTCAGCAGGCTTGACGTCGACGCCCAGCGCGACATCGCGGTCGAGCAGATGCAGAAAAGGGGCATGACCCAGGAGCAGATTGACCAGGCGATCGAAGGAATGGAGAAGTTCTACGCCTCGCCCGCGGCCCGGTACGGCCTGCCCGCGGCCGGCGCGCTCTTCACCGGCATCATCGGCATCCTCCTGCTCGCGCTCATCTACAACGTTTCCCTGCCCCTGCTCGGCGCCACGAGCAGCTTCGGCCGGACCCTCTCGGTCGTGGCCTGGTCCGGGATGGCGCTGATTCCCGGTACGCTCATCCGCATCGTGCTGGTCTTCGTCACGAAGTCGGCCGAGGTCACGACCAGCCTGCTCCTGCTCGCGCCCGGGCTCAAGGGCGGCTTCCTTGCGGCATTGCTCGCTCAGGCCGACCCCTTTGCGGTCTGGCAGCTCATCCTTGCCGGGCTCGGCCTGAAGACCGTCTTCGACCTCAAGGGCTCGCGCTCCTACGTGCTCGTCTTCGCGGTCTGGTTTGTTCTAACGCTCATCTTCGCG
This sequence comes from Caldifarciminota bacterium, assembly GCA_965648935.1. Taxonomy (GTDB): domain Bacteria; phylum Hydrothermota; class Tepidihabitantia; order Tepidihabitantales; family Tepidihabitantaceae; genus CBFGJX01. The sequence continues at coordinate 24,091 of CBFGIY010000018.1, forward strand.
CTGCTCGGGGCGCGCAGCGCCGGCCTGGGTTCCTGATATGGTCTTCGCGCTCGTACTCAGCCTCGTCGCGGCCCCGGCCGACACGCTCGACCTGTCGCTCTCTGAGGCGCTCGCGCTCGCGGGCCGGCGCAGCCCGGCCCGCATCGAGGCCCGAATCGCCCGGTTCGAGAGCGGTCTGAATGCGGTCAAGGCCGGCGCCGCGCTGCTGCCCAGTGCCGCCGGCTCGCTCGGCTGGGCCGAGACCGAAACCCGCAGCCCGTTGAATCCCGACTCGCTGGTCACGGTCAAAGGCTGGACCGGCACGCTCACCCTGAGCCAGGTCGTGTTCGACCCGGCGGTGTTCGGCAGTGTCGCCGCGTCGGCCGTCTATGCCGGCTACCACGCCGCCGACGCGCGCGACAAGGCGGCCCGGCTCGTCTACGACGTCACCGCCGACTATCTGAACCTCCTGCGCGCCCGCCTGCTGCGCGATGTCGCCGCGGCCGCGCTCGAGCGCGCCGCCGACAACCTGCGCCTTGCCCGCGAGCGCGAGCGGCTCGGCGCCGCAGCCGGCATCGAGGTGATGCGCTCCGAGGTCCAGCACTCCCAGGCCGAGATTGACCTGCTGTCGGCCGACAAGGCGCTGGCCACGGCCAATGCCGCGTTTCTGGCCAGCGCCGGCATCTCCGAGCGGGTCGTGGTCCGGCCGACCGAGGAGCTGACCGAACCGGCCGGCTTCGACTTCGGTGACCCGGACAGCCTCATGCTTGAGATCGAGCGCCGCAATCCCGGCCTGAAGCTCGCCGAGCGGTCGCGCGCCGCCGCCGCCATCGGCGTGGCCGCGGCCGCGGGACGGGCCCTGCCCTCGGTCTCGCTGTTCTGGCGCTCGACTCACTCGGACTCGAATTTCCCGTCCTGCCGCGACTGGCGCGACCGCGACGACATTTCGCGCGGCGTCAACTTCAGCTTCCCCCTGCTCGACATCAAGACCTTCGTCCTGAACCTCGCCGACGCCGGATCCTCTTCGCGCCGCGCCCGCGCTGCGCTTGAGCGCGCCCGGCTCACGCTGCGCGCCGCGGCGACCGCGGCGGTGCTCGACTACCGCGAGGCGCGCCGGCGCCACGATTTCGCCCGGCGCAACCTGGAACTCAGCCGCGAGCTGCTGCGCCTGGCCACCGAGCAGCGCCGGCTCGGCTCGATATCGCTTTTCGACTACCTCTCGGTCGAAACCGGCCTGGCCCAGGCCCAGGCCGCGTATGTCGGCGCGCTCGCCGACACCTACATCAAGGCCGCCCAGATCACGTACCTGCTGGGGCGCGCCGATGCGCCCTGAGCGCGCGGCGGCCGGAAAGGAATGCCGATGAAGAAGCGCACCCGGACACTGCTCATCGCCGGCGGCGCGGTCGTGTTTGTCGGGCTGGTGGTCATTGCCAATCTCAGACGCAAGCCCGCGGGCGAGGAGGTCGCGACGACGACGGTCGGGCGCGGTTCAATCGTCTCGGTCGTATCCGCGACCGGCGAGCTGCGCGCCCGGTCCCAGGTGAACCTGCAGGCCCAGGTGATGGGCGTCGTCGATCGGCTGCTGGTGAAGGAAGGCGACTGGGTCGACCGCGGCCGGGTGCTTCTCGAACTCGACCGCAAGAGCTACGAGGCCAACCTCGTGCTGGCGCGCGCGCGCTTCACCCAGGCGCGGCTTGCCCACGCCCGGGTCGAAAGCCTCTACGCCGCCGGCCTCATCTCGGCCGAGGCCTGGGAAACCTCGCACGCCGCGTTCGAGGCGGCCGAGGCCCAGTTCGCCCAGGCCCAGGACCAGTACGACAAGACCGTCATCCGCGCCCCGATATCCGGCACCGTGGTCAAGGTGTCGATAAAGGAAGGCGAAACGGTCATCATCGGCACGATGAACAACATCGGCACCGTGCTGATGGTCATCGCCGACATGTCGCAAATGCAGGCCATTGTCGAGGTCGACGAGACCGATGTGGTGGACCTGGCGCTTGGCCAGCGCGCCGCGGTCGAGGTCGACGCGCTGCCCGACCGCAAGTTCCCCGGGCAGGTCACGCGCATCGGCTGGATGCCGACATCGAACCTCATCGCCACGGCCAGCGCGACCCAGGGTACGGTGTTCGAGGTCGAGCTCACGCTCGACTCGGCCGGCAGCGAGTTGCGGCCCGGTATGAGCGTCAAGGCCGACATCACCACGGCCAGCCTCGACAGCGTGCTCGTGCTGCCCATCAGCAGCGTCGGCCGGCGCAAGGTGAAGGACAAGGAAACGCAGACTGTCTTCGTGGTCGAGAAAGGCAAGGCGGCGCTGCGCGAGGTCGGCACCGGCAAGTCCTCGGACGTCGATATCGAAATCACCTCCGGGCTGGAGCCGGGCGAAACGGTCATCACCGGCCCGTACAAGACCCTGGCCAAGCTCAAGGACGGCCGCGCAGTCAACGTGCAGAAGCCGAAGCCCGACGACAAGTCGGACGGGGACAAGGACTGACCCTTGCCGCCCCGGCCCGCGTTGCACCAGTCGAGGCTCGCGGTTCGCCATTCGGAGATTCCGTAGTTGCTTCTGCGCACCGAGGACCTGGCCAAAGTCTACCGCACCGGCGCCGTGGACTTCGCCGCGCTCGACGGCGTGAGCATTACGATCGACGCGGGCGACTACGTCGCGCTGATGGGGCCGTCCGGTTCGGGCAAGTCCACGCTGATGCACCTGCTCGGCTGCCTCGACACGCCGTCGCGCGGCCGCTACTGGTTCAAGGACCGCGACGTGACGACACTGGACGACATCGAGCTGGCCGGCCTGCGCAACCGGGAAATCGGGTTCGTGTTCCAGAGTTTCAACTTGCTGCCCCGGCTGTCGGCCCAGGCCAATGTCGAGCTGCCGATGGTCTATGCCGGCATGGTCCCGCGCGAGCGGACGCGGCGCTCGGCCGAACTGCTGGAGCTGGTCGGCCTGAAGGACCGGATGAAGAACCGGCCAAACCAGCTCTCCGGCGGCGAGATGCAACGCGTCGCCATCGCCCGATCCCTGGCCAACCGGCCCGCTGTCATCCTGGCCGACGAGCCGACCGGCAACCTCGATTCGCGCACCGGCGCGGATGTGATGGCGCTCTTTGACCGGCTCGCGGCCGAAGGCAACACCATCGTGCTGGTGACCCACGACCAGTCCGTGGCCGGCCACGCGCGCCGCACCATCCGGCTCTGCGACGGCCGGGTGTGCGACTGACCCATGCGTTTCCTCGAACTGCTGAAGCTATCGCTGGAGACCTTCCGCACCCACCGGATGCGGTCGTTTCTGACCGCGCGGGGCATCATCATCGGCGTGATGACGGTCATCGCCATCGTCTCGCTCATCCAGGGAATGAACTACGAAGTCGAGCGCCAGATTTCCTCGCTCGGGTCCAACACCATCTTTGTCCAGCGGTTCTCCTGGGGAATGGGCCGCATCGACTGGGACGAGATGTCGCGCCGCCCGAGGCTCACTCTCGAGGACGCCGAGGCGCTCGGACGGCTGAAGGAAATCGCCGCGGTCGCCCCGGGCGCCGGCCGGATGGTGGGCAAGATCGTCTACCGCGGCAACAAGGTCACCAACCTGCAGGTTGATGGCACGGTTCCCTCGATCCGCGTCGTCGGCAACTACGAGGTCGAGTCGGGCCGCTTCATCAACTCCGACGACAGCCTGCGCCGGCGCGCGGTCTGCGTGGTCGGTGCGTATGTCGTCGACAACCTGTTTCCGACCGAGGACCCTCTGGGCAAGCGCATCGTCATCAGCGGCGTGAGCTTCACCATCGTCGGCACGCTCGCGCGCAAGGGCAGCTTCCTCGGCCAGAGCCAGGACGCGCTCGTGATGGTCCCGCTGACCGCTTACAGGAAGTACTTCCAGGCCGGCAGCGGCTTCTTCAGCGACGAGCTTACCATCCAGCTGATGCCCCGGCGCGGAATCGATACCGACAAGGCCATCGACGCGGTGCGCGAGCTGATGCGTCGGCGCCGCGGTCTCGGCTACGACAAGCCCGACGACTTCAGCATCAACACCCAGGACACCCTGCGCGACATCTACCGTAACATCACCCGCGTCGCCTACATCGTGATGATCGCGGTCGCGGCGATATCGCTGCTCGTCGGCGGCATCGGCATCATGAACATAATGCTCGTCGCGGTCGCCGAACGCACGCGCGAAATCGGCCTGCGCAAGGCACTCGGCGCCACCAACTCGGTCGTGCTCTGGCAGTTCCTGCTCGAGGCGGTGCTGCTATCGCTCTTCGGCGGCGCCGTGGGCATCGCCCTCGGGCTCGGCATCGCCAAAGTCATTGAACTCGCGGCACATCTCAAGGCGGCCGCGCCGCTGTGGACCGTGCTTCTGGGATTCGGCTTCTCGGCCGGGGTCGGCATATTCTTCGGCATCTACCCGGCGTCGCGTGCCGCCAAACTCAACCCCATAGAAGCCCTGCGCTACGAGTAGTCCGGCCTTAACCGATTCCCCGTCAACCACTTACACTCTACTCACAATCCATTCGAAAACACAGGACAGGTGGGAGCTCGGGCACTCGACAATCGACTCTCATCAGTCGTCAATACCTTGACACTCAGAAGTCGCATAACTATAATTACTTATGCCCATCAGAGAGTTTCGTTGCGGCAAGTGCCGCCACGAATTTGAGGAACTCGTGTTCGGCGAGCGCGACCGCGCCAGGCTCAAGTGCCCGAAGTGCGGCAGTCGCCGGCTCGCTGCGCTGTTTTCAGTCTTCGGCGTTTCCGGTGCCGAGAAGAAAGTTTCCGGCTCGTCAAAGTCCTGCGGCTCCTGCAGTTCGCACAGCTGCAGCACCTGCGGTTAGGAGGGCAGCAATGACCATAACCAAAGCCGATCTCGTCGAGACCATCTCCCGCCAGATGGCACCGAGCATCACCAAGCGCGATGTCGGCCGGATAGTCCAGATGTTCATTGACGAAATCTGCAAGACCCTGCAGGAAGGCAACCGTATAGAAATCAGAGGCTTCGGCGTGATGTCCACCAAGCTGCGCAAACCCAAGGTTGCGCGCAACCCCAAGACCAAGGAACCGGTGAACATACCGCCGCGCCGCGTACCCGTGTTCAAGGCTTCCCGCCTGCTCAAGTCCGGCCTGATGAAGGGAGAGATGTAACAGATGCCGTGCGGCCGTAAGCGCAAACTCGCCAAGATCCGTCGCCACAAGTACAAGAAGCGCATCAAGGCACTCCGCCACAAGAAGAAGCTGCGCTAGCCGCGGCCTCGAATCGCCGAGCGGGACGCCCTCAGGCGTCCGGCCCGGCTTGCGCCTGGCGCACCAGCAACACGGGCCAGCGCGTCCGGCGCAGCACCTGCACCGTCACCCCGCCGATGACCAGCTCGCGCACCACCGAGTGGCCGTACGCGCCCATCGCCACCATCGTGCAGTTCTGCTCGGCGGCGGTGCGCACGATGCAATCCGCGACCGGGCCCGAACCGATGACTGCGGGCACCGCGCCGGCAACCGCGCGCGCCTCGAGGGCCAGCCTCTCGGCTTCGGCCGTACCGGCCACGCACAGCACCACCAGTTCCAGCCCCCCGGCCCGGCAGAACGCGGCGGCGTGCTCGAGCGCGGCGCGGGCGTGGCGGCTGCCGTCATAGGCGGCCAGCACCCGCTTCTGCTCGACCGGCTTCTCGACGGTCACCAGCACCGGCTTGTTGACCGCGCGCACGACCGCTTCGAGGGTCGAGCCGAGCAGCGGCCCGGCCCACTGCGAATGCTCGCCGCGCCGGCCCATCACCACGAGGTCGGCCTCCCTTGCCGCGTCGATGACCGAGTGCGTCACCACCCCGGTCGGGGTTGACCGGCTGCACGGCACGCCGGCCGCGCTTGCCGCGCGGCAGAACTCGTCCACCGCCCGGCGCGCGCGCTCGGTCTGCAGCTCGACCAGCTTCAGCGCCATATCGGTCCCGGCGCTGGGCTGCAAGAAACCGTAGAAATCCTGGGAAAACGGGCCGTAGGCGACGCGCACGTCAACGACATAGAGCACGATCAGTTCGGCGCCGAACCGCCGCGCCCATGCCAGCGCCTCATCGAAAGCGACCCGGCCGTGCTCGGAACCGTCGGTCGGGACGAGAATCCTGCGCAACATCGCCGCCTCCTTTGGTGCTTGCCCTACCAGCGTAGCCCGGCGCGCGCCCGGCGTCAAGCCGCCGGCTTGACTGGGGCCGGCCCGAGACTATAGTGGAAGCACGAGGCTGCACGGCCGCCGGGCGCGGCCAAAGGAGGTCAGATGTTCAAGCAGTTCAAGGAGTTCGCAATGCGCGGCAACGTTGTCGATATGGCGGTCGGCATCGTCATCGGCGCCGCGTTCGGCACGATAATCAAGTCCCTTGTCGACGATGTCATAATGCCGCCCATCGGCCTGCTCCTGGGCAATGTCGACTTCGCCAACCTGTTCATCCTGCTCAAGCCCGGGGCCGAATCTCCCGGGCCCTATGCCGCGCTTGCCGACGCCAGGGCCGCGGGCGCGGTCACGCTCAACTACGGCCAGTTCATAAACACCGTGGTCAGCTTCATCATCATCGCCTTCGCGATTTTCCTCGTGGTGCGGGCGATGAACATGGCAAAAAAGAAAGAAGCCCCGGCCCCGGTCACGACCAAGGACTGCCCTTACTGCCTGTCCAAGGTGCCGCTCAAGGCGACCCGCTGCCCCAACTGCACGTCGCAGTTGACAGCATAGCGAGCCGGAGCGTCACTCGTCCGGTATCGAACGCGCTGCCTTGGCCGGCTCGTCAGGCCCTGAGCCGGTGTCCTGGTGAAACACCAGCCCTGACCGCAGGGCCCGGATGATGTCGCGCGCCCGGCCGAACCGGGTCACCGCTTCCTCGCTCGGCTCGATCGCGCCGGCGCAGTCGTCGCACGGCATCCACTCTATCGCGTACTTGCCCTCCAGTGCCCAGCCCTCGACAATCGGCTGGTCGTCGTACCCGAGCACGCGCAGGAACTGCAGCGGCGGGATCGAGACCCGCGCCGGGGCCAGCCGTTCATCACAGCGCGGGCAGACCGCCTCGTGGCGCAGGCCGACCTCGGTTCGGGCCCGCTCGGTGATCTCGTCGAAGGTCAGGTCCTGCCCGTACAGCCACACGAGCTGGCTGGCGCCTGCGTTGTCCCGGCCGACCGCGGCCAGCAGCCAGAAACCGTCCAGCCGCGGGTGGGACTCGTGCAGCGCCACGGCCCGGCGCTCGCGCTCCAGCGGCAGTTGCCCGAGCTCTGCCAGCCGCCCCTGCTCGGCGGCCTGATGCTTCTCGGTCCACTCCACAAGACTGGTCTCGGCCGTGGCCTCGACAACCTCGGGGTCCTCCTTGTCCGGTTTGGCCCAGAGCCACTTGAGAAAGAGCTTGATGCGCGGCAGCGCGCCGCGGTCGAAGTACAGCACGCCCGGCCACGCGAACATGTAGAGCAAAAACCGCAGCGCGCTGATGAAGACGTCCAGAAACAGCGTCTCGCGGTTGCGGAACTCGCGGTCGATGAATATCAAACTGAGATGATAAAGCAGCGCGATGACCAGCCCGACGCTGAACCACAGCTGTATCACCGGGTGCAGGAAGAAGTACGCCCCCCCGCTGCCGGCCGGTATCCGCAGGAGCATGGCCGAGCATACCCCTGGCCGGCCGGCCAGTCAAGCCCGCACCCTTGACAGCGGGCCCGGTTCGGGTATCGTCAGCCGATGCCAATGCGGGGAAGATGGCTCACCCGGGCCAACGCGCTGGGCTGCCTCGGGCTGCTGACCCTGGGCCTAATCATAGCCGCGGCAATCTGGGCGCTCATCTGGGTCACCTGGCACTACCAGGGCGCGGGCGGCATATAGCGGCGCCCCGGTCCCTAGAAACTCAGCTTCACCCCGGCGCTCAGCCAGCGGCCGCGCGTCGGCGCCCACAGCGGCACGTCCTGCTGCAGCCAGTCCGTCTGCACGAAGTCAAAGATGTTGCGCGCCGAGGCGAACACCTCCCAGCCGGTCGCGTCACCGGCCCGGCCGAACCGCTTGGCCAGCCGCGCGTGCCAGAGCGTGTAGTCGGGCGAGCGCGGCCCTTCGACCAGCCGCTCGCCCTCGCGCCTCTGCGTCACCATCGCGCCGATGAACTCGCCGCTCAGATTCAGGTCCAGTCCGATGCCCTCGAAGGTGTAACCCGCGGTCCAGCTCGCCGCGTGCGTCGACCGGTAGGGCAGCGCCGTGCCCGCCGCGATGTCGCGCGCGTCGAGCAGCGCGTACCCGGCCTGCAGGCGCAGCCCGGGCAGGGGCCGCCACGCCGCCCCGAGGTCGATGCCCTGAGTCACCACCGCGCCGCGGTTGAACTGCTGGTACTGCCGGACACCGCGGGTCGTGTCGTGGCCGACCATCGAGTCGGTCACCATATCCGAAATGTCGCTGCGGTAGGCCATCACCGACAGGGCCAGATCGGTCCAGCGCAGCTCCGCGCTCAGGTTGCCGTTGCGCGACCGCTCGGGCAACAGGTTGGGATTCTGGATGAACTCCGACATCTCCTGCCCGACGCAGAAGTGGGTCGCCTTGGAGAAAAGCGGCGGCGCCTTGAAACCGGTGCCGACCGTGCCGCGCAGCCTGAGGAACTCAAGCGGCGAGTACAGCGCCGACACGCCGGGCATGAACCGCAGGCCGTACTGCGAGTGTCCCTCCAGCCGGCCCGTGCCCGAAAGCGTCACCGGCCCGAGCGCGAGCTCGTCCTCGACCACAAGCCCGGTGCGCGCGGCCGACCGCGGCCCGACGCTGGTGTTCTCGGTCACGCGCTCGAGCCGCTGCGACAGCGTCACGTTCAGCCGCTGGACAACCGGCAGCTCGCCGGCAAACTGCAGGTCGGCGTAGCCGACCTCCTCCAGCGCCTTGAACCACTGCTCGCGCGAGTACACCCGCTGGCGGTAGGCCGAGTACGACCCGCGGCCGGTCAGCCGCGCGGCCGGCCCGACCTGCCAGCGCGCCACCGCCATCGGGCCCCAGCTCGAGATGTTGGGATTCTCGTACAATCCCTCGCTTGACCGGCCCGCGACACGCTCCATGCTCCCGCCCTGCCGCTCATCGCTCCACGAATGGCCCGACACCGTGAAGTCAAACCGCGGGCTGGGCCGGAGCCGCAGGCGGGCGGTCAGCCCGGACTGGTTCGACGCGGCGAAGTCTGAGACGCCGTCGCCATTGGCGTCCGACGCCCCGGTCTGGCGCCGGCTCAGCGTCGCGGTCGCGTCCAGCGCGTCGAGCCCGGCGTCGACCGTGGCCTGCAGGTTCGCGGTGCCGTAACTCCCCGCGTCAACCTGCACCGAGCCGCCGGTGCGCGACACCTGGCGCGGCACGACATTGATCACCCCGCCGAAAGCGTCACCGCCGTACCCGAGCCCGCCGGCCCCGGTCGTCACCTCGACCCGTTCCACGCCGGTCACCGGCACGTGGGCCAGCCCGTAGCAGCCCAGGTCAGCCAGTCCCGGCATCCCGTCCAGCACCACCGAGGTGTACTTGCCGGGCAGGCCCTGCAACTGCACCTCGCCCGCGCCGCTCACCGGGCAGCACGACGCTACCTTCACGCCCGGCTCGGCGCGCAGTGCCTCCTGCAGGTCGCACGCGCCTTTCTGCTCGATGCTCTGCTGCGTCAC
>CBFGIY010000019.1:0-33674 GCA_965648935.1 Caldifarciminota bacterium
GGGCAAGAGCCCGACCGCGGCCCGGCATCGTGCGGCGGGCGGCCTGCGTTGTCGCTCCTCTAGTCCGCCATCGGCAGGTCGACGCCCCGGTCGCGCGCGACCGCGCGAGCGATTTCGTAGCCGGCATCGGCGTGGCGGGCGATGCCCGTGCCCGGGTCATTGGTCAGCACGCGCCGGATGCGCTCATCCATCTCGGGCGTGCCGTCACAGACCGTGACCTGGCCGGCGTGAATCGAGTAGCCGATGCCGACCCCACCGCCGTGGTGAATCGATACCCAGGACGCGCCCGACGCGACGTTGAGCATCGCATTGAGCAGCGGCCAGTCCGCGACCGCGTCCGAGCCGTCCATCATCGCCTCGGTCTCACGGTTGGGCGAGGCGACCGAGCCGCAGTCGAGGTGGTCGCGGCCGAGCACTATCGGCGCCCTGATGCGGCCTTCGCGCACAGCCTTGTTGAAGGCCAGTCCGGCGCGGTGGCGCTCGCCATAGCCCAGCCAGCAGATGCGGGCTGGGAGGCCCTGGAACGGCACCTGCTCGCCGGCCTTGCGAATCCAGTTGGCCAGCGCGGCATTGTCCGGGAACAGCTCGAGGATGATGCGGTCGGTCTCGGCGATGTCAGCCGGGTCGCCGGACAGGGCGGCCCAGCGGAACGGGCCCTTGCCCTCGCAGAACAGCGGCCGGATATAGGCCGGCACGAAGCCGGGATACTTCCACGCGCCCTTGCGGCCGGGCGTGCGGATTTCCTCTTCCTGCAAGAACCCGCCCTCGACCGCCTTGCCGCGCAGGTTGTTGCCGTAGTCGAAGGTAACGGCGCCGCGGTCCTGCAGCTTGAGCATCAGGCGCACGTGGTCGGCCATTGTCCGGTACGCGGCGCGGCGGTAAGCCTCGGGGTCGGCAGCGCGCAGGCGCAGGGCCGCCTCGAAGGCCATACCGTCGGGCACGTAGCCGGCCAGCTCGTCGTGGGCCGAGGTCTGGTCGGTCAGGAGGTCGGGCACGACCCCGCGCTCGATGAGCCGTCCGAGCAGGGTTACAATATTCCCCCACCAGACAAAGCTTTTCGCGACTTTGTGATATTTCGCATCAAGTGCGGCGTCGATGGCGCGGTCGAGGTCGTCGATGCGCTCGTCGATGTAGCGGGGCTTGTTTGAGGCCAGGCGGCGCGCGATGCGGCTGGGGTCAACCTCGGCTCCGAGGTATGCCGCGCCGGCCATCACCGCGGCTAGAGGCTGGGCCCCGGACATCCCGCCCAGCCCGCCGGAAACGACCAGCCGGCCGGAAAGGTCGCTTGAGCCGAAGTGCTTCACCCCGGCCGCAACAAATGTCTCGTGCGTGCCCTGCAGGATGCCCTGCGTGCCGATATAGATCCAGGAACCGGCCGTCATCTGGCCGTACATCATCAGGCCGGCCGCTTCGAGTTCGTCGAAGTAGGGCTTGGTTGCCCAGTGGGGCACGAGGTTGGAATTGGCGATGAGCACGCGCGGGGCGTGGGGGAAGGTGCGGAACACCGCGACCGGCTTGCCCGACTGGACCAGCAGGGTCTCGTCGTTCTCCAGCCGCTTGAGCGTGCGTACGATGGCCTCGTAGCAGTCCCAGTTGCGCGCGGCCCGGCCCGTCCCGCCGTAGACGATCAGCTCGCGCGGGTTCTCGCCGACCGCTTCATCGAGGTTGTTCGCGAGCATCCGCAGCGCGGCTTCCTGATGCCAGCCCTTGCAGGACAGGGTCGTGCCGGTCGTGGCCTTGATTGGGGAGTAGATGTGTTTCTGGTTCAAGATTGCCTCAACAGGATTGTAGGAGGATGGCGCGGGCAGTCAACCCGAGGAAGGAGAGGGGGCAGGAGCTGGACTGCGGTTAGCGGGTTCTCTACTGCCTGCTGTGCAATCGGCCGCCGCCCCTTACCAATCCCTTGACCGAATCAGCAGCCACAGCCCCATCTTTTTCGGCACAATTGCGGCAGTTGCGCTCGCAGCCGCGCCCAGTTGTCCTGCCGCGCCGGCGGAGAAGCTGCCGCGCAGGTCGGGCGTCAGGACGCTCTCACCCGTCAGGGTCGTGAACCTGGCCGCGCCGTCGCAGAGAGCATAGCCTGCGGGTAGAGCGCTTGAGTCGCCGTACCAGGTGATGACCGTGCCCGGCACCACGCTGCCCGGTCCGACATAGGCCCGGTTGGTGTAGAAGCCTCTGGAGCTGTGCATGTACGAGGTGTCGGCGAAGTTGCCGCGGGTGCTGCCGATCGCGGCCACAAAAGACTTGGTGCCGCCGTCGATGGATTCGGCCATCGCCACGACGCGGGTTGACTCGTACTGCCAGATGCCGGCGAAGCCGGCGCCGCGGTCGATGCCGGTGTCGCACCAGGCGAAACCGTGAAAGGCGCGGCGGACAGGATTTCCGGATACGCTTCTGCGCACGGTGTCGATGTTCTCGAAGCCGTCCCAGTTCACAATCGAGGCGTGACCGCGCTTCTGGTAGTCCATGAATCCGGCGGGACCGTGAATCCTGAAGCGTTCCAAGGTGTCGGCGGCGATTCGGTCATAGTACCAGTACGTCAGTATCTCGCCTGCCGCGCCAACCTGCCGCCCGACGCGCACATCAGTCGTGCCCGTTGTCTCTGTCGGGTTGATGATGTTGCCGAAGACGTAGCCGGTTGACCGAAACACCGCGGCGAGCGTGGTGTCTTCAACCCAGGCCTGTCGTGCGTAGAGGGTCTTTGCCGTATCGGCCACGCGGCAGTTGCGGAAGTTCGCGGAGTCGTTGTAGGGACTCCCGCCGCCCGGGGAGGCAAGCGCATAGCCCGCGGTGTCGGCCTTGTACGCATACGCCGCGCTCACTATCCGCACGCGCGGGACCATCTCCGCTTCGCCGCCGACCGCCATCCCGAGGTAGAGCGCGCCCCCGTCCGGCACGGTTCCGAGCGGAGTCACCGAGCCGAGCAGGGCGTTGAACACGCCGCCGCGCACCGCTAAGTTCTGCGTCTCGGTCCAGAACGGGCTGCCGCCGGTCGGCGTCGCGTAGAGCCTGAAGCTCAGGGAGTAGACGCCGTTGGGCACGGCGTTGCCGAGCGTGTCGGTGAGCCTGCCCTGGTATGACAGCATCCGGGGGATGGTCAGAGCTTCCGAGTGGCTGTCAGACGGACCCGCCTGTGGCTGTCCGGGCTGCTGTTTGACGGCCGTGGCAAGTGCGATCATGCTGAGAATGAGCGCGGCCAGATTCATCATGTCAACCTCGCAATATGCGCGGCAAGGCGCGCTTCCTGTTCTTTCCTTTTCGATTTGCTGAGAGGAGTGCTTCTGAGCCGGACTGCCCCCGCCGGGATTCCTTCCGATGACGTGCGGCTCATCGCGGCGAGTGTAGGACGGCCTGACTGCCTGTCAAGCCGCCGCTGCGGGGAAGCTCAGTCCCCGATTCCCGGTCGAGAATGAGGTTCGGACAGTGATGTCTCCACCGGCGGCGAAGTGACAGGCGGCGAGTTCGCGTCGAAGCGCGAGCGCCGGGCACCACAACCTGTAGTGGTCTGAGTCGAACGGCATACCGCAGGTTGTGGAGGGGGTGACTCCCCGGGCAATCCCGGGCTTCAGACCGGCGTCGAGCAGGACGGAAAGGGGCGAGACGAGGTCCGGCGCGAGCTTGCCGGCAAGCGGCGGCACCAGCGCGGGTTTGAGCCGGAGGGTGAACTTGAGTCTCAGACAGGCTGCTAACTGCTTGCTTTTCTGAGTTGTTACATCGTGACTTACGCGGGAGTCTGTTGGAGCGTTCGGGGCCGCAGCCTTCCTCCGGACGAATCAGGGGTCTTATGGGGAATTATGTCCCCGGTTCCCGTGTGCCGTCGGCAGCGTGCTGCTAGCTTGTCTGGATGAGGCGCGGAGGGCGGAGGCCGGTGAACAGGAGCCAGGTCGAAACCTTGCGGTCGGGGTAGATGCGCCTGAGCGCGGCGGCGTAGTGAAAGAGCTGCGCGTCGTGGTATTCCTGCGCGACGCGCTCGAGCTCGGCCTCTTTGACCGCGAAGGTCTTGTAATCGTAGATGCGGACTTCGTCGTCTTCGAGGATGACGCGGTCGATGCGGCCGGTCCAGACCGTCGCACCGTCGGAGTACATCACTGGCAGTTCGGTTTCGGCGCCGTCGCGCGGGGCAATGACCGACCAGGCAGACTTGTCGGCAAGCAGGCGCTGCAGGTGCTTGAGCACGGCCGGAACGATGTCAGGTGTCAAGTTGTTGATGGCAGGCGTCAGACTTGTGGGCAGGGTGTCTGCCGGTTGGTGGTTCTCGACTGCCGAAAGGGCGGCGTCGATGTCGGCCGGGGTGAGCTTGCCGAGGGAGAGGAGCTCGAGGATGCGGTGGATTGCGTCGCCCGAGCCGATGGCGACATCAGGGTTGCGCCGGAAGTCCGAGGGGATGTTGCGGGTTATCGCCCGGATGCGTGGGGGTAGCTGAACCGCGGCGGGACGCAGCGCGCGGCGGCGGGGCGGGGCTTTGGCCGCGGGGCGGGCCGGGACATCAGGGATGGTGTCGGCGTTGACGCAGCAGACTCCGGGGATGCCGAGGTCGGCGGAGAAGCGAAACTCCTCGGGTGCGAGCTTCAGATGCTCCATCAGCCAGCCGAGCCGGGTTTTCTCGACTTTCCACCTCTTCGTGTTGCCGAGCGCTCCGACAAGGAACAAGCCGTCGCGGGCGCGAGTGCAGGCGACATAGAAGATGCGTTTCTCTTCTTCAAGGCCTTTCCGGACATAGGTCATATGAAAGTCGCTCTGCCGGCGTAGGTCGGCGTCGGGGAGCCAGGATACCAGCACCTCGTCCGGGCCGGTTTCCTCGATGACCAGGTTGCTGCCGGCGGGTTTGTCAAGAGGCTTGAGCAGCTCGTCGAGCCCGGAGTAGAAGACTATGGGGAATTGCAGGCCCTTGGCGGTGTGGACTGTCATCAACTGGACTGCGTTGCGCCCTTCGGGCCGGACATCGGCCTTGGATTCGTCGTGGTCGGTGTCCTGCAGGGCGTGGAGGATGCGCAGGGGCGTTTCGCCGCCGGCGGCGCGGTCTTCGATGAGCGAGAGCAGCTTGCGCAGGTTGGCGACGCGCTGGGGTTCCCAGAAGGTCTGCCAGACCTTCTGCTCGGCCAGCGCGGCTTCGAGGATGCGGGCCAGCGGCCGCACCGGCACCCGCGCGCGCCAGCGGTCAAGCGCCGCCAGGGCCGCTTCCAGCGGCGAGCCGGGCGGCGCGCTCGCCCGGCAACGTTCGAGCAGAGACGGCGCGTCGCCTGAGTTGGCGAGGAAGATGTCGCGCTCGGGTATGCCGAAGACCGGACCGCGCAGGGTGGCGTAGAGCGCGAGGCTGTCGAACGGGTCAACCAGCGCGGCCGCGAGCGCGATGACGTAGCGCACCTCGGGTTCGTCGTAGAACCCGGTGCCGCCGCAGACGAGGAAGGGAACCCCGGCCGCGCGCAGGGCGGCTTCGAGGGCAGGCAGGCTCTGGCGGGCGCGGAACAGGATGCCGATGTCGGAGTAGTTGCAGGGCCGGGCGGTCTCGGTTCCATCCGGGCCGCGGTCGTACACCTTGAACGGGCTGTCCGGGTTGACCAGCGCGCGGATGCGGCGGGCAATCGCGCGGGCGCAGGTCTCGCGCCGCTCTTCGGCGTTGCCTTCGCCCGGGGCGATGATGACTTCGACCGTGCCGGATGCGTCATTGGAGCGGGCGCGGCGGAACGGCGCGTAGCGGGTCTGCCAGGGTTCGGCCTTGCCTGCTCCCGGGGCCATCAGGCTGGAGAACAGCCGGTTGTTGAAGTCGATGATTGACTGGAGACTGCGGTAGTTGTCCTCAAGCGTGATGCGGTTGACCCTGTCCCGGCCCAGCCATTCTTCGAGCTTGTCCGCGGCCTTGCTGAACACCTCGACCTTGGCGCCGCGGAACAGGTAGATCGACTGCTTGTCGTCGCCGACGAGGAACACGGTCGGCTCGATGCCGCGGTCAGCCTTGGCGCCTTCGCCCGAGCGCCACTCCTCGGTCAGCTTGTCGACTATGCCCCATTGCAGGTAGGAGGTGTCCTGAAACTCGTCGACAAGCAGGTGGTCGGTGTGTTCGTCAAAGGCGCGCAGGACGTTCTGCCAGTCCGGGTCGCGCTCGAGCAACTGCAGGGCGAGGTATTCCATATCGGCATAGTCGACCTGACCGGAGTCGCGCTTGGCGGTTTCGTAGGCCGCGAGGAAGCGCTGGCGGAACAGCTCGAAGCTGCGGGCGAACTCGGCGGCGCAGGCGTCGGCGCGCAGCAGGTCATGGTAACGCGACAGCCGCTCATTCCAGTCCCTCTCCGCTTCCTTGCCCTTGCCGCGCGGCTTGAGGGGCGTGCCGTTCTTGGTCAGAAACAGCTCGGACTGGGCCTTGAGCGCTTCGATTGCGGCGCGGACCGCGGCCGGGCTGAACTCAGCGGGGAACAACACACCGGTGTCGGTCAGCTTCCGGGTGAGCGGGTCGGCGCGCAGGTCGGCGGCAAGTCGGTTGAGCAGGTCCCGGTCAACCGGCTCGACCCGGCCCCGGGCGATGTTGACCCGGTCTTTGAAGAAGCTGTCAAATCGCTTGGAGAGGTCAGTCCAGCCGATGCTCTCATCATCGGTGATCAGTTCCAGGAGGAGGTTCAAGGCTTCGTTGTCGCGGTCCGATTCGGCCACGGCCATCAGAGCGTCGTACTTGGCCGCGGTCCAGAGCCCGGCCGGGTCCGGCAGAACATCGACGCGCGGGTCAAGCCCGAGCGACGGGGCGAACCGGCGGATGAGCGTCAGGCAGAAGGAGTGGATTGTCGAGATGCGCAGTTTGAGCGCGTCGAGGCGCAGGCGCTTTCCCAGTTCGGGGTCGCGCTCGGACACGCGCTGGAAGATGCGCTCCTTCATTTCGGCCGCGGCCTTCTCGGTGTAGGTCAGGGTCAGGATGCGCTCGGGCGGGACCCCGGCCTCGAGCAGCTCGATGTAGCGCCGGGTCAGGCGCTCGGTCTTGCCCGAGCCGGCCGGGGCAAAGATGACCTCGTGGCGCAGTCCCGACATCTATTCCTCCCCGACTTGCGGGCCGGCGCCGCAGAGATAGCCGAAGTCGCAGTAGCGGCAAGTGTCGTTTTTCGCCGGCTCAGCCCGGAAACGGCCTGAGCGGATGCCGGCCATCACCTCGGCCGTGGTTTCAAGAGCGGCCTTGACCAGTTCTTCGAGTGATTGCTTCTCGCCGGCGAGCCAGCGGATGCGTGCTTCGCGCAGAGAGTAGATGCCGACGTTGTCGACCGGCCGGCCGGTTGAGTCGGCGATGAGCTTCGCGTAGAGCGGAAGCTGGACGTGGGTTCGGTTCGTGACCACATCGTTGGCCGAGATGTCTGCCTTGCCGGTCTTGTAGTCGAGCACGCGCAGGCCGTCGGGATGCTCGTCTAAACGGTCGAGCCGGCCACTGACCCGGATGTCTTCGGCGACCTTGCCCTCGAGCGTCATCTCGGTTTCTCTCGGCTGCCAGTTCGCCGCGCGCAGTTCGGTCTCGATTCTCTTGAAGCCGGGCAGGATGTTGTCGAACACGCGGCGAGCGGTTTCGGACCAGAACAGGGGCAGGCCGGCTTCGCGCAGGGCGGCGTCAAACGCGGCGCGGGCCCGTTCCTCGAGCCGGGCCAGTGGCACCGGGCCTCTTTCGTAGAGCCGGCCGAACGCGTCGTGGACCACCGTGCCCCATTGCCGGCTGTCGATTTCAAACTGCGGCTCGGGCGGGCTTTCGACCTTGAGCACGCGTTCAAGGTAGAAGCGGTAGGGGCAGGCGCGGAACGACTCGACCGCAGTGACCGAAACCGCACGGTCAGGCCCGAAGCGTCTGGCCAGTTCGGTTCTGACCGCGCTGTCGGACTCGAAGTCAACTTCGAACGGCTGTTCGGCGAATGACCGGCCCGAGCGCGCGCCAGCGTCGAGCTGTTCCTCGATGGCGGCGCAGTAGAAGCCGGGCGCGGGCGGCTTGAGCGTCGGAAGCGAAAGAAACGGCGTGGGCAGGACCGGATTGCCACCCTCTGATTCGAAGGCGCAGAGCAGGGGCGGCTCGAGCGGACTCTCAATCGTGGCGCGCAGGTGGAAGCGCTGGCGGTCGCGGTGCCTTTCGATGTCAGGGATGCCCAGCCGGCGGCGCAGGCGGTCGGGCAGAATCGGGTCGGCGCGCCAGGAACCGGGCAGGTTGGACTCGGTCAGCCCGCCGACCACGAGCCGGCGCGGGTGCAGGTTGAGGGTTTCGGTCAGGCCGACGACGAGCACGCCGGCCGGCGCCGGCTCGGCCTTGCCGCGTTCAAGCCCGATGAGGTATTCCAGCGCGCGGACAAAGGCGCGGCGCGACTCGGGCGCGGCGCCGAAGTCGGCCTCGAACGCGGCCAGTTCGTCAAGGATGTCGTAGAGCGTGCCGCGGTCTTCAAGCAGGGGCTCGGCCTCGGGCAAGGCGGCAAAGTCGCCCTGCCCGAAGTCAACCGCTTCGAGAAAAGCCTTGAGCCGGGCGGCCTGACTGCCGAGCGTGTCAGCTGGTTCGAGCATTTTGTCGGCAAGGCCGATGGCCCGGCGCACGCGCGCCTGCAGGTCGGCGCAGAAGGCTTTCTCTTCGGGGTCGAGCCGGCTCTCGGCTGCTTCGAGTCGCTCGCAGATGTTCTTCCAGTCGTTCCTGCTTTTTATGATGCCGGCGCGGCGCGAAAAGTTGTTTACCGCGGCTGCGGCCTGCCGGCGCGCCGCGCAATCGGATTCTCCCGGCAGGCGCAGGAGACCGGGCAGCCAGTCAGAGGAGAGCGCGGCGGCAAAGGGCAGGCGCTCAAACCCGGTGTCGACCGCGCGGAGCAGCTCAAGCACCGCGGCCACCGGCGGCGAGGCATTGAGAGCGACGTCGGGATAGAGCGTGGCGGGCACGCCGTACTGCTCGAACACCCGCCGCACCAGCGGGGCGCAGGTGGTGAGGTCGGGCAGGGCGACGACGGTGTCGGACAGGTCGGGCAGGCCGCGCAGGTGCCGGGCGATGCCTTCAAGCTGGGCCTCGCGGTCGGCAAAGACAAACCGGCCCGCAAACGGCGGGGGCGGCGCGCAGTCGAGTCGTTCGGTCGCGAACCCGCCCAGCCCTTCAAGGAAGGCGCGGAACCGCCCGGCCAGCGTGTAGTCCTCGTCCTCGGGGTCGCTGGCCCAGCAGGAGGCGACAGTGATGTCGGCCGACTCGACGAGGGCCGCGATGAGCGCCGACTCGAGAGGGTTCGGGTCAGCGAACCCGTCGAGGAGGAGCACGCGCGGCGCGAGGCTGGATTCGGCGACCAGCCCGGGCGAAAGCGCGGCGACATCTTCATCATCGAAGCGGCCGCGGGCGCGCAGCTCGGCGTCGTATGCGTCGAGCAGATTCAGGGCCTCGAGCGCGCGTTCCAGCGGCCTGGGATGGCCGGCAAGTTCGTCGGTGAAGAGCGCGGCGAGGCCGCGGCGCTCTTCAGGCTTCACCCAGGTCTTGATGTCGGCGATGAACTCGGATACTGCACGGGCATAGCCGATGGTTGCGGAAGCCTCTGACGGCTTGATGAGCCGGCGAATGAGCAGGGGGCTGAGGCTTGAGGGCAGAAGCCGGCCTTTGCCCGAGGCAGAGAACAGACGGTCGGCAAGCTGGCCAGGCGTGAGAAACAGCGGCGGGATGAAACCGGTACAACCGCACCGGGACGCAAACTCAAACTCGGCCGCACGGCGCTTGCGCTGGTTGGGAGCAAGGTAAACGATGCCGCGGAAGCCAGGGCCGGGAACGCGCTCGAGCGCGGCCGCAAATAGCCGCTCGGTGACGTCCGCGCAGCCGAACTGCGCAAGCAGCAGCCTGCGTTTCACTGCGACGCGCCGGGACTGATTCTACTTGCGGTGCCGGCCTTGAGCGCGGCCTTGCGCGCTGCCTTCGCCCGCTTTGCCTTCACCTTGTTGCGGTGGCGGATGCGGACGAGTTTGGTCTTGCTGCGTGCCATTGGACTCCTTTGCTTCGTTCTATCTCACGAGAAACAGCCGGCGCGTTCCGCTGTCGTCAACAACGAAGTACGGGCCGGCGCGGGCCGGCAGGCCGTCGCCGTGGCCGCCGTCCCAGACGACTTCATCGCTCGGGGGAAGACGCCGGATGAGACGGCCTGACGGGTCGAGAACGCTCGTTGCGCCCGAGCACGGCCCAAGCGCAAGCGGCGCGGCGCCGAAGACCGCGGGGCGCCCGGGCCGCGGCAGGGCTGCCCTTTCCGCGAAGCCGGTGAATGGCCGGCTGTGCAGGCAGTAGATCTGCGATGATTCGGGCGTCGGGCCGGTGACGACCAGGCAGTGGGCGGCGCGGTCCGGCGACAGCGCAATCGCGCCGCCCGACGTCTGGCCGTCAGCGCGCAGGGCCGAGTTGTAGAACAGGCTGTCGGGCCGAAGCCAGCAGTGGTAGATGCGCTCGGTGTTGATGTTGCCGGTGATCTGTTCCCAGGACGCGTGCAGGGTGCCCGACGCAAAGGCGAAGCCGCGCAGCGCAGCGCTGGCGTCAGCGGTCATCAGGCGTGCGGGTTGCCACGTGCGCGTGCCGGCCGGGCGGTGCAAATAGAAGGTATGAAACGGCATGCCCCAGCCTTCGTTGCCGCTGACCACGAGGTGCAGCTCGCCGTCGGCGCGCGCGGCCAGAGCAGAGGAGTAGTCGGCCAGGTTCGCGGTGACGAGCGATTCATAGGTCCAGGTCGTGTCGCCCGGAGCGGCATTCTCGGCGTGGTGTATGCGGTAGGCCGGGTAGTCGCCGCCGCGGTAAGTGATGTGGGTGATGCCGGCAGGTGAGACCGCAATGAACGGCTCGGCGCCCGAACCGAAGCCGCCGAGCTGGCTCTCGTGCAGGATGTGAGCGACCCAGCGGCCGGACCGGTCGGTCGCCCAGGCGATGCGGAAGGCGCGCGAGGAGTCGCGCGTTATCCACGCGACGTGGGCGTGGCCGTCCCTGTCAACCGCGACAGCCGGCCGGTAGTCATCAATCGTATCGAGGCTCAGTCGCACGGTCTGCCAGGAGCCCGAACGGTTGGTGCCGTAGAACACGTCCTGCCGGCTGCCCCAGGGCGCACACCATGCGGCGTGGGCCGCGCCGGTCGCAAGGTCGATCGCGAGCGCCGGCCCGTAGGCCGTGCTTTCCGCGACGGTCAGCGGTGCAGTCCAAGCCGAGTCTGCCGGCTTGCGGCTGTAAACGACTCGGAAGGGTCCGTTGCCGGCCCGCTCGGACCAGAGCGCATGCAGGTTGCCGAAAGCATCGGCGGCAAGCGCCTGCATTCCGAGAGACTTGCCGTTCGTGTTGCGGGTAAGCGTATCGATTGAAGTGGTTACCCATCCCTGAGCATAGAGGAGCAGCGGCAAGAAGAGCGCGAACAGGAAGAGGGCCGCGGTCCGGCGAATCACGGATAGACCTTTTCCAGCATTCGCGGGAACGGAATTGTCTCGCGGATGTGTTTCAGTCCGCAAATCCAGGCTACCGTGCGCTCCAGACCGAGCCCGAAGCCGGAGTGCGGGAACGAGCCGAAACGGCGCAGGTCGAGGTACCACTCGTAGGCCTGGCGCGGAAGCCTGTACTCGTCGATGCGCTTGTTCAGTTCGCTCAGGCTGTCCTCGCGCTGGGAGCCGCCGACGATCTCGCCGTAGCCTTCAGAGGCGATCATATCGAAGGCAAGGGCCAGGTCAGGGTGCTCGGGGTCGCGCTTCATGTAGAAAGCCTTGATCGCGCCGGGGTAACGGTGGACCATCACCGGCCGGTCAAATGACTCGCCGAGCAGCGTCTCGTCCTCGGCCCCGAAGTCGTCGCCGAAACTGATGCTTCTGCCCTTCTGCCGGAGCAGTTCGACTGCCTCGCCGTAGGAGATGCGCGGGAACGGCGTCTTGACGGCTTCGAGTCTGGCGGTGTCGCGCTCGAGCACGGAAAGCTCGGCGCGGCGCCGCTCGAGCACGCGCGCGACGGTGTAGGCGACGAGCTCCTCGGCCAGGGCCATATCGCCGTCGAGGTCGAGGAAGGCCGCCTCGGGTTCAAGCATCCAGAACTCCATCAGGTGGCGGCGGGTCTTGGACTTTTCGGCGCGGAATGTCGGGCCGAAGCAGTAGGTCCGACGTACGGCCGCGGCGATGGCCTCGTTGTAGAGCTGGCCGGTCTGGGCGAGGTAAACCTGCTCGCCATAGTAGTCAACCGGGAACAGCGTCGTCGTTCCTTCGCCCGCGGCCGGCGTGAGTATCGGCGTGTCGCCGAGCACGAAGTCGCGCTCATCGAGGAAGTCGCGCATCGCCTTTACCATCTCCGAGCGGATGCGCAGCACCGCGTGCTGGCGGCGCGAGCGAAGCCAGAGGTGACGGTGCTCCATCAGGAACTCGACCCCGTGCTCCTTGGGCGATATCGGATATGGCTCGGCCGAGGCGATGAGCCTGAGGTCGGTCGCGGTCAGCTCGTGCCCGCCCGGGGCACGCTTGTCTTCGCGCACGATGCCGGTCAGTTCTATCGAGGATTCCTGCGTTACCGAGTCGGCGAGCTCGAAGGCGGCATCGGGAACCTGGCCTTGGACGAACACCGACTGGATGATGCCAGTGCCGTCGCGCAGCATCAGGAATCTTATCTTACCCGACGAACGCTTGTTGAAAACCCAGCCGGTGAGGCGGACTTCCTGCCCGTTCCAGTTGCCGATCCTGTCCACTGTTGGAGTCATCAGCGGATTGTAGGAGCGCACTGCGCCAAGTCAAGCCGCTGGAATGGGTCCGTCCCGGAGCGTATTGACAACCGGGGTGATTTGGGTAAGACTTAGTCTTGTCCTTTGGGGCCGTGGCGCAGTTGGGAGCGCGCTTGACTGGCAGTCAAGAGGTCACGGGTTCAACTCCCGTCGGCTCCAATCAGTCCGACTAGAGACCGAATGCCAACTACCTCGTAACAGAAGGAGCTTGTCGATGGCAGCACGCAGAGACCTCGTACTGGCGGCAGCGCTGGTACTGCTGGCGGCGGCCTGCGTCACAACGCAGACCGTGAAGCCGATGACCGAGGATGAGCTGAAGGCGAAGCGCGAGGCGGCGCAGCAGAGCTACAGCATCGGCCAGGGCTATTTCGCGCAGAACAACCTTGGTCCGGCTCTGGAGAACTTCGAGGCCGCGCTGGCGGCCGACTCGTCCTTCTACGAGGCTTATGTTGCGATCGGCATAGTCTATAAGCGGATGCGTGACCCGGTCCAGTCCGAGGATTTCTTCCGCCGTGCCATAGCCCGCGACCCGATGCAGGCCAAGGCGTACGAGGGGCTAGGCGACCTTTTCGTGGAGCTCGGCAGGCTTGAAGATGCAGAAAGGGTGTACTCAGAAGGTCTGTCGCGAGACCCCTCGCTCGTCGATCTTTACAACGGCCTCGCCGAGGTGTTCGTCAAGCGCGGCCAGATGAGCCGGGCCGACTCGCTGTACAAGATCGCGCTGGCGCGTTTCCCGGACGAGGTGAGCGTCCAGCGACTATGGTCGGAGTTTCTCATCAAGCAGGGCCGCCATCAGGAGGCCGCGGACGCGCTTGTGCCGCTGGTCAGGCGCTTTCCGACCGTTGACGTGCTCCGCGAGAAGCTGGCGATAAGCTACGTCGAGCTGAAGAAGTATCCTGAGGCGCTGGCTCAGTTCGACACGCTCCTGGTCACG
Organism: Caldifarciminota bacterium; assembly: GCA_965648935.1. GTDB lineage: Bacteria > Hydrothermota > Tepidihabitantia > Tepidihabitantales > Tepidihabitantaceae > CBFGJX01. The sequence continues at coordinate 13,615 of CBFGIY010000019.1, forward strand.
AATCCGGGCAACACCTACTACCTGCTACAGCAGGGCGTGATTCTCGCCCGGCAGGGACGTTCGCGCCAGGCGATCGAGAAGTTTGATGCCGTCATCAGGGCTGACACGACCAAGCCGGACGGCCATAATTACAAGGGCGACGTCTATGTCCAGCAGAACAACCTCGACGCGGCAGAGGCGAGCTACCGCCGCGCCCTGGCCCGTGACCCGGGTAACGCGCAGGCCAGCGTCGGCATCGGCGATGTGTACCGTCGTCGCGCCGACAGTCAGCGCGGGACTGATCTGAGCAGGACTTCGACAGCCAACCTGCGCTCGGCCAAGGCCAACTACGAGCAGGCCAGGTCCTTCTATCAGCGTGCGGCCGGCGACTCAGGCTACCAGTCCTACATTCGCTCCCAGCTTGATTACATCAACCGCGCCGTGGAGGCGGTCGACAAGGAGCTGTTCATCCGCTGAGGAGGCAGATGCTCGACCGGCACGTTCTTCTGCTCAATCAGAACTACGAGCCGCTGTCGATCTGTCGGGCGCGCCGGGCAATAGTGCTGGTAATGGCCAGCAAGGCCGAGCCGCTGGAGAACTACGAACACCGCATTCAGGCTGTGTCGCTGGCAATGCGGGTGCCCAGCGTCCTCAGGCTGAACTATTATGTCAAGGTCAAGCGACGCGAGATACCGCTGACAAAGCGCAACATCCTGCGCCGGGACGGGGGCGTCTGCCAGTACTGCGGACGGCGCTCGACCGCGATGACCACCGACCACGTGGTGCCGCGCGCGATGGACGGCGGCGAGAGCTGGGAGAATCTTGTCTGTGCCTGTCCGGAGTGCAACGCGCGCAAGGGCAGTCGGACACCTCAGCAGGCGCGCATGACGCTCGCTCGCCGGCCACGCAAGCCCAACTACTTCACATTCGCCGTCACCGGTATGGCCAAGGTGCCTGAGGCCTGGCGCCAGTACCTCTTTCTGAGCTAGTCACGGTGCCGGCGCGCACGATTGCCGCGCTGCTGGTCGTCGCCGGTCTGACCGCGACGGGCCACATCGGAGAGCGTTTCCAACTGGGCCGGGTCGAGGTTATCGGGCCGCTGCCGCACGGCACGCCAAGGCTCGTGACAGCTTTCAGGTCCGGGGATAGTTCCGACCTCGAGGCTGTTCTGGCCGAGGTCAGACGTCTCAGAATGGCGATGGTGGATAGCGGCTACCTCTCGGCAAGCCTGCACATAGACACCGCACGAAGCGAGGGCGTGATGGACCTTATCCTGAAGCCGGACTGGGGTTTGAGGCCGCTTGTCCGTGACTGGCAGGTGTCGTGTGACGACAGCACGTCGGTGGTACTCGTTCGAGGTTCGCTGCCGCGCGGTCGACCGTACACCCGCCCACTTGCCGGACGTGCTGTGGCGCAGGCCGCAGCAGCACTGCAACGGGCTGGTTTCCCCTTGGCCGAGGTGGCGGTGGTGTCGTTGGCTGAGAGTAGTGGCGGTGTCGTGCCGACTCTGCGCATCAGGTCCGGGCCGCGACCGAACGTGACCTTCATTGCCTTCCAACCAGAACTCGCTCCCGCGGGCGTTCTCGGGCAGCTGGCCCGGTTTCGTCCGGGTCCGTACTCATCCACGCGCGTTGCGGCGTGGCGGAGGAACATCGAGTCGTACGGCTTCGCACTTGTTGACAGCGTTGAGATCGTAGCCAGCGCGGTGGACACCGGCTTGCTTGTGCGCCTGCGCAGGGCGCGGGCCAGCGAGGCGTTTGCTGCAGTGGGTTATTCGGCTGCCGACCGCGTGTTGAGTGGCCACGCTCGAGTCCGTCTCGGCAACCTTCTCGAGTCTGGCCGGAATCTGTCCGGGATGTGGCAATCGGGCTACGGCGACGTTCAATACGCTGTCGATTACCTGGAGCCCTGTCTGCTGCGCAGTCCTGTTGACGTTACGGTCGCGATGTCCCATCGTAATACCGACACGAGCTACGCCCACACCCGGGGTCTGGTGCGCGCAGAGCTGGTCGCCGCAACACCGGTGCGTGTTGTGCTGGAAACCGGGGTGGAGCGGGTAGTCGATGCGGCCCGGGGACGCCGACTCGATGTCACCTGGGCAGGCACAGGGGTTGTCTACGATGTTCGGAACAGCACAGTCAATCCGAGCCGCGGCTTCAAGGCCGGGGCCGGCACGCGCTTGGGGCTGCGGGATGCGGATTCGAGCTCCGCCTTGCTCACCGACTACTCGCAGCTTGATTTCGAGGTTGCCGCGCCGGTTGCCGGCTCGGTGGTTGGTTGGGCCGGTCTCGCGTTTCGCGCTGTCTACTCGGCGGCGAGTCTGCTGGAACCAGAGCTGAATCGGATGGGCGGTGCCGGTGGTCTGCGCGGCTATCGGGACGGCCAGTTCAGGGCACGTTCGCTCGGCTGGCTGAGTCTCGAGCCGCGCTATCTTGCAGGCGGCCTCTCCAGGCTGTATCCGTTCGTCGACATCGGCGGCTACGGCGCGGATGGGGCGATAAGGCTGGCCGCCGCCTGGGGCGTGGGGGCGCGGGTCGGTACCGGGTCCGGTCTTCTTGGTCTTGACTACGGTGTGGCATTCGGTGAGAGCCCGCTCTCTGGTAAGGTTCACCTGAGCTTGAAGATCGCATTCTAGGAGTCGCATTGAGCGAAATCGAAGCACTGGTGCTGGGTGTTGTCCAAGGGACAACCGAATTCCTGCCGGTATCGAGCTCTGGTCATCTGGTCGTTCTCGAACACATCTGGCAGGTGCCCGAGACGGCGCGATTGCCGCTGACCGTTGCCCTGCACGTAGGTACCGCGCTTGCTGTCGTGGTCTTTTTTGCACGCCGTCTCGTTGAGATGGCGACGGGTCTGGCGGCGCCCGATGTCTGCCGTCGGCGAGCGTCGCAGCGGATGGTCTCATCGGTCGCGGTCGCCAGCATTCCGGCTGCGGCGGTCGGGCTTGGTCTTGGTGACATAGTCGACCGCGCCTTTGGTAGCCCGGTCCTAATCGGAATCTGTCTGCTTCTCACCGGGGCCATGCTCTTTGGAACGCGGTTTGCACCAGCAGGCAAGTCCGGTCTGAATCTTCGCAGGGCAGTGGTGATCGGACTCGCGCAGGCGGTTGCAACTCTGCCTGGCATCTCCCGCTCCGGGGCGACTATAGCGGCCGGCCTCTATTGCGGCCTAGACAGGCGCGAGGCTTTCGAGTTCTCCTTCCTGCTGTCTGTGCCGGCGGTGCTCGGCGCGGTCGCGCTCGAGCTGCCCAAGCTGGCAAACAGCGGACTGAGTCTGGTAGTCGCAGGTATCGGTGCCGCAACGGCGCTCGCAAGCGGCGTCATCGCCCTGTGGCTGCTGCGCCGTGCCGTTTCCGGCGGGCGCCTGCATAACTTCGCGTGGTACTGCTGGCTTGTCGGGCTGAGCGTGCTCGTGTTCGTGCGCTAGTCGAGCTGCCTCGAGGCGCTGTCGAGCACGTCCAGCCCGTGGTCGCGCCCGACATACTCCATCAGCTTGGACATAGCGCTCTGGATCATTCGCCACTCGGTGTTGACAAAGACGATGGCGATTCGTGACCGCTGCCACTGGTCTTGGAACTCCACTTCGCAGGCGGCAATGTTGAATTGCCGGCGCAGGCGGCTCATCAACGAAGAGAGAACACGGCGTTTGTCCTTCAGCGAAACGCTGCCAGGTATGTGGCAGTCGATTTCGAGGAGTCCTACGGGCACGGTTAGTAGGGTGCGGTCAGGCCGTGCGCTTGACTTCTTCTATCCGATAGAACTCGAAGATGTCGTTGACCTGAATGTCGTCGAAATTGTCGATACCGATGCCGCACTCGTAGCCGGCGGCGACTTCCTTCACGTCGTCCTTGAACCTCTTCAGAGACGAGATCTTGCCAGTGTGCAAGGTCTGGTCGCCGCGGACCACGCGGACCATGGCGTCGCGGCTGACGGTGCCGTCGAGAATGTATGATCCGGCGATGGTGCCTTGGCGCGGTATGCGGAAGACCTGGCGAACTTCGGCGCGGCCAAGGGTGACTTCCTTCTTTTCTGGCTCAAGCAGGCCGAGCATCGCGGCGCGGATGTCGTCTATCGCGGCGTAGATGATGCGGTACGTCCGGATCTCGATGTTCTCTTTCTCGGCGAGCGTACGGGCGTCGCTCAGAGGGCGGACGTGGAATCCGACGATGATTGCCTCGGATGCCTGCGCGAGCAGCACGTCGCTCTGGTTGACCGGGCCGACGCCGGAGTGAATCACGCGTACCCGGACGTCATCAAGCGAGAGCCCTTCGAGCGAGTCCTTGAGCGCCTCGGCCGACCCAGAGACGTCGGCCTTGAGCACTATCTTCAGTTCTCGTACCTGGCCGTCCACGATTGCCTGTTGCATTGCCTCGAGGGTGACAGCCTTGGGTTTGGTAGCCGAGAGGATGCGGTCGCGTTTGGCCAGGAAACGGCGCTGCGCGATATCGCGCGCGGTTCGTTCGTCGGCGGTCGCGTCGAATCGGTCGCCAGCCTGGGGCAGGCCCGAGAATCCAAGAACCTGGACCGGCATGGACGGTGTTGCCTCTTTGACCGGCTGGAAGTTGTCGTCGAGAAGGTCGCGGACCCGGCCGTAAAATTCGGCCGCCACAAACGGGTCGCCGCGATGCAATGTGCCTTCCTCGATAAGCACAGTCGCTATGTTGCCCCGGCCCCGGTCGACCCGAGCTTCGATCACGACGCCGGTGGCGAGGCCGTCGTAGGGCGCCTTGAGGTCGAGTTCCAGGGCGACGACCAGTATCGCATCGAGCAATGCTTCGACGCCAGCGCCGGTGTGGGCAGACGTTTCCACGCACAGCGTGGTGCCGCCGTACCCCTCGACCGCGAGACCGTGCTGGGCGAGCTGGGCTTTCACACGGTCCGGGTTAGCGTTGGCGAGGTCGGACTTGGTCAGGGCCACAATCACAGGAACGCCGGCCGCCCGGGCGTGGTCGAGGGCTTCGACCGTCTGGGGCATGATCCCTTCGTCGGCAGCAACGACGAGAACGGCTATGTCGGTCACCTGGGCACCGCGGGCACGCATTGCGGTGAAGGACTCGTGTCCCGGTGTGTCGAGGAATACGATCGGCTTGTTGTTGTACTGCGCCACATAGGCGCCGGTGTGCTGGGTTATGCGACCGAACTCCGACTCCGCGACTTTGGTCTTGCGGATGTAGTCTAGCAGTGAGGTCTTGCCGTGGTCGACGTGGCCCATCACCACTACAACCGGCGGTCGAGGCCTGACGCCGCCGCGCGTGACGGCGTCCTCGGTTTCGATTGCCTGCTCGACAGACACGCCACACTCGTCTGCGATGAGCATGATGGTGTCCAGATCGAGCCGCTGGTTGACTGTAGCAAGCATGCCGATATCGAGGCAGCGCTTTATGATGTCCGAGGCGCCGGTCCCGAAGGCGTGTGCCAACTCGGCGACGGTCATATAAGGCTGCACCTTGATAGAGGCTGAACCCTGGTTCTCAACCGGGATGTGGCATTCGCGCTGGCGCTTGCGCTGCTTCACCTGACGGCCTTGGACCCGGGCAAGCGTCTGGCGCACGTTGCGCTGAACTTGCTGGCGGATGGCTTCGGTCTGCGGCCGAGCGGGCTGGGGCGCACCGCGGCGCTTGCGTATCGACTGCTTGAACTCGCGTTTCTCGGAGCGAAGTCTGTTCTTGGCCGCCTCAAATTCAGCTTCAGTTATGAACGACGTGTAACCGCGGGGCGGGAAGTTCAGTTCCTTGAGAACGGCGATCAAGGCCTCGCTTGAGAGGCCGAGCTGTCCGGCCGCTTCGAAGACTTTCAGCTTGCCCGCTGGCACTACAGCCCCTCCGCTGTCTTTGCATCAGTTCTCGCGGCACCTTCCGTCTCGTCGGCAGCGGCCGCCTCAGGTGTGGCTGATTCGGGTGGCGGTACGGCGATCGTCATACCGGTCTTGGATGGGTCAATGAAGCGCGGGCTCCCCTGAAGCCAGACAGCGTCACGGACCTGCTGTTTGAGTGGTTCGACCGCATCCGGGCTGATGCTGAGCAGACGGGTCAGCTCCTCTGTCTGAGCACTGAGCAGGTCAAATGCGGTGTTGATGTTGCCTTCCCGGAGTGTGGCGAGCCGGTCGGCCTCAAATCCTATCTTCTCCAGCGGTACTGAGCCGGCACGGTTCATTATCTGGCGGTTCCGGTGGTCGGCTTCCTTCAGGACCTCGATCTTCACCCCTGCGAGCAGGCTTGCCAGCCAGACGTTCTGGCCCTTCTTGCCGATCGCGATCGAGAACTCGGTGTCGGGCACGACGACGATGTAGGTTTCGCCTTCGCGAATCACCTCAGAGACCTTGGCCGGCCCGAGCGAGCGCGCGATGAACACCTGCGGGTCCTTGCTCCACTGGACGATGTCGATTTTCTCGCCGGACAGCTCCTTGATGATGTTGTCGATGCGCGACTTGCGGAAACCGACGCAAGCACCGACCGGGTCGACCTTCTCGTCGTGCGACGTAACCGCGACCTTCGATCTGAAGCCGGGTGAGCGGGCAATCCCCTTGATCTCTACCACACCCTCGCGGATCTCTGGAACCTCGCGGGCGAGGAGTTTGCGCAGGAACTCCGGGTGCGTGCGAGATAGGAACACGCGCGGGCCGATCGGGGTCTTGTCGACCCGGTGGACATAGGCTTTCAGGGGCAGCCCTTGACGGTAATGGTCAGCCTTGAGCTGCTCGCGGTTGGCGAGGACTGCTTCTATGAGCCCGAGGTTGATGATGATCTCATCGCGCCCGATCTTCTGTATCGTCCCCGTCACGATCTCACCCTTCTTCTTGGAGAACTCGTCGTACAGCTTCGTCCGCTCGGCCTCTCGCAGCTTCAGCACCAGTTCGTCTGACGCTTTGCGGATGGCGATTCGTCCGAGTTCGTCGAGCGGGACCTCGACTCGCACCATGTCGCCGGCTTGGGAGGAAGTGGAGATCGCCCGAGCATCCGTGACCGAGATCTCCTGCCCGGAGTTGGCGACGCGGTCGACGACCTTCTTGGCAAGGAAGACACGTATGTCACCCGTTTCCGGGTCAATCTGCGCGTCGGCTTCGGTCGTGGAACCGTAGCGCCGCTTGAGCCCGGCCACTATGCTGGCACGCAGAGTCTCGCAGACGTAGGTCACGTCGACGTTACGGATTCGGGCGATCTGAACGATCAGGTTGGCGATGTCCTTATTCATCATTCCTCTTGCTAGATTGTCTGCGGTCACGGTTGTCCGAGAAAAGCTCTTCATCGGACACCCGTACCTGAGCCCGGGTTACCTGCCGATACTCGAGAAAGCGGGTCTCGGCAGCGCCTTTGGCCGGGTCCAATTCGACGGCGATTCCGTCTGCGTCGGCCGCCACCAGTCGACCTTCCAGAGGACCGATAGAGCTCACGACCTTGACCATCTGGCCGAGAGCCCTAATGAAGTCTTCTGGCCGACGGAGCTTCCTTTCGATGCCCGGCGAAGTCACTTCAAGGAAGTACCTGCCCGACATCAGGTCGCGGTAATCCAACTCCGCGGATAGAGCGTGGGAGAACCGGGCGCACGCGTCGAGTGAGGTGCCACGGGGTGATTCGATCGCGATGCGCAGTACGCGGCCGGATATCTCAATGTCGTACAGAGCAACACCCTGTTCGGTTGCCACTCGCTCTACGGCTGCGACCAGCCACCCTGGAATATGGCCACTCACATTGGCGATTATAACTCATTGACAAGCCTAGTCAAGGAGCGTCCTGCCAGGGGCGCAGTTTCCGCACGGAGGGGGCAGCCTATGTCGCGGCTTGGTTAAGTCTCTGAAGAATAAAGTGTTGCACGGCGCTGGCTGATTTGGGCGAGCGTTGTCGCACTTTGCTCGAGTCGATACTGCGATGTGTAAGATGAGTCATTTCAGATTCTTGTGGCGCTGGTATCAGTCTGCCTGGTTCTGGCACGCTAGATGCACAATAGAGTTTCGGTGTTGCGTGGAAGCGGGTTGAATCAACTGGAACAAGTCGAGTGAGGGTGTTCGGTGTGTCTTCTGGGCGGCCGAACACCTGTTTCTGCGAAGGATTGTTCTTTGACAAGTCGGAGTGTGGTCCGCGGGGTGGGCTCTGCCTTGAGGAGCGCGTGGGCGAATGGGATGGAGCGGTTCTGCGCTACATCCGGGCATCATGCCTGATTTCCTCCATCCTCTCAGCCTCCAGCCGTTCTCTGCAGCCTCAGAAGTCTTTGCCTCGGAACATCCCATTCGTCATCAATTGACCGGGTTGGAAGATGCGGATATCCCTCCCGTCGAGCGGTGAAGCTATATCGCGTTACGGCGCCGGAGTCTTTCCGGCGCCGACGCAGGGACGATGAGAAGCATCCAGTCTAACTAGTCTGCTCTGTGGGGGTCGGCACGGCATCCCAGCCTCCTTGCTTGGCGCTGCCCGCACCAAGTTTGCCTATCTAGCCAACGACCCCCCTGTCATTCTCTCCGTGGACCAGACGATTCGGAGCTGGCTTACACCTGACGAGTCGGACTTCTCTACAAGAGCCTGCCGCCTCACTAGAAACTTGGCACTCTTAACGTCTCACAGGGTAAGCCGGCCCCACCATTGAAAGGCAGACAGCGCCGGGTTACGCGATGTCTGTCAACCCCGGAGACCGGCCGCGCCTCGAGCGCGGCCGGTCTGATTTGACACGCATCGCAGCGGGAATATCCTACTGTCGTTCAGCAGCGTCGGGGGTGTAGCTCAGCTGGGAGAGCACCTGCTTTGCAAGCAGGGGGTCGCCAGTTCGACTCTGGTCACCTCCATTGCCGCCGCTACATAGTCCAAAGAGCAGCGCCACAACGCAACAGCAACGGCAGACTCGCTGCCATGCATCCTCAGGGCAGGCGAGACCGGCCCAGCTGCAACGGTCTTGATGAGTCTTTTCGCCTAGCTCAGTACGAAGCGGGCGTCAAGCACGAGCGCACCCTTGCCTTCCTCGTACACGAGGAGAGGGTTGATATCAATCTCGTCGAATTCAGCGAAGTCAGTGACGAGCTGGGATAGCCGCTGCAGACATTCCTTGACACGTGCCGTGTCGCGGGCCGGTTGGCCGCGGAAGGGCCCAAGCAGGCGAGCGGCCTTGATTCCGTGCACCATCGAGTCGGCCGAGATGTCGTTCAGTGGAGCGAGGCGGAACACGACGTCCTTGAGTACCTCGACCAGGATGCCGCCCAGCCCGAACATGAGTAGCGGGCCGAACTGCGCGTCGCGTTTCATACCCAGGATGGTTTCGGTACCCTTGGGTGCCATCGATTGAACCAGCACACCCCAGATTTCGGCGTCAGGCTTCATGGAGCTGATCCCGGCGAGGAGGTCGCCGTACTCGCGCCGCAGAGCGGCCTCATCTGTGATGCCGACGCGTACTCCGCCGAAGTCGGTTTTGTGAAGTATCTGCGGCGAAACTATCTTTAGCACGACCGGGTAGCCGATGGCTCGGGCAGCGTCTAGCGCCTCGTCGAGGCTGCGCGCCAGCCTGAATTCGGGCACGGGCAGGCCGTAGGCGCGCAGAATCTTATGCCCTTCCGGCTCGGACAGGAACACGGGTTTGCGCGCGCGCGCCGCGTCGACAATCCGGCGTACGTCCTCGGGTCGCGTGTCGGTGAAACGCTGCGGCTCGCCGACCGGGCGATGGCTCCAGTTGGCGAACTGGGCCATTGCCGCCATCGCTCGGGCTGCGTTTTCCGGGAACTGGTAGTGGGGGATACGGTCCTTGAGCAGGGCACGGCGGATCGCGGCGTTGTCGCCCATCGTCTGAATGCAGGCGAGCACCGGCTTTTCACAGGCCGAGCCGACTTCGGCGATGAGGGCGGCTATGTCCACGGACTCGGCCATCAACGTCGGAGTCCATATGGGAATAACGCCATCGACGTTGGGATCAGCGACGATGGCTTCAAGCGCGATGCGGTAACGCTTCTCGTCGGCATCGCCGATGACGTCGACCGGATTGCCGACCGCGGCAGTCGCGGGCAGATGCGGTTTCATCCGTTCGATGGTCTCGGGCGCCAGTCGGGCCATTTCGAGCCCGTTAGTGATGCAGGCGTCGGTTGCCATGATGCCGACACCACCGGCATTGGTCAGGACCGCAACGCGGCGTCCAGCCGGAGTCGGCTGCCAAGCCAGAGCTGCGGCTTTGGCGAATAGCTCGTTGATGGTCTCGACGCGCAGGATGCGCGATTGGGCGAAGAACGCATTGTACGCCTCGTCCGAACCGGCCAGAGCACCGGTGTGCGACGACGCGGCCTTGGCGCCCTCTGAGGTGCGGCCGGCCTTGATGGCCAGTATCGGCTTGGGATGGTTGGGGTCGGAGGTGATCTCACGGGCGATATGCATGAACTCGCGCGGGTCGACAAGGTCCTCGAGGTAGAGGCAGATGACCGAGGTCTCGTCGTCATCCTTCAGGTAGGCCATCAGGTCGTTCTCGTTGATGTCGGCCTTGTTGCCAATTGAAACGAACTTGGACAGGCCGACGTCTTCCGAGGTGGCGTAGTCCAAAGCGTTGACCCCGACCGCGCCTGACTGGGATACGAACGCGATGTTGCCGGGGCGGGGCATAACCCGGCCGAACGTGGTGTTGAGACTGACTTTCGGGTCCGAGTTGATCATCCCAAAGCAGTTTGGTCCGATCATAGCGATGCCGTACTGGCGCGCCCGGTCACGGACGCTGCGCTCCAGCTTCGCCCCGGTCGGGCCGAGTTCCTTGAACCCGGCGCTGATTACGATTGCGGCCTTGACGCCCTTCTGTCCGCACTCGGCGATGGTTGCGGGCACGGTCAGCGCTGGCACTATTAGGATGGCAAGGTCGATCTCGTCGGGGATGTGCAGTATTGAAGGATAGGATTTGACGCCGAGCACGCTCTTGGTCTTCATGTTCACCGGGTAGACCACGCCGGTATAGCCGTTCATCAGGATGTTGGCGAAAAGCGCGCGGCCGACGCTGCCCTCGCGGGTCGATGCCCCGACCACAGCGATGGACTGAGGGCGAAACAGGAAGTGCAGGTTACTTCGGCTCATCCTTGAACCTCATAGTGAGTGTGTAGACCCCGTCTTCCCACTTGGTCTCGATCGGGTAACCGGTGCGGGTCATCAGCCGGTAGGCGCGGGTGTTGGTATCGAGCACGTAGCCGATGAAACCTTTGACACCCTTCGCCTTGGCAATGCGAATGAGATGCTCGAACATCGCGACGCCGACGCCGCGATTCTGCCAGTCGTCTTTGACAGCGATGGCGTATTCGGCGAGCCCGGTAGCCTTGTCGACGTAGTAGCGGGCCGAGCCGATGAGCGTTTCGGTGCCGGCCTTCTTCACCGTCGCGACGATGCCCATTTCCGATTCGTAGTCGACGTTGACAAACTTCGTGACCTTCTCGTGGGGCATCGCCTTCAGATACGAGAAGAACCGGTAGAAGACGGTCTCGCGCGAGAAGGAGTAGAAGAGCTCCTGCATCGCTTCCTCGTCAGTCGGTCTGATCGGCCGGATGAACAGCGGCGTACCGTCGCGCAGCCGGGTTTCGGTCTCGAACTCCTCGGGGTAACGGGCGTGCACAAGCGAAACGTCGGGTTGGTCGGCATAGACGTAGTGGCGTTCCTTCGCCAGTCGTAGCAGCTCGGAGCGGAACTTGGGGTGGGCGATTGATATCAGCGCGAGGGCGCGCTCGCGTACGGTCTTACCGTGCAGGTAGGCGATTCCCCACTCGGTTACAACATAGTGGACATCGCCGCGCGAAGTGACCACGCCGGCACCCTCGGTCAGCACCGGAACGATGCGCGAGAAGCTGTCGCTGTCGCGGGTCGAGCGCAGGACTATGACCGGCTTGCCGTCGCGCGAGCGGGCCGCGCCGCGAATGAAGTCGACCTGGCCGCCGATGCCGGAGAAGAACTTGTAGCCGATTGAATCGGCGCAGACCTGGCCGGTCAAGTCGACTTCGAGCGCCGAGTTGATGCTTACCATCTTGTCGTTCTGTGCGATGATGTAAGGGTCGTTCGTGTAGTCAACCGGGTGGAACTCGAACATCGGGTTGTTGTTGATGTAGTCATAGAGCCGCTGGCTGCCCATCGCGAAGGAGACGACTATCTTGCCCGGGTGCAGAGTCTTGCGGCGGCAGTTGACCACTCCCGCCTCGATGAGGTCGATGAGCGAGTCAGAGAATACCTCGGTATGAACGCCGAGGTCTTTCTTTCCTTTCAGGTACGACAGCAGCGCGTTGGGGATGCCGCCGTAGCCGACCTGGATGGTTGAGCCGTCCTCCACCAGGTCGGCCACATTCTTCGCGATGCGCCGGGCGATCTCGCTCTCGCCGGGTGTGATGAACTCGTAGACCGGGGCGTCGTTCTCGACCAGCACGTCGAGCTCGTTCACGTGGATGAAGCTGTTGCCCAGGGTGCGTGGCATCCGCGGGTTCACCTCGGCTATCACCAGGCGGGCCGCCTCAGCCGCGGGCTTGGTTATATCGACCGACACGCCGAAGCTGCAGAAGCCGTGCTCGTCGGGCGGTGAGACCTGGACGATGGCCACATCGAGCGCCATCCGGCCGGCACGAAACAGCGCGGGTATCTCGGAAAGAAAGATGGGGGTGTAGTCGGCCCGGCCTTCCCATACGGCCTGGCGGACATTGGCGCTGATGAAGAAGGAGTTGGCGCGGTAGCGCGATGCCATCCTTTCCTGTGCGTACTCGGCGACACCGAGCGTCAGCAGGTGAACTATCTCGATGTCCTCGACCGGCTTGTCGGCGAGTGCGGTCACCAGCCTCTGGGGCGTGCCCGAGGCCGATCCGATGAAAACGCGCTGGCCCGGCCGCAACACCTCGAGTGCCTCGGCTGCGGTCTTGAGCTTGTCCTTGTACCTTTCGCGCCAGTCAGTATTGGGCATCGAATCCTCCAGTAATTTCCGTCTCTAGTAGTGTCGGTACGGTTCCAGGCGCAGGCGGCCGTCGACATCTGCAAGCGTACCGGCGGCGACCTCTGCATCATGGGCTGGGAAGCAGAGCCATTGCTCTGCCACGGCCTGAGCGACCAGACGCTCCTTAGCGTTCATTGTCTCAAGCGGCAGCACATCATACCCTATAATGTAGGGCGTGGCAATATGTGACTGCGTGGGCAAGAGGTCGGACCAGAAGAGCGCGGTGCGCCCGCCGGAACGGGCGAAAACGACCTGAAGCCCGGGAGTGTGGCTGGGAACGAGCTTCACCTCGATTCCGGGCACTGGCATGAAGTCGCCTTCGACAACTTCAAGCAGGCCGGCTTCCTTCACCGGCACGAAGTCTTCGGTGAGATAGGCGGCGCGCGACCGGTGGTTCGGGCTAACAGCGAGCTGCCACTCGGCTCGCTGTACATAGTGCCGGGCTTTGGAGAAACGCGGCACGACGCGGCCTGACTCAATGCGTGTGGCGCCGCCGCAGTGGTCGAAGTGCAGGTGAGTCAGTATGACGTGAGTGATATCGTCGGCGCGCAAGCCGGCGCGCGCAAGCGAGGCGTCGATGGTATCGGTCCTTTCCACGCGGCAGGCGTCTGCGAAGTCCGGATCTGACTTGTCGCCAATACCGCAGTCGACCAGCACGCGGGCTGTGCCATTGATTATGAGCAGGGGCCGCAGTGCGAGCCTGATGCGGCTGCCTTCGTCAGGGGGCTGGAGCTTCTGCCACGCCGGCCGCGGGACGACACCGAACATCGCCCCGCCGTCGACGCCGAAGAACCCATCGCAGAGGCTGTGCATCATGAGGTCGCCGAGTAGCATTCTAGTCGATTGTAGTGGTCAAACTCAACCAAAGCAAACCGTGCAGGGTGACTTTGAGCCCGCGCGCACAAACTGGCTTGACAAAGCGACCAGGCGGCCGCACTATGGAGGAGCAGGATGGATTGCACAGGACCGCCAGCCGAACCGCAGGTCCCGGGAGCTGACCCGGCAGGGGGAGACCTTTACCCAGATTCGGTTCTAGCGACGATACCGGTCGGCGGAGAGCCGACCGACATCGCGGTCCTGCCTGATGGCAGCCGCATCTATGTCGCTAACTCCATTGGCAACCACCTGACGGTCGTCGACGTCGCATCACGCTCTGTGTCTGCCAGAGTTGTCTGCGGGAACAGCGCGTGGTTTGTTGCGCCCGACCCGGTTGGCGGTCGCATCTACGTTGTCAACGAGTTCGACGGTTCGCTATCCGTTGTCCGCATCTCGGACAACCTCGTGGTCGGCTTGGTCGAAGATGTGGGCAGCTCGCCGGGCCGCTGCTGCGTGACGCCCGACAGCCGGCGGTGCTTTGTCGCTGACCAGAACGGCGATCGGCTGACCGTGGTACGGACAGAGAACCTTTCGATCGAGGCCCACATCGACGTCGGCCCGATACCGCACGACGTCGATTGTACGCCGAACGGCAGTCTGGTCTATGCCGTCGGCATCGGCTCGGCCACGCTGACCTGCATCCGTACAAGCGACCTGGCGGTTGCCGCCGTCGTCGACCTCGGCTTCCGTGCCCACCGTGTCCGCTGTCTCCCTGACGGTGAGCATGTCGTCGCTTCGGAGTACTACGGCAACCGGCTCGCGGTCTTTCGTGCCGGCGACAACCGGCTCGTTCGGGTTGTTGACCTTGGCACACCCGTCTGCGGAATGACGACCACCGGACGCGGCAAGTATCTCCACGTTGCAACCGACTATGACAGCGGCGCGGTCGCGGTGATGCGAATTGCGGATTGGGCCCTGCTTGGTTTCATCCCGACCGGGATTCGGCCCCACTCGGTGCAAGCACCGGCCGACGGTAGCTTCATCGCTTCTTGTGATCGCGTCTCTCGCACTGTAACTCTCATGGGCCGGCACCTTCCTGTCCGGGATCAGCCGCGCTGACGCCATCAGGGTGGCGCATCAGGCCGCGGCACAATACTTCCGATCTTGCTCGCCCTGTTGCTCGCCCCGCAGTATCCGACTCGGCGGCCAGGGCAAGCGGTCGCAGATCACGCCCAGATTCGGTCATTACTTGCTGCCGTCTTAGTAGCTGTCGAATTCCTCAACCCAAGTCTGCCGTTTCTTTCTGCAGGACCGCCCCGGGGGCGGTCCCCCAACGGTTCGGCTTTGCAGCTTCGGCTTCCCCGCAAATCGTCACATGTCTGCAAGTGACAGACTTTCTTGCGCTTACCTCTTGGCACTTATCTGTCATCTCGTCTTGTCACGTTCTTTCCGTCACAGGTTCGCTTGGCGGCCGTTCTGATGAGGCACTTGGGCCAAGAGAGATGAGGCGTTCGGTGTTGACTGACAGCAGGGGCTGTCTAGTATCGGTGGACTCTTGAGGCTTGGTTTCCACGTTTCCATTGCCGGCGGCCTCGCGCGAATGTGCGAGCGGGCCGTAGCGCTTGGCTGCCAGTGCATTCAGTTGTTCAGCCGCAACCCGCGCGGCTGGCGGACAACTGCGATCAGCAGGACTGAGGCGGCTGTTTTCCGGGCCGACATCAAGAAGGCCGGCATCGCGCCGGTCATTGTTCACGCTCCTTACTTGCTGAACCTTGCGACTGACGAGCCGCTGCTCAGAAAGCGGACAGTGACGGCACTTGCCGCGGAACTGAAGCGAGCGGCGTTGCTTGGGGCGCAGTACGTTGTGGTGCACGCCGGAAGTAACGCGCGGGTCAGTCCGGCAATGGCGTGTGCGCTGGTCGCGCGTTCGATCAACGCTGCGCTTGGTCGCGCACCGGGCCGAAGCGTGAAACTGCTGGTTGAGAACACTGCCGGGTCGCGCGGCGATGTGGGGGCGAGGCTTGAGGGATTGGCCGGGGTCTTCGGCGGGCTACGGAGGACGGACCGTGTCGGCGTATGCCTAGACACGGCGCATCTTTTCTGCGCGGGGTATGACATTGGCACGCGCAAGGTGGTCGACACCGTGGTTCGCGAGTTCGACAGGGTCCTGGGGTTCGGCCGACTGTGCCTGCTTCACCTGAATGATACCAGGGCAGAACTGGGCTCGGGCAGAGATCGGCACTGGCACATCGGCGAAGGCAACATTGGGGAGCGCGGGTTCCGTGCCATCGCGACTCACCCGCTTCTCGGTATGCTGCCAGGAGTAATGGAGACGCCGCGCAAGGCCGAGGGTGATGACCAGCGCAATATGGCCCGGATGAGGCGGCTGCAGAACCGGTCCGGAGGCACGGCTTCGTGAAGTTGCGGTTCTGGGGCGGGGCCGGCACGGTCACCGGCTCCAAACACCTGCTGACATCGGGCAAGCACACTCTGCTGTTGGAGTGCGGCCTGTTCCAAGGGCATCGTGACGAGGCCGAACATACCAATCGCAACCTGCCTTTCAAGGCGCGCGATGTCGACCATTGCGTGATTTCGCACGCCCATATTGATCATGTCGGCAACGTACCAAACCTCGTGAAGTACGGGTTCCGCGGCAAGGTTCTGATGACACGCGGTTCGGTGGCACTGGCCCGGTTGCTGTTGCGCGATTCGGCGCATATTCAGGAATCTGATGTGCGCTATGTGAACAAGCACAAGCGCAACAACGGCAGCGAGCCGCGCCGTCCAGTATACACCGTCGAAGACGCCGAGGAGTCGCTGCGCTACCTCGAGGGTACGAGCTATGCCCGGCGCAACAAGCTCGGGCCATTCACCGTGAATCTGCACGACGCTGGACACATTCTTGGCTCGGCCCTCGTCGATATCGAGGTTGAGGGCCGGCGTCTGCTTTTCACGGGCGACCTCGGGCGACGGCGGATGCCCATCATCCGCGACCCGGTGCAGGTGACCGAGGCCGACTTCGCGATTATCGAGGCGACCTACGGTAACCGGCTGCACGGCGATTACACGCAGGTTGACTCCAGACTGGCTGATGTGGTGACGCGCGTGCACGACCGCGGCGGCAAGATCATTATCCCTTCGTTCGCGGTCGAGCGGGCCCAGGAAATCGTCTACACGCTGAACCGGCTCCGCCAGCACGAGCTGATTCCGCCCATGCCGGTGTATGTCGATAGCCCGCTGGCTACTTCGGTGACCGAGGTCTACCGCAGTTATCCGCAGTACTACGACGAAGAAGCCTACGGTATGCTCAATGGCCATCAGCAGCCGTTCGACTTTGAAGGGCTGCGCTATGTCGGTTCGGTCGAGGAGTCAAAAGCCTTGAACCAGGCGACCGAACCGTGCATAATCATCTCCGCGTCAGGTATGTGCGAAGCCGGCCGGGTACTGCATCACCTCAAACATTCGGTTGAGAACCCGAGGAATGCAGTGCTGATAGTGTCGTTCCAGGCCGAAAACACGTTGGGGCGGCACCTCGTCGAGAAGGCGCCCGTGGTCAAGATATACGGCGAGGAGCACATAGTGCGCTGTGATGTGGTCGTAATGAACGAGTTCAGCGCCCATGCCGACCGCAACGGCCTGCTCGCGTATGTCGCGGGTATGAATCTACCGCGGCTGAAGAAGGTGTTCGTGGTGCATTCCGAGCCGGCTGTTGCAGAGGCGATGGTCGCGCCCCTGCGCGGGCTTGGTGTGAGAGACGTGATTCTGCCCAAAGTAGGAGATGAGTATGAGCTCTAGGCGTCTCTGGTCGCGGTGGCCGGCTGTCATGCTGGCCGCGGGGCTGGCCCTTGCCAACGCGGGCTGTGACTGGCTGCTCGGGCTTGACCGGGAGCCGCCGTTCTGCTTCTGGCGTAGCCCGGCCGACTCAGGCTATGTCAGCGGCACGGTATTGCTCCAGGTTGACGCCATCGACAGCCTAGGCGTTTCGGTCGTGGACTTTTTTGTCAACGGCGACCTTCTCGGCTCGGATTCCTTGCGACCTTACAGCGCGGCGTGGGACACAGGACCGCTCCCAGACAGAAGTTGGCACCGGCTCTGGGCGGTCGCGACCGACCTGTCGGGCAACCGGGGGTTTTCGGACTCGGTTTCGGTGCAGGTGCTCAAGGGCGGCCAGCGTAGTGTCTACCATGGCACCATCACCATCGCCAACGGCCGATATTCCGCGACCCGTTTCGATGCCCGTGCCGGCGACACGCTTGTCGGTGAGTTTAGGGTGCAGTCGGGCAATCTCACGCGCTTCGCCTGGCTGGACGGCGAGAACTTCGATAGGTTCCAGAACGGCCAGCCCCACAGTGCCATAGCCGAGGCCGTGGCTGTGAGCGAGTACTCGGTGTTGCGGCCGACGTCCGCCGGCCGCCAGTACATTGTGTTCGTCAACTCCGAGGGTTCGGAAAGAGTCGTCTGGGCCCGGTTCACACTGGAGTAGCCGATGCTGTTACTTACGCTGTTGCTTTCGGTTCTGTCCAGGCCCGAGTTCGTGCCGGTCGGCCCGGACGACGTTCTGCGCTACGGTCAGCATCGGGCCGAGTTTGTCCATTGCAAAGTCCCCGGACCAAGACCTATCAGCTCGGGCGATGTGTTGCCGGGCCGGTATGTTGTTGGCTGTCGCGCCGGCGGACTGGCCGCGATGCTCGGCGTGGTCGAACGCGCTGGTGTCGAGGTGTTACGCGTTGACACCGTGCTGGGTTTCGCCGTGGTGCAGGCCGGCGCGGCCGACGTGCCCGGGCTGATGGCCGCGAGCCCGGCCGTCCGCTATGTCGAGCCGGACTGCGTCGTGCGTGCGGCTCTCGTGCCCAATGATCCTTTCTTCCTGCAGTACCAGTGGGACAAGTGGGTGATGTACTCGGACAAGGCTTGGGAGATTGTAACCGGCGCGACCGGCATCAAGGTGGCAATCATTGACAACGGCGTGGACTACAATCACCCCGACTTGACGGGGGCGTTTGTGCCGGGCAGCCCAGGCTATGACTTCGTGAGCAACGACAATGACCCGCGACCCGATAATCCGGGCCATCCTGAGGCCTTTCACGGCACCCATGTCGCGGGCATTGTCTCTGCCGCGATAGACAACCGTATAGGAATTGCAGGCTGGGCCCAAGTCCAGCTCTACGCGGTCAAGGTGCTGTCCGATTCGGGCACCGGCAATACATCGGCGCTGGCTTCGGGCATCCGATGGGCTGCGGACAACGGTTGCAGGGTGGTCAACATGAGCCTGGGCGGGTCAAGCGCCCCGACCCCGCTGGTTGAGGCCTGTCAGTATGCGGCGAGCCGCAACGTGCTGCTGGTCGCGGCTGCGGGCAACGAAGGCTCGCAGCAGGTCAATTTCCCAGCAGGGCTGAACGAGTGCGTGGCGATCGGCGCGCTGGCCAGAGGCTCTGCCGTTGCCAGTTTCTCCAACCGCGGGGCACAGGTCGAGCTCTCGGCTCCCGGCGTCGACATACCCTCCACGATTCCCGGTGGCAGCTTCGCGTTCGCTTCAGGCACGTCGATGGCCGCGCCGCAGGTTGCGGGCGTGGCCGCGCTGCTGCTGGCGCTGGACCCTTCGTTGTCAGCTGCCGATGTGCGGGGCTTGCTTGCCGCGTCAAGCGTCGATATGGGCGCGCCCGGGCGCGACTGGGACTACGGCTTCGGATTGGTCAATGCTCGGCGCGCACTCGACCTGGCCGTTGAGGTGCGTCTGTCGGCGTTGCTCCGTACCGAGCGGCGGTCCGGGCCAGGCCTGTTCGGGGCTATGAAGCTGCCCAAATGGACAGAGACGGTGGAGGTCCTTGACTGCGCCGGACGGGTTGTTGAACGCCGCGGCCCGGGCGAGGCTGTCGGCGCGGGGCTGCCGCCCGGGGTCTACCTGGTTCGCCTGCTTGGGTCGGGTCGGAGCGAAGCCGCCCGGCTGGTCCGGGTTCGTTAGCTTCAGCAGTCCTATTCCGGTGCCGGCAGGTCGGCGGTAGCGTCAATCTTTTTGTGTAGATTCACAGGCAGTCCAGAGCGGGCGATTCTGCCACCGTCGGTTCAGCTTTTCAAACAACATATAGACGATCCGGTCGCAGCTGGCTGGGTTGGCGAAGCAACCCATGGGCCGGGTTCTCCTTCGCAGCTCCCGGAACATTCGTTCAATCACGTTCGTGGTTCTGACCTTTACCCACAGCCGGCGTTCGTGCTTCAGTTCCCGCATGTGGACCAGCAGGTCCTCGATGTCGGTCTCCAGGCAGCGCACCGCCGACGGCTCGCACTCGCGCCAGCGTAAAGCCCAGCGTCGGGCACGACTGATCGCCTGCCGATAGTCGGCAGCCAGGTAGATGCCCCGCGCAC